>JADLHG010000009.1 GCA_020848905.1 Deltaproteobacteria bacterium
TGGCGCGCAGGGGTTCGCGAGGTCCTCTTTCCGGCGGGAACCTATGCGCTTCATCTCCACGCGGGCGTGCGCGTCGTCGAAATGACCTGACCATCGCCCATACTCACCGTTCCCTCGGGCTCGTTCGGGCGGACGGAACCGCATCCGTCGTGGCGCATGTGCAACTTCGTTCTCACCGGAATACGTTTGCCGTAGCGCAGTCCTGCTTTCACCATCATAGCCGTCGCGAAGCACTCCGTTTCACGTTTAGGGAGCGACACAAGATCGACCGGGGGCGGCGCCGCGAGGGCGGCGGCAACCACGGCCGGATTCGCGGGTCAGGTTTGCCCTAACTGGTTGCGCGGATTGGCAACCACGGTCCGCAGGTTACGCAGCCGGTCGGGTTTGCAGCTTCGCAGCACAACCACGGTCGGGTTCGCGGTTCGCCGTCGGGTTCGCGCGCTAGTCAACCACGGTCGGGTTCGCGGCCGGGTTCGCGGCCGGGGGTTCATCAACCACGGTCGGGTTCGGGGGGGTTGGCGTCGGTACCCTTGGCCGCGGCCTCGGATGTCTGGGCCAACTCGGGGACGCGCCGGCACTCAGCGGGTCGGGTTCCGGTTACCCGGCGCCATTTGCGTCGGTACCCTTGGCCGTGGCCTCGGATGTCTGGGCCAACTCGGGGACGCGCCGACGCTCGGCGCGGGCCAGGAACACCACCGCGGTCAGCACCAGCCCCAAGGACGACCAGTCGGCGCCGCTCGGGAATCGGCCTCCGAAGATGAGGTGCGAGAGGAGGGTCGCCGTGGTCCCGGCGACGAGCGAGGTCATGCGGTTGACCAGCCCGGCAAAGGTCGCGGTGCGGCCCTTGAACATGAAGATGAAGACCGAGAAGAAGGCCACCATCCCGTAGATCACGCCGGCCAGGATGGCCAGCGACCACTGATCATGCGGCGCGCTCACGGCCTGACGCATGGCCACGATGGGCCGCACCTGCCCGCCGGCCACGATGAGGAGCCCGGTGACGCCGGCGATGGCCACGCTGGCCGAAACCTGCTCGATGGAGAAGAACCACTTGTTGTTGAGCGGCGCGCCGGGAGGCCGGGTGTTCTTGTAGTAGTTCATGATGTAGATGCGCACGGCGTAGGCGCTGATGTAGGAGCACAGGACGATCAGCGCCGCGGTGTTCGTGAGGAAGTCGAAATCATCGCTCTTGGCGAGGAAGATCTGGGTGCCGGCGGCCGCCACCGCGAAGAGCACCGCGACGTTCTCCTCCCAGACCACCCGCTTCTTGAGGATCCCCTGTCGGACCTGGAGCTCGTCGACCAGGCGGCTGATCACGATCACGCTGGCTCGCATGATGACCATGGCCACCATGACCGACTTGAGCAGCATGTACATCAGGGTGGTCGTGGGGATGACCACCGCCGTGCACACGCCGGAGGGGACGATGTAGAGGAACTCGCGGGGCAGACCGAGCGGCCCACGCCGCCGGGCAGAAGCGCGCGGATCGCGCCACCATCCAGCGGTCGCGATGACGGCCAGGCAAACAGCGTTCCCGCCCAGCGTCGACCAGACCAGGAACTCCATGTCGCCCATCGCCGGCGTGAACAGGGCGGTCTTCCCGGTGAAGCACTTGGTGGCCACACCGAAGATGACGTAGAAAAAAAAGTATGCGCCGCAGAGCTGCAGCAGACGCTGGGTAGAGCCTTCGGCCGCTTTCCACATGAAGCCTTCATCGTACACGCTTGCTCAGTCGCGCGCGCGGGATCTCAACACCCGCAGCCGATCGCTCACCGAGGCCAGAGGTGACGCCAGGAGGCTCTCGCACAGCGCGTCCGTCTCGCCGCGCCCGCCGTGCCTTCGTCCCCTGAACCATCCTCGCCGGCGTATCCACCATTCAACGGGTGTCTAGTTTTCGAAACAAGCCCAGCTCCAGTCGCACGAGGTGAAGGGGGGCGCCGCGTTGCGCACGGGCTCGCTCGGGAAGGGAGACCGTTCCGTGGCGACAGCGTGGTATGAGATAATGAGGTTGTCAGATTGCGCCCCTGTCGCCCGAGTTTCTCGACGGAGCCCTCCTCGTATGCACAACGGGAGATGACGCGGGTGCGAGTTTCTGAGACACGCGCACTGTCGCTGGCGCTCGCTGCCTGTTGCTGCTCGACAACGACCGGCTGCGGGACGTATTCGTTGCTGCGCTCGGCGGACACCTTGAGCAAGGGGCAGTTCGAGATTTCCGCCGCAATCACCGGCAACACGTTGCCAGAAGTGCTCGGCGCGGTGCAGGGAGCGGTCGGTGTGACGAACTGGCTCGAGCTCGGCGCCCAGTACGAGGTCTATTCCGCGCTGGCCCAAGTGCGGTTCGGCGTGCTGTCCTCGGAGAAGCACGGCGTAGCGCTGGCGCTCGCCGCGGGCGGTGGCTTCGCGTCGGCCTGGACGAGCGCGTGGAGGTCGCAGGGCACGGTGCTCGGGGGCTTCACGATTGGCCGCCGCTGGAGCTACTTCGAGCTCTATCTCGGGGACAAGTGCTTGTTCCTCATCCCCGATAGCTACTTCATCAACACTGGCAAGCTCGGCGTCCGCTTCACTCTCTGGAAGCACCTGCTGCTCGGTGCGGAAGCCGGGGCGACGCTGCATCATGGGTATCTGGTCGTCGGCGAAGGAGCGCTCCAGCTCGGCGTCAATTGGTCGCTGTAGCCAGCGCTGCATCGACCTCGACGGCGAGGTGGTCGATGCCACGAACGTAGGTCAGGCGTTTGACCAGACCCTCGCTCACGACGCAGATGCGCGGCGCGCCCACGTGAGTGATGCGCGCCACTGAGCCGTCGCGCGCGAGGAACAAATCCATGCTCAGGGCGCCGAGGAGAAGCAACGCGCTGGGGGAACCGGTCCCGTGCCGTGGCCCTCGGGTCCGGAGGGCGAGTTCTGGCGATCTTCGGGCTCCGGGAGGCCGCTCCCGCGTTCTGCGCTGGGAGTCAGGGCCTTGCGCGAGTACCGACCCAGGAGGGGGGCGGCGCCTCGCCTACCGGCCAGCGTCGTAGACTGTCGTCCACTGATTGTTTGCCACCGGCATCGGGGTCACATACTGCTGCCCCTGGTAGAGGTAGTAGGTTCTCCAGCCAACCAGCGTCCAGCCCCCGCGTATCTGCACAACCGCTCCTCGAGGCAGCACGACGCGGTAGGCCCAATCAGCCGTGTTGACAGTCCAGTCGAGATTCAGTCTCGCGAGAATGCCGCCGAACTGGGGATCGTAGGTGCTCGAGAACGCCGTTGACGGTCCCGCCAGTCCACGCTTCACCGCCTGCGCGGCCAGGGCCTCAGGCATGATCTTCTTCATGAAACGCCCTTCATGGGCGCAATCCTTGAGGGCGTGGCCGACCAGGATGCCGAGCGTGTCCTTGGCCCTGACCATCAGGCTCTTGATGAGATGAACCTTCCTTCCGGTCTGCCGGTACTCGGTGGACAGTCTCCAAGCGGCTTGCGCTCGACGCGCCACCCCCACCAGTCCTGCAGGTGTTCTTGAGCCGGAGGCTTCGGCAGGTCCCGCTAGAGAGAGCAGAAGAAGAATGGGCATCGCGCGAGTTTGCATTGTGCAGCCTCCGACCGGCATCCGAGCACAAAGTGTGCCAGTCGCGTCTCGCTGCTCTACGCGAAGATCCTTGTGTTGACGGGCTCAAGTGATGGCCACCCCCCGGTCCATGGCGGATGGGACCGCGCACGCTCGGTAGCATGAACCTCGAACCCGACCGTTGAACCTCGAACCGAACCTCGAACCCGACCGTGGTTGCGCGATGTGCGTGAACCTCGAACCGACCGTGGTTGCGCGCGCGACCACCGTCGGTTCGCGGTCGCGCGCGCAACCACGGTCCGCGGTGAGCGGTGTGCAACCACGGTCGGTTCGCGGGTCGGTTCGCGGGTCGGTTCGCGGCAACCACGGTCGGTTCGCGGTCCAACCACGGTCGGTTCGCGGCAACCACGGTCGGTTCGCGGTCGCGCGGTCGCGCCGCTCGGACCGCAGCGGCCACGCTCGGACCGCAGCAACCACGCTCAGACGGCGGCCGCCACGTGCTGCGCCCCAAAGCGCGCCAGACCGAAGATCGTAAGCTGCGGGTTCACGCCGAGACCCGTTGGCAACGCGGACCCGTCCACGACGAAGAGGTTGTCGAGCGTGTGATACCGCAGGCGCGAATCCACGACCGACTTCGCCGGGTCGCGGCCCATCGTGCAGCCCCCCATCAGGTGCGCGGTCACCACGCGCAGCCGAAGGTTCTCCCACGGCGCGGCGTCCAGCTTCGGCAGGTCCGCGACGGAGGTGAGCTCCACCGGCTCGTGGTGTAGCGAATGTACGCGCCGGGCCCCGGCGGCGAGCTGAAGCTTCGCCAGCTCCTTGCAGGCCGTCCGGTACATCTCCGCCTGGAGCGGGCCGAAGGGGTAGCTCACGCGTACGCGCCGAGCGCTGTCGGGGTGCAGCGCCACGCGCCCGCCCTCGTCGCCGTCGAGCGCCCCGTCGAGTCCCCCGGCGAAGCTCGCCTGCAGGTGCGGGAGGCGCTCCATCAGCGCCTGGTGCCGCGTGCCGAAGGCCGTGGAGGTGGCAGCTGCCGCCAGCGGATAGGTCGGCGCCACCTCGAGGAAGAAGCCCATCCGCTCGCCGCGGTCGATGAAGTGGTGCGAGTAGACCGACTGCGGGGCCCCCGCGTAGCCCTCGATCGGCTCGTCGAACTCCGCCACCATCAGCACCACCGGATGGATGAAGGTCCGCAGCCCCACGCGACCGCCGCCCGTCAGCTCCGACCGGAGCAGCAGCGCCGGGGAGTTGATGGCGCCCGCGCAGACCGCCGTCACCTTCGGACGCACGACCAGCCGCCGGCCGGTGGGCGCGTCCTTCTCGGGGTCCAGCACCTCGACGTGCACCGCGGTGACCCTCCGCCCGCTCGTCTCGAGCCGCCGCACCGACGCGTTCGCGTAGAGGCGCATCCCGCCCTCCACCGCGTCGGGGATCACCGTCACGAGCGTCCCCATTTTCGCGTCCAGGGGACAGCCGAGCCCGCAGTAGCCGAGGTTCGCGCAGTTGTGCACGTTGCGACGGATCAACCCCCGCTGGTAGCCCAGCTTGCCGAGGCCATCCCACAGGACCCGGTTGTTGCGGTTGATCTGCGCGAGCGGCCACTCGGCGATGTGCAAGCGCTTCTCGATCGCCTCGAAGTGCGGAGCCAGCGCGGCCTCCGACAGCCCCTCCACCCCGTGCCGGTCGCGCCAGAGCTCGAGGATCTTCCTCGGCGTGCGAAATGACGAACACCAGTTCACCGTGGTGCCCCCGCCCACGCAGCGCCCCTGCAAGATGTTCACGCCGAGGTCCTCGGTCGTGCGTCCGCCGAGCTCCTGGTAGAGATACCGGTTCGCCGTAGCCTCCGTCAGATCGAAGTCCCGTCGCGTGCGGTAGCTCCCCTCCTCGAGCAGGATCACGTCGAGACCCCGCGCGACGAGCTCGTGCGCGAGCCAGCCTCCACCGGAGCCCGACCCCACCACGCAGACGTCGCACGACAGCGCGAGGTCGGCGTTGATCTCGTCCCCCGTGACGATGCGTCCCGCGCTCATTTCACGCCCTCCCGCGGCGCCGTGCCGTTGCTCGGCGGACGCGGCGCCCCGCCCCCCTTCCAGACCGGCGCCAGCGGCTGGTGCATCCCCTTGGGTGGCCCCGGATAGCGCATGGCCGTCCACGAGCGGGGCGAGGCGTGATAGACGCCGAGGAGCAGCGTACGCAGCCCCTGAAACCCTGTCCGCCGCAGGGTGAGCGAGCTCGTCTGCCACTCGCGCAGCACCTCGTCCTGCGCCTCAGCGGAGAGCCGCGTGAAGGGCTGCACGCGCCGCCCGAAGGCGAAGTTGGCGAGCGCGTTCTCGAAGAGCCCGAGGAGCTGCTTCACCTCCTTGCGCACCGTCGGATCTTGCAGACGCAGGACCCGGTCCACCGCCAGCGCCACCTCCAGCTCCTCGACCGTGGGCCAGCCGACGCGCTCCGGGAGCAGTCGCGCGGCGATGGCCTGCACCACCGCGTACTGCACGGCATCCAGCACCTGGAGCGGCTCCTTCGGCAGCGCCACCTTGCGACTGCCGCGGAAGGCCAGAAACCCCACGCCCCCGGCGGCGAGCAGCGCCCCGCCGAGAAGCCCCTTCTTGAGGAACCCGCGCCGCGTGGTCGCCGTGCCGTGAGCTGTCACCCTCTAGCCTCGCTGATCGAACTTCCGGCCGAACGTCACGGCCGCGATGATGATCTTCTGGATCTGCAACGTCCCTCCCGCAATCCCCCATCCGCGGCTGTCTCGCAGCATGCGCTCGACGGGAAACTCGGTCGAATAACCGTAGCCGCCCAGAATCTCCATCGCCAGGTCGGTCACCGCCTTGGCCGTCTCGTTGGCGAAGACCTTGGCCATCGAGGCCTCGCGCAGCGCTGGAATCCCCTTGCCCGCGTTCACCGCAGCCCGGTAGACGAGCAGCCGCGCCGCGTCCACGCGCGTGGCCATGTCGGCCACCATCATCTGGATCGCCTGGCGGTCGCAGATCGGCTTGCCGAAGGTCTTGCGCTGCGCGGCGTACTGCACGGCGAATTCGAGCGCCCCCTGCGCGAGACCAAGCGCCATGGTGGCGTTGCCACAGCGCTCGATGTCGAAACACTGCATGAGCTGCGCGAAGCCGCCGGGCCGGACGATCAGGTTCTCGGCCGGCACCACGCAATCCTCGAAGACGAGGTCCGCGCTCGGGAAGCCGCGCAGCCCCATGAAGGTCTCCGGCTTGCCGAACGAGAAGCCCGGCGTCCCCTTCTCGACGACAAACCCTGCGATCCCCTTGGCCCCGAGCTTCTCTCCCACGCGGCAGTACACGAGATAAGCCCCCGAATGACCGCCTCCGGTGACAAAGCACTTGCGGCCGTTCAGCCGGTAGCCGCCGTCGCACGGCTCGGCGCGCGTCGTGAGCTCCGTCAGCGCGCTCCCCGCCTCGGGCTCGGTCATGCCGATCGACAGGTGGAGCTTCCCCGCCGCGATGGGCGGCAGCCAGCGCCGCTTCTGCTCCTCGGTGCCGAAGAGCTCGATCACTCGCACCGGCCCCACGTTCGACTCGAAGACCGGCGCCGCGGCGAGTGGCGAGACGGCCGCGAGCTGCTCGATGCAGAGGATGGCCGAGAGCAGCTCCTGCCCCCCGCCTCCGTAGGCCTCGGGGAGGCACATCCCCACCCACCCGAGCTCCACCATGCGCGCGACGAGCGCGTCGTCGGGGAGCGTCCCCTCGCGATCCCACCGCACCGCGGCCTCGCGGCACTCCCGCTGCGCGAAGGCCCGCGCGGTCTGCTGAAGCTTCTCCTGCTCGGGGCTCAGGTGGAAATCCATCGCGTCGCTCCTTGCTCAGCCCGCGGAGGCGTGACCGGTTCAGGCTGCCGAGGCGTCGGCCACCGCCTCCAGCCTCGACAGCGCGCGCAAAACCAGCGCCCGCTCGGGAGGCCGCAGCGCCTTCAAGACCCGCTCGGCCAGCGCCCGATAGAACTCGACCTCCTGGGCGAAGACCTTCTGCCCCTTGGCCGTCAGCTCGAGCGCCACCGCCCGCCGGTCCGTCGGGTGCGGCCTGCGCCTCAGGTACCGCTGCTCCTCCAGCCGGTCCACGAGACCGGTCATGGTCGAGGGAGAGAACCCGAGCCGCTGCCCGATCGCCGCCGGCGAGGTCTGGCGGGCCAGCCCGAGCACCTGGATCACCAGGCGCTGCCGAACGTTCAGGTCGAGGGTCGACCGCCCGGCGTGGGCCGAGGTGACCCGGTGCACGACCTCCATCAAGGCCAGGCCGTCTTCCGATCGTGGAGGCTCTTGGCTCATCTCGCGGGGCCTTCGCAAAACGTTACGAATGCGCACTATCGCGATCTGTATAGTACGGATCCGTAGTATATGTCGAGGCGCCTCGCGAAGGAGCGTCGAGATGATCGTCCTGCACCCGGTGTCCGCGCCCCCGCCGCCCGTCTCCTCGGCCCAGAGCAGGCTCGAGGGCCTGACGGGCCGCACGCTCGGCTTTCTCGGCAACAACAAGCCCAACGCCGACGTGCTGCTCGAGAGCTTGGCCGCGCGCCTCCACGAGCGCTTCGGCGTCGTCTCCAAGCAGGTCACGAAGACCGTCCCCTCGCTCGCCGCTCCGGAGCCGCTGCTCGCGGAGCTCCGTCGGGACTGCGAGGGGGTGGTCCTCGCGGTCTACGACTGAGGCTCCTGCACGTCGTGGAGTGTCCACGACCAGCTGACTCTGGCTCGCGCGGGTCTCGCAGTGGTGGGACTCGTCACTTCGAGCTTCCACCGCTTCGCCGCCGACCTGCTCGCCCAGCAGAACGCGAAGGACTCGCCGCTGGTGGTCGTCGGGCACCCCGTGGGGGGCCTCCCACGCGAGCGCGCCTCGTCGCTGATCACCGACGAGGTGGTGGACCAGGTCGCGCGCGCCCTCACCCGGGAGGCCCCATGATCACGCCCCCGTCTCCCGAGCGTCTCGAGCTCCAGATCGACGGCGACGAACAGGCGGTCTGCGAGGCCTTCCATCGCTGGGGCTTCTCCGACGGGCTGCCCATCGTGGCTCCCACGCGCGAACGCGTGGACGCGATGTGCGCCGCCGCCACGCGCTACCCGCTCGAGAGCCTGGGAGCCGTCGCTCCTTCGGGCGGCCCCGCCACGGTGCAGAAGCTGGCCATCAACGCCGTGATGGCCGGCTGCCTGCCCGAGCACTTCCCGGTGCTGATGGCAGCCGTGGAGGCCGTTCTAGAACCGGCGTTCAATTTGATCGGGGTCCAGACCACCACGCACCCCTGCGGGGTGATGCTCCTCGTGCACGGTCCCATCGCGCGCGAGCTGGGGCTGAACGCCGGCCCGAACTGCCTCGGCCAGGGGAACCGGGCCAACGCGTCGCTCGGCCGGGCGCTGCGCCTCGTGCTGCAGAACGTGGGCGGGGCGCTGCCGGGCGGGGCCGATCGCGCGACGCAGGGCTCGCCGGCCAAGGTCGGCTTCTGCTTCGCGGAGAACGAGGCCGAGAGTCCCTGGCCCCCCCTTCGCACCGTGCTCGGGTTTTCCGCCGAGGAGAGCTGCGTCACCGTGGCCGCCACGGAGGGGCCGCACAACATCAACGACCACGGCTCGAGCACCGCGGAGTCGCTGCTCACGACCGTCGCCGAAACCATGGCCACCGTCGGGAATAACAACCTCTACGTAGGCGGAGACACCTTCCTCGTCCTCGGCCCGGAGCACGCGCGCACCATCGCCGACGGCGGGTTTGACCGTGCGGCCGTGCAAGCCTTCCTCTACGAGCGGGCGCGGGTCAGCGTGGAGCGCATCGGCGCGGGCAAGCTGGCCGAGCTCACCTCCTGGGGCGGCTACAAGGACAAGCTCTCCGAGTGGGGGGGACGCATTCCGCTGGTCCGCGAGCCGGAGAGCCTGCGGGTGCTCGTGGCGGGCGGTCCGGGCAAGCACTCGGCCTGGTGCCCGACCTTTGCCGTGGGCTTCAGCGTCACGCGTCGCATCGTGCGCGAGGGGGCCCTGTGCCGACTCTGATGCCGAGCTCCCAGATGATGGACCGACCCGTCACGCTCGTCACCGGCGCGACCGGCTTTCTCGGCCGGCACCTCGTGGCCTGCCTCCTCGAGGCGGGGGAGCGCGTGCGCGCGACCGACCGCGCCCCCACCTGCCCCATCCCGGGCTTCAGCGGGGAGTACCTTTCGGCCGACCTGACCCGGCCCGAGACGCTCCCGCCCCTCTTCGCGGGCCGGGTGGCGCGCGTCTTCCACCTCGGGGCGATCTGCAACCTCACGGTGCCGTTCGCGCAGCTCCGGCCGGTGAACGTGCTCGGCATCGAGCACCTCACGCGCCTGGCCCTGGCCCACCGCGTGGAGCGCTTCGTGCAGGTCAGCTCCTCGAGCGTCTACGGCCTCGGCACCGGGGCCCCGCTCGACGAGAGCGCGCCGCGCGTGCCGCGAGACGACTACGCGCGGAGCAAGCGGGACGGGGAGGACGTGGTCTTCGCCCGCCTCGCGGAGGGGCTCCCCGCCACGATCCTGCGCCCGTGCATGGTCTATGGCCCCGGCTGCAACGACGGCGCGGGGAAGGTCTTCTCGCGACCCACGCCGCTCCCCGCGATTCCGGGCAACGGACGCAACCGCCTCTCGAACGTGCGGGCCGAGGACGTGGCGCGCGCCGCGCTCCATCTCTCCCGGCTCGAGGAAGCCGTGGGCCGCGTCTACAACGTGGCGGACGACAGCCACCCGACGATCGAGGAGGCGCTCACCTGGGCCTCCGAGGCCTATGGGCTGCGGCCTCCGCGGCTCCACCTGCCCCTCCCCGTGATGCAGGCCATCGCCTTCGCCGGCGCGGCGGCCTATCGGGTGACGCGAAAGATCCCCGACGTCGAGGCCGACGCCATCGGGTACCTCCGGCAGGACTACCTGATCGACAACGCGCGGCTGAAGGCCACCGGCTTTCGGCTCGAGCACCCGGACTTCCGCCGCTCGGTGGCGGAGCTGGGCGCGAACTACCAGCAGGGAGAAAACACATGAGCGGCGTGGTGGTGATCACGGGTCTCGCGCAGGGCATGGGGCGCGAGGTGGCGAAGTTGCTGGCGGGGGAAGGCTACGCGATCGCCGGCTTCGACGTGGACGGGGCCGGCGTGGAGAGCCTTCGCGCCGAGCTCGGCGACGCGCACCTGCTCGAGCGGCTGGACGTGACCGATCGTCCCGGCATCCTCGCCTTCCGGGACCGCGTGCTGGCGCGCTACGGGCACGTGGACACGGTGCTCTCGAACGTCGGGATCGGCTTCTTCGGCCCCTTCGAAGAGGTGGACCTGGCGCGCGCGCAGAAGGCGCTCGAGATCAACGTCATCGGCACGGCGGCCGTCTTTCAGGCCTTCCTGCCGTCGATGCGAGCACGCCGCGCGGGGAAGCTCATCTCCATGTCGTCGCTCGTCGGGCAGATCCCCTTCCCCTTCGAGTCGATCTACACCGCCACCAAGTTCGCCATCGAGGGGCTCGTGCTCTCGCTGCGCTATGAGGTCGAGCCCTTCGGCATCCGCGTGGCGCTGATCGAGCCGGCGCAGGTCTCGACCAGTTTCGCGGCCAAGATCCACCACCTCCCCGAGGAGGGCTCCCCCTATCGCGAGCGCGTGCGTCGCTTCATCGCCCGCGACGAGGAGTTGATCAAGACCGCGCCGACCCCGCTCGACGCCGCCCGCCGCATCTGTCAGGTGGTGAAGTCCCCGAGCCCGAAGCTCCACAATCAGATCGACTTCAAGAGCACCTTCTTCATCTTTCTCAACCGCATGCTCCCCACCGTGGCCCGCGATGCCATCCTGCTCAACTTCATGGACATCAAGGTGCCGCGCGCGGAGAAGTCGTAGCGGCCGCGATGGATCGGCCGCGAGGATGCACAGGTAATTCTGGCCAGCCTCCTTAACGTCCGAGCGACACGTCGGGGAGCTTCAGCTTCGGCGGGAGCGCGGGCGGTGGCGCGGAGCCCTCGGCAGCCGGCTCGCCCGCGCCCTTCGCCGCCCCCTTCGCCGCCCCGGCGAGCGCCTGGTCCATCGCTTCGAGCGCCTTGCGCGCGCGCGCCGCATCGCCGCTGAAGGAGAGGAGCCGTTCGCGCACCTTCGTCGCGCGTGCCGCCTCCCCCTTCTGGCGCAGCGCCCAGTAGAGCTGCAGCAGCGTCTGCTCCGACGGGCCCTCGGCCACCACGCGCTCGAGGCGCCGGATCGCCGGGTCGAGCTCGCCCCGCGCGAGGTGCCACGTGGCCTGCAGCGCCTGGATCGACGCCGCCTCGCCGCAGAGCCCGAGCGCGGCCTGCAGGTGACGGTCTCCCTGCTGCTGCTCGCCGACGAACCAGCGCACCGTCGCGAGCACGCCGTGCGCCTGGAAGAACGTCCCGTCCTGCTTCAGCGCCTGCTCGAGGTGCGTGACCGCCTCGGCCGCGTGCCCCTCCGCGAGCAGCAGCCGCGCCAGCGCCGTGCGCCGTGCCGCATCGTCGCGCAGCGCGACCGCTCGCCGGGCCGCCGCCAGTGCGTCCCCACCGCCT
Source organism: Deltaproteobacteria bacterium (assembly GCA_020848905.1). Taxonomy (NCBI): domain Bacteria; kingdom Pseudomonadati; phylum Myxococcota; class Myxococcia; species Deltaproteobacteria bacterium. Next base: position 12,042 of record JADLHG010000009.1, read on the forward strand.
CCCACCCGTGCGATGACCAGGGCCTGCGCCATCTGCACCGTCGGTGACGGCGCCGCACCCGCCACCGCGAAGCGCGAGAGCTCGTAGGCCCGCGCCCCTGCCGCCGCCTCCTGGCTCGCCGCGAGCGCCCGCAGCGACAGAAGGTGTGCCGCCGCCGAGGCGTCGTCGAGCGGGACGAGCGACTCGGCCGCGCTCGTCATCTCCGCGTCGCGTCCTCCGGTGCAGCGGGGCAGCTGAGCGGCCCGCGCCGGATCGAGGACGAGCGCCGGCGTGCGCCCGAGCTGCCCCGCGGCGTAGACCACGGCCACGTATCGCCCGAGCACCCCCGTCGGGTCAGCGGCGCGCAGCCGCCCCTTGAGCAGGTGCACCTCGGCCAGTACCGCCTCGAGGCGCGCCCCGCGGAGCAGCGTCACCACGAGCGTCGCGAGCTCGAACGAGGTCGCGCGGACCAGCTTCCCCGCGGCCAGCTCGGCCACCAGCTCCGGCGGCGTGCGCACCAGCCCGCGCGCGTGAACGTCCGTCTCCACCCGCACCTTCGCCAGACGCGACGCGAGCTGGCTCGCGATCCCCCGCGCCCGCGCCACCGCGTCCCCCGTGCGCGGCACGTCCACGAGGCGCCTCAGCTCCGGCGTGAGTTCGAACAGGTCGAGCGCCTCGCTCCGCGGTACGCCGCGCCGCTCGAGCGTTCGCGCGATATCCCGCCCATCGAGCAGCGCGAGCTCCCCGGGCTTCGGCAGCGCCCGTCGGTGCAGCCAGAAGAACCCCGCCCCGCCGAGGCCGAGCGCGACCCCCGCGACTGCCAGCACGAGCCCCAGCCGGCGGCGCCGATCCGGCCGGGCGCCCCTCGCGACCGTCGGTGGCGCGGCTCCCTCGACCTCGAGGCCGTGCTGCCGGAGACACGTTGGGCAGCGCGGCTTGTCACCGCCCGTCACCTCGAAGCTCTGCTCGCAGCTCAAGCAGCGGTAGCGCATGGGTCCGGAGGTAAACATATCGCAGGTGCAGTTTCGCTCAAGCGCCGCCGCGGGGCGCAGACCATGGGTGCGCGTCGCACGAGGCTTTCCAGTCCGATCGGTGTTCTACCGCAGATTGATCAGCGCGAGGTCCGTGCCCCCCGGGTAGCCGTAGCTCACGAAGGCGTCGAAGCCGTAGACCACGAGACCGACCGGATGCGTCGCCGTCAGGCGGTGCACCCCGTCGTACTGCTCCCCCGGCGCGAGGTTCTCCGGCGGCACCTTCCCCTCGATGATGCGCGGAAAGGAGAGCTGGCACTTCCACGCCACGTACTCCGTCTCGAGGAGATCGCCCGCGCGCTTCACCTTGCCCACGGGGTTCAGCGTGCAGCAGATCTTGGCCCCTTGCGTGGTGTCGCAGCCGACCGCGAGCGTCCGCCCGTCGAGCCGCACCGTCGCGTCCTTCGGCGCGGCCACCATGATGAAGTCGAACGAGTACTTGTCGGGCGTGAGGAAGAGGTAGTCCTTGCGGAACTGCTCCACCGGCGGCAGCAGAATGAACGACGGGTCCCCCCCGGGCAGCGACGACGGGATCCCCGAGACCTGCTGGCTGGCGTTGAACTGCCCCACGACGAGCGGGTCGTTCCCCTGGATCGTGAAGTCCTGGTCGGTCTCGACCTGCAGGTACTTGCCGCCGCCGATGGAGAGCCGATTCCGCGGCGCGGGCAGGCTGGTCGTGACGGTCGAGAACTCGCCCGCGGTCAGGATGCGAAAATACTCCTTTTCCTTCGGCTGCTCCTGGATCGTCGCCCCTGCCGCCTTGAGCGCCACGCTCCGCGACGGTGACACGAGCGCGATGAAGGTTCGCCCGAGCGTGGTCTTCGGAAAGAGCTGCTCCTCGAGGTGGTCCGCGCAGCAGCGCCGGAAGGTGAGGTCCGTGAAGTCCGGCACGTCCGCCGCCTCCGCGCCCGAGAAGACCGCCACCGGATGGTCCGCGTCGATCACCGTCCCGGTGAAGTCCGCGTCCTTGCCGAAGCCCCCCGTCTCCAGGTTCAGCACGTCGAAGGGGCCGAGCTTCATCTCCAGCACGTCCCCCGCCTGCGCCGCGGGGATCCGCCCCGTCGCCCCGTCGGAGATGATGGCGGTGGAGAGCTTGATCTTCACCTGGGTGTTCTCGCGCGTCCCCACGATCGTCAGAAAGGAGCGCAGGTCGTTGCCGAAGTTCGTCTTCGGGTCTCCCGTCGAGGCGATCGTCTGGGGCCAGCCCATCACCAGGTACGACGCGCCGTTCTCGGCCTTGGCGTCGACGGTCAGCGCCTGCGTAGGCACGAGCAGCGACGCGTCGTTCGAGAAGACCCCCACGTTCGAGAGTGGATTGAACTGATAGGCGATGATCGGGACCGACGACTGGATCTTGTAGGCGTTGCTGGTGAGCGCGGTGCCGGTCCCCGTGTTGTACTCCCCGGGGGGCGAGCCATCCACCTCGCGCGAGGGGAGCAGCAACACCTCGAGCGCCTGCGGACCGACCTCCCGCTCCTCGATCACCTTGAGCTTCACCGGCTCGCCCACGGCCGCCTCGTTGATCGACACCTTCACGGCCGCAGGAAGAGGCGAGGGGTTGCTCAGCACCACCGCGTACTGCTGCGCCGCCGCGCTGCCGATTTCCACCACCGCGTTGTCCAGGTCCACCGCCCAGTATTCGCACCCCACGTAGCTGCGGTTCTTGGCCGCCAGCTCGCACGCGTTCACGCACGAGGCCTGGTTGCAGACCTGCCCCTGCTTCACGTCGCAGACCAGGTCGGGCTTCGGGTTGTAACCGGCGCCGTCAGAGCGGCAGCGCAGGAGCTTCTCTCCCACGCAGGTCTGCTGGTCCGGTTCGCAGAGCCGGCAGCCCACGCTGGTGCAGATCTGCCCGTTCTTCGCGCAGTCGCGCTCTACCACGTAGCCCGTGCCGTCGGGCAGGCACTTGAGCGCCGTGTGCCCGCGGCAAGAGTAGCTCTCCGCCTCGCACACGTTCTTGTCCGGTCCCACTTTGGCGCAGGTGCAAAGGACCGCCGCCCCGAAAGCGAGCAGCGGCACCCTCCACCCCTTGGCGAGGGCGAGCGTTCTCACGGGGTGGTCACCTTGAAGGCGAACTCGTCGTAGGACCAGCGATCCCAGTAGCGCGAGCTCAGATGGCTGTAGTTGTAGCTGTTGAAGTCGAAGCCGGGGAGGCGCACGAGGTACTGCAGCCAGACGAGATTGCCCGCGGGCCACTCGGGTAGGCCCACCGTCCGCGGGTCGGGCAGCTTCACCTCCGTCACGTCTCCGGGGCTGATCACGCGCCAGACCGGCGTCTCGTCGGGACGCATGAGCACCGTCACCGCGAGGCTCGGCTTTCCCCCCGAGTAGCTCCACTTCAAGGTGTTCCCCTGGAGCGGACCGCCCGGCGCTGGCTTGACCTGCACCGGCACGCCGAGGAAGCCGTCCACCACGATCTTGCCCCCGGTGGGTTGCACGGCCATCGCCGTCCCGCGCGTGTAGGGGACCCCTTGCACCGATCCCGCGTCGAAGAGCACGTCCACGCTGTACGCCGCGTCGAAGAGCCCCTGGTGGCTGAAGCTCGGCAGCCGTGAGAAATCGAAGGTCGTCGGCACGCCGTCGCCCGAGCGATCCATGTCGTCTCGCAGGATGAAGCCGTCCGCACCGAGGTCGATGGTGAAGCGCACGCGGTGCTTGAGCATCCCTTGCGGCACGTCGGCGAGCTCCACCGTGACCTTCTCCGTCAGCGGTATGTTCACCAGCACGTCCACCTTCAGGCGGTCGCCCGGACCTCCCACCACTCCCCGCGTGATCCCCATCGCATACGGCACGAAGGTGTTCGTGGCCTGCGTGTGCAGGCCCGCGAGCGCGTAGACCGCCAGCGACCCGGTACGCGAGTAGAGGCTGTAGGGCCAGGCCGTCGTCCCCGTCCCCGCCTCGTAGTCGATGACCGCCGTGGGTCCCGCGTAAGGCGGTCCGTAGCGGACGCTCGAGTTCGTCACGTAGACGTAGACGCGCTTCTGCTGCCCCTGCTTCGGCTCGGGGATGATGTTCCAGCGCGTGCTCCCGGCCCCGGTGGGTCCGCCGAAGAGCACGTAGCCTTCGATGTAGACCTGGCGCTGTCCCGGCGGAAAGGGCCCCGGTTGCGGCTCGATGATCGGCGTGAGCAGCACCGTCAGGTCGCGCGCGTCGAACTGCACCACCGTCGTGGTCTCGTACTTCGGCGCCCCCGCCGAGACGGTCACCGGGCCGGCCATCTCCTTCGCCGCGAAGACCACCACGCCCTTGGCGTCGGCGTCCCCCGAGGCCGCGATGGCGCGCCCCTTCTGCAGGTAGACGCGCGCCCCCTTCACCGGTTGCCGGGTGAACTGGTCGAGCACGGTCACCGTGACGGTCCCCTGGATGCGCCCGCCCCCCATGCCGCCGTTGAGCGGGCTCGCCGCGGTGTAATAGGTATAGGCGTCCTTGATGCGCACGTCCTTGCCGTCCGCGCCGGCGAAGACGAGCTCCACCGGTCCGTCGATCCCCGGCGGCGTGACCGCGCGCAGGCTCGTGGTCCCCACCACCTCCACCTCGGTGAGCGGCTTGCCCCCGAGCGTGAGCTTCATCCCCTCGACGAAGCTCGTCCCCTTGCCGTAGAGCGTGACGAGCGTGCCGCCCGAGGAAGGCCCGCTCGCCGGGTCGAGGTACGCGCCGTCGTAGGTGAACGCCCCGGGGAGCGTGAGCGTCTCCTTGCCGTTCGTCACCTCCACGTCCGCCGCCCCCACCTCGCCGGCGGGCGTCAGGACCTCCACCTGGATCGGGCTGATGATGCGCTGCTGCCCGGTCTGGATCTCCTTGCCCCCTATGCGCACCGTCACGCCCTTGCCGAAGCCCGAGCCGGTGATCACCACCTTGGTCCCGCCCGCAAACGGCCCGTGCGCGGGTTTCACGTGCAGCAGGCCGAAGCGGTCGGGGACGATCCCGTCCGCGTCCACCCCCGTCCCTCCGTCGGGAAACGCGATCTCCGCGTCCCCTGGCGCGATCGGCACGAACCCCTTGACGAGGTCCTGCAGGCAGCCCGGCAGAACCAGCGTCCACGCCCCTAGCACGACCACCTTCAGTGCTGCGCGCATCCCTACTCCAATCCCACGAGGCGCAGCTTGTTCTTCGCGCTGCGCCCGAGCTTGCTCCGCGGCGAGCTCTCCGCGAGGTGCGAGAGCAGCTCCCCGCCGAGCTCCTTCTCGTCCTCGTCCTTGCTCTCCACGAAGTTGAAGCCGACGAAGAAGAGGTCCTCGTCGGCCACGGTCTTCTCCTTCTTGAGCCGCCCGACCACCGGAAACCCCGCAGTGATGAGCGCCACCGCGTGCTTCAGGACCGGGTCCGTCGTGCGCGACGCGCGCGCCAGGTCCTTCTTGCCCGGGTGCGCGCAGAGACCGCTCACGAGCGCCACGTAGTGCCCCTCGTCGTCGAGCAGCCCGGCCGCCTCGAGGCGCGACATGAGCGCGAAGGCCTGCTCGAACCGCTTGGCCTTCTTGTGCGCAAGAGCCCGCTCGGTGAACAGACTCGCGAGACCCTGCGGGTCGGCCGCCTTGAGCAGTCGAAGCAGAGGAGCTGCGGCCGGGCGGTCGGCCTCGAGCGCGTCGAGCGCCAGCTCGGCCAGGGTCTTCTTCGCCGCCGCGCCGAGCTCGGTCGCGTGCGGCAGGAGCAGGCGCACGAGCCGCTCGAGGCGTTCGGGCTGCCCGAGCGCCGCTTCGAGCTCCTTGACCAGCGCCCCCGCGGCGCCGTCGATGCGCGACAGAGCGCGAGCCGCCGCCTCGCGCGCGGTCGGATCGTCGCTGCCGAGGGAGGCGATGAGCGTCTTGACCGCCTTGGTGTCCCCCGTTCGGCCGAGCGCATCGAGCGCGTACGCGCGAGTCTCGCTGTGCGTCGACTCGGCGAGCTTCGGCAGGGCCGGGGCGGCCTCGGGGGGCAGGGGCAGCCCGCGCAAGGTGTCCACCGCGGCGCGCGCGACGGATGGGTCGGCGTCGGCGGCGCAGCGCAAGAGCTCGCGCACGGCGTCGAGAGGGGGCTTGCCCGCGTGGAGCGGCCGGCGGAGCGCGGCCAGCGCGGCCACGCGCACCGGCACGGGGCTCTTGTCGCCGAGAAACGGCAGGATCGCGGCGGTGAGCTTGCCGTCGCGAAAGTACCCGAGAAGCCGCACCGTGCGCGCGGCCCCCGTGAGCTCGGACATCCAGCTCTTGTTCTTGAGCAGCGCCGCGACCGCCTCGCGCAGGGACTTCTGCTCGGCGTCGTTCATCTGCTCGAGCTCGCCGCGGAGCGTGGTCAGCACCGTGTCGCCGAGCTCCTCGTCGGGCAGGAGCTTCAGCAGGCGCTCGAAGGTGTCCTTGCTGTGAAAGCGCGCCAGGATCTGCACGATGGTCCGCCGCCGCGCGAGCGGGGCGCCATCCAGCTCGCGGGTGAGCGCCGCCGCGGCCTTCGCCCCCTGGCTAGCCAGGAGCACCGCGGCCCGGGCCCGCACCTCCTCGTCGGGGCTGTCGAGCAGGGGAGCCACGGCGGAGGCGATCCCGGTGGCGCGCATCGCCGCCAGCGCCTCGAGGGCGTAGACCCGCAACGGGGCGTGATCCTCGGCCAGGCAGCGCGCGAGCGCCTCCGTGACCTCGGCGCTCTTGGGTCGCACCTCGGCCAGCACCATGGCCGCAGCGCAACGCCGCTCCACCCGCTCGTCGCCGAGCATGCCTGCGATTCGTTCGAGGATCGGCTCCATAGCCACACCTTGGGATCGACCCTTGGGCCTGCGCGGCCAGCGAGCCGAGCCTGGAAGCGACGTGCGTGAAAAACGCGAGCCTCCGGGCTGAGATTCCGGCCGGAGCACGCGTAAGTGTACTGACCCCCGACAAATCGGGCAATCGGCGACGGCACGAGCGAGCCGTGGCGCGGACGCGGGTGACCGGGCACGAGCGCTGGAGGAGCGGACGCGGGGTGGCCCGAACCGCGACGTCGCTCCCGGGGTCATCTCTTGCGAAGCCACGCAAGATCACGGATCCTCGTCGGACCCATGCGCATATTCTGCCATCGCGTGCTGTTGGTGCTGAGCCTGCTGGGGTTGCCGCTCCTCGCTGCCGGCTGCGCGAGCTCGGCGGCCGGACGTCGTCCCACGGCCCATCGGTGCCCCGATCACCAGGCGTTGCGCTGCCTGACCCAGGTTCAGTGTTCCTACGACGAGGGGCGAGGCTGCGAGGTCTGCCAGTGCGCGCCTCCGGACGTGGGGCCGGCGCAGGCCCCGCCGGATCAGCCCCGGCCGGTCCAGCCGCGGTAGCGCGGCGCACACCGAGGACTGGTCACTCGGGTGGCCGATGGGGTCAACTGACGTGGCCAGTGGGGTCACGGACCTCATGGGCCGCGCTGGCCGCTCAGGTCGTCACTCGAAGGATCTTCAAGCGTTCGACGGGATCCTGCCCCCGCGAGGGCTCGCTCGATTCAGGCATGCCGATTGCTATTGTGTAGCGTCGCCCGCAACACCCGCCTTCTAAAATCTGCGCTTCTCCCCCTGCCGGTGCCATCACCCTCGAGACCTCGAACCCCCCCGCGGGTTCGAGGGTGAGGCCCATTTCCTCCCCCGCCTTCGCCCCCACCGCGTCCCGCAGCACGCACCGGGGTTGATTTGCGGAACCCCCGCGCGCACCGGGGTTGATTTGCGGAACCCCCGCGCGCACCGGGGTTGAGTTGGTCGGGGGTTGAGTTGGTCGGGAGTTGGTCGGCTTGGAGGAGGCGGGGAAGACGCGGCGCGGCGGGGAGGAAAGGAGGCGGGCTACCTGTTCGGGTGGGGGCTCTGGACGTCCCTCGCTTCTCCCCGCGTGTAGGCCATGATGTTCTTCCAGTTCGCGGCGAGCGTCACCCCGAGGTAGGTCGTCACGCCAGCCATGATCGTGCCCCAACCGTAGGTCCCCCAGTTCCATTCGGGCCTCAGGAAGGGCACCACGGCCGACGCCCCGGTGAGCACCATCCAGCCCAGGTACCCCCCGACGGTCATCTTCGGGATGCCGGCTTCCGTCGCCCGCGGTGTGGCCGCGCGCGTGAGGAACTGCCGTGGCGTTGCCGTAACCCGCTGGGTGAAACCCGACAGGCGCTGCCGCGCCTCTCCCCATTTCTGGGCCAGGCCACTACCACCTGCGCCTTGCCCTAGTCGGGCGGACGCCACAGATGCGGTGCCGAGAAGCAAGGTCGCTGCTATCACACACGAAACCAAGCGATGCGGTGCACGGAAACGGGACGACGTGGTCATGGGATTCCTCCTCGCTGACCGGCGCTAGAGCAAGCCATGTGCCATCGTGCGTTGGATTTGTGCCGCGACATCACGCCGCTTTTTTCGCTGCCCACAGACGTCTGCGGCTAGCCGCCCCCTGGCGCGGTGCCTCGGGTGGCCGATCACCGGAGCCCACGCCGAGTACTTCCGCGGTCCTCGCGGTCGTCGGAGCGGGCCCACGGCTTGCTTGTGCGATCCATATAGATCGATGCGTGTCGGCTCACCCGTTCGCTGGACCCGTCCTTGGCTGTGCGCTCGCCGCGCGGCCGTCGTCGCGCTCGCGCTCACGCTCGACCTAGCCCTCGGCCTCGCCCCCGGCATCCGCCCGGCCGAGGCCCGCGGAGACGATGCCGCGCGCGCGACGCGCCCCAACGCCGCTCCCCCCTCGCTTTGGGCGCTCGGCCGCCAGGCGCTCGGACTGCGCTTTGGCCTCTGGCCGGCGGGAACGCGCGCCGTGCACGAGCCGCTCACCGACGGAGACCGGCGCCGCTACGCCGAAGGATCGAAGGTCGAGGTCGGGTGGTTCGAGGCGCGCCCCGGCATCGCACCCATCGCCGAGGTCCGCGTCAGCTCGGACCATCCGTCGCAGATCGCGCAGCCCGCCCTGCAGGCCGCGCTGTACGCCTTCGTCGGACCGCTCGCGAAACGCCCCGGACCTCACGTCGTGCGCTTCACGCACACGCACCCGGGTTCCTTCTGGCGCCGCCTGCTGGACCATCCGTTCGGTCCCTTGCAGGTCTTCTCGCGCGAGGACAAACAGCTCGGAACGTGGGTCGCGCATCGCCTGGCCGAACAGGGCCTCGAGGCCACCGTGGAGATGGCCGTCCTCTGTCGCGACCTGGCCGGTCGGGTCACGAAGCGCGTAGTCGTCCTGCCGCCCCCGCTGCACCTCGGAGAGCCGGCGTCCGACGGGGCCCGGAGCCCGGCGCCATGATTCCTTCGCGGCGCGGCGTTTTTCGCTTGCAGCGCCCGCACGGCTCTGCACTTGATCGAGAGAACCCGGCGGGTGGTGAATGATGTCCCGCTTTCGCACGCTCCGACGCACCGCAGTTCTCGCGCTCCTCCCAGCGGGCCTCCTCGGCCTCGCCCTCCTGGGGAGCTGCGGACCCGACCGCCCCGAGCTCGACTCGCAGCGCTACGAGCTCTCCGCGGCCGTCGAGCAATGGCGGGCCCTCGTCGAGAAGTACTTCAAGAACCAGCACGTCACCTGGGCCCTGAACATCATCGCCTGCGAGAGCGGCGGCAACCCGAAGGCCTACAACGCGAGCTCGGGTGCCTCGGGGCTCTTTCAACACCTGGCGATCTACTGGGCGGAGCGGGCCAAGAAGGCGGGCTTTCCGGGCGCCAGCGTCTTCGACCCGGAAGCGAACATCGCCGCGTCCGCGTACCTGCTCTACGCCGCGGGAGGCGGGCCGAAGCACTGGTCCTGCAAGCACTCGCCGTTCGAGGAGCCCGGCTACCAGCCCAAGTTCTGGGACGACAACGGCAACCCGATCGGGACACAACCGCCCCCCACGGGCTCGACCTGCCCCGAGCTGCCGGCGAGCGGCGGCATCATCGACGAGAAGAGCCCGTGCTTCGAGAAGGCCGGGACGGAGACCTACTGGCACGTCGTGACGGGCCAGGGGCACGACGGCAGCCTCCTCTGGACCGACGCCACCAGCGGCGCCACCCCGGACAACACGGCCAAGTGGAAGATCTCGCTCGCCGCGGCCGGCCGCTACGAGGTGAAGTACTACGGCGTCCCCGAGTACGCGGTCTTCTCGGCCACGCGCTACACGGTGCGGCACAAGGGGCAGGAGACCCCGCTCACGATCAATCAATCGGGCGGGAGCGCCGGCTGGCGAACGCTCGGCACCTTCGACTTCGCCAAAGGCGCCGACCAGTACGTGGCGATCTTCGACAACGCCTCGGCCACGGTGCCCAAGAACCAGCACATCGTGGTGGATGCGATTCGACTCGACCCGGCCGGCACCACCACGCCGCCCCCGACGGGTGACGCGCGGCCGACGGGCCCGAGCCCCGACGGTGGCGTCAGCGTGCCTCCGCCGCCGGGCTCACCTCCCACGCAGCCGCCCCAGACGGAGCCGACCGACCCCGACGGCAACCCCGTGATGGGCGGTTGCTCCGTCGCAGAGGGGCCGGGATCGCACTCGCTCGCGATCGTGCTGCTGGCGCTCTGGTGGCTCTCCGGCCGACGACGCGGCTCGCGTCGCCCTCGCACGCGCTGAACCTCCCGCGCCGCAGCGGGGCGTCCCTCGCCCTGGCACTCCTCGCCGCGTGCTCCGCCGACGGCGCAGACAACGAGGCCGGCTACGTCGCCCTGCCGCACGGCTTCGAGCTCGCATGGAAGCTCCTGCCCCATCGGCTCTCTCGGGCCGAGCTCCGACTGTTGCCACCGACGGGCGCCGCCCCGCCGCAGCTCGCCACGCAGCAGAACGGCGGCTCGTTCGGCGCCATCGACCGCTACGGGGCGCAGCTCGACTACGCGCTCCTCGTGGCCGACGGACTGCGCGTGGCGCACGGCACCACGACCCTCGAGCTCGCCCCTGGCCAGACCGACGCCGACGCCGAGGTGACCGTAGGGCTCCCTTCCCACGCCCCCGCTGGGCCGGTCTTCGCCGTGCTACGGGGCTTTCGCATCTCCACCGCCGACTACGCGACGCCCCCTCCCTGGAACGACCGCTACGACCCGGCGCAGGGCTACACCACCACGGGCCTCGCGCTTCGGCTCGGGCCCGCGCGCCACGAGGCAGAGCGAGCCCACTTCACCGTGCACGCGAGCTTTCGCCTCGCCCCGTGCGACCGAAGCGACCCCGCGCGCCAGGACGACATGAACGGCACCATCCCGCTCGCGCGGCGCTGGATCACCGTCGAGCACACGCTCGTCGCGCTCGCCGAAGGGCAGCTCACCCGCGGCGCGCACGGCTACTTCTCGAGCTACCCAGCCTTCGCGCAGAACGGCGTCCACGTCGTGGACCCGCCGCCTCGCGAACGCTCGGAGACCCTACGCGGCGCCCCCGGCTGGCCGCGTGCGCTCGCGCTCCTGCAAGGGTTCGACTTCCGCATCAACGACCCCGGCGACAAGGCCGCGAGCTGCACGATCCAGCAGCGCGAGGAGTGTGCCGGCCCGGGACGCTACCTCCGCACGCTGCGCGCGCGCGTCGTGGGACGGTCCTACGACGCGACTAGCGGGCTCGCGCAGCTCGAGCACGATCACGCCTTTCACAACGACGCCCCCGACGGCAGCAAGCTCCTCGAAGAAGGAAACGTCTGCGGCCGACTGCGCGCCGAGACGCTGCTCCTGCAGCTACCCGCGACGGCACGGCTGCGCGAAGGGCTCGCGGCGCGGGCCAGCGACCTCAAGAGCGGCGAGCGCACCACCTCGCCCGTGGAGGTCTGCCGAGAGCTACCAGCGCCGGCCCCCTGTCCCTGAACCTGCGCACCTTGGCCACGATCGATCCCGGCAGGCGGCGTCGCCGTCACCAGCGGAAGACGAAATCGCACACCGCGCCCCCCGTGGCGCGCGTCTGGGACCGTTCGAGCCGCACCACCGTCCGCTCGGGTTGAAAATAGACCACGTCCACTTCGCAGAAGAGGGGTGCCAGCTCGGGTTCGCCGACAGCCGCGAGCAGCTCCACGAAGCGACAGCGCGTCACGGTGAAGGCGACACTCCGATCGGTCGCGGCCGTGACCTCGCCCTCGGCGTTCGGAAAGCGCTCTCCGAGTTCGCCCATGAGCCGCGCCCTCTCGTCGACCGGCAGGCGATCGGCCGCGTGCAGGGCGGGGCCCGCCAGCAAGCGTTCGACGAAGACGAGGCCCCCGGCGAGCAGCACCTCGCGCGTGAGGGCCAGTGCACGCTCTCGCCCCACCCGCCGCCGAGTCGCGCGATAGAGCAGGACGGCGCCCCCGGCCTGTCGCCGCGTCCCGAGCTCGCGGGGGTCCGTCGCCGGCCCGAGGTGCGAGAAGGGCTCGCCACGCACGAGCGCCAGGAGCGCTTCGCCCAGCACCGCTCCCGCCTGGAGCGTGCCGAGTTCGCGACGCAGAGCCACGAGCGCGCGCCGAGCGCCCGCCCGTTCGGCAGCCTGGACCGCGGCGCGGAGGTCAGGGCCCGGCACGAAATGACCTGCTCACCGCGACGGGCCCTCAACGTCCGCCGCGGACGCGACGGAGGTGCACCCAAAGGAGCGCGACGAGGAGCAGCACGAATACCGAGCCCTGCGGAGCCGACGGGACCTGGTTGCAGCCGCCGGCCATGCGACCCTCGGTCGAGGCTCGCTGCGCCGGCGGCAGCTCGGCGTACGGGTCGCCGTCGAGGCTCGAAGGTGGCGGTGGAACGTCCGAGCTCGGACCTGCCGTCCCGCTCGGCGGAGGACTCGACGGCGGAGTCTTCGGCCGCGTCTTCGACGCACACACGTCGTCCTCGTCCCGCTGGCCGTCGCAGTCGTTGTCCAGGCCGTCGCAGACCTCGGGCTTGGGCTGACAGGTCGGCGTCGTCCCGCCGCCACCGCCACCGCCACCGCCACCGCCACCGCCACCGCCGCCACCACCACCGCCGCCGCCACCGCCACCGCCCGTCGCGCACTGCGTGGGCGGATCGCCGCCGGCCTGGCTGACCCAGAGCGTCTCCGAGACGACGTTGTTGCAAGCGCCAGCGAAGGGATCCACAGCGGGCGCTGCCGCGGTCGGCCGCACCTCGAAGTGGACGTGGTCGCCGGTCGTGGAGCCCGTCACCCCCACCTTGCCAAGCAAGTCTCCACAGGCCACGGTCTGGCCGTTGCGCGCCGAGACGGAGCTCATGTGGGCGTAGATCGAGACCACGCCCCCCGCGTGCGTCACGCGCACGTGATTGCCGAAACCACTGCCGCAGCTCGCATCGTAGTCGGTGCAGCCCGTGACCACCGACGAGACCTGGCCCGCCGCGCTGGCGTAGATGGGTGTCCCCGTGTCCACGTCGAAGTCCGTCCCGCGATGCGCCGAGCGGCAGCCGCTGCCGCAGTCGCACGAGTAGCGGAGGTTGCCCGTGTTTCCCCCGCCGGCGTCGTGCGAGAACCAGGAACTGATCGACCCACCGCTCACCGGCCGCCGGAAACGCGGATAGGCCGTCGCGGCCCGCAGCCCGAGGTCGAGCACCGGAGGCGTGTAGATGGGAAGGTGGCCGAGCTGCGCCGCGTCGACCTGCACGAGCTGCGGCCGGAGCCCGTCGTCGAGCAGGAGGAGCCCCTGCGAGGCCTCCGCATCCACGAGCGCGCCGCGCAGGACCTCGCGCCGCGAGGGGTCGGCGAGCGCCACGGCGTGCACCCGCGCGTCGCGCTCGGGTCCCTCGTCGGAGAGGACGAGCACGTCGCCGCGCAGCCAGGTGGGCGGGGCATGAACCCGTGCGAGGTCGGCGGGCAACGTCACGCGCAGGGCTCGTCCGTCCGCGACCGAGACGCGGTACAGCGCCCCGTCCGCGAGCGCCAGGAGCTCCTGCCCCGACGGGGACCAGACCGGCTCGCGAAGCAGCGTCGGCTCGTCGCGCCGAGCGAGAGGCAGCACCCGCGCGTTCTGTGAAACGAGGTCGAGGAGCACGAGGACCAGCGCTCCCGCTTCGCCGCGCGTCCAGAGCGCGGCGCGCGTGCCGGACGCGCCTAGCGCGAGGCTACGCGCTCCGGCGTAGACCACGCGTTCCCGCCCCCGGGCGTCGATGAGTCGCACGCGTTCGTCGGTGCCGAGCGCCACCACGCGCCCGTCCGCGAGCAGGTCCGCGGTGAGCACCCCGTCGAGGAGCTTGCGTGCGCGGCCGTCGGAGAGCAGCCAGAGCGAGCTCCCCCCGTGGTGGCCGTCGATCGCCGAGAAGAGCACGCGCTCGCCGCGCTGACGGAATACCTCGGCCGGCGCGGGCACGCCCGGTAGCGACGCGACCGGAACCCCGTGGCCGCCGCGCGCCAGCAGCGCCCGGCCCGCGAGGAGCACCACCGAGGGCGGAGCGCCCTGCCCTTGCCCGGCGGCTCCCGTTGGACGCGTTGCGGCAAGACCGGAAAGAAGAGCCAAGAGGAGTCCGCGACGACGGCAACGCACGAGCGGTGAAGGATGCAGGGGTCGGGCCAGGGACCACGGGAGTTGCCCGCACGCCGGATCCAGTAGTTAGCCGCAGTCGGCCGGAACCCGGGACCCGTGTGGGGACGCTCGACCCGGGACGGGTAGGTATTGCCGCCCCGAGGCCGCCTATTGCGCGAACACGGCCGGCTCGCCGCCTATTACCGCAGCAACCTCTGGTGCTCGACCATCAAACAAAGGTCCTGCACCGCCACCAGCCCGGCCGCGCGCGCACGCCGCATTGCGGCATCGTCGGCGACCCCGAGCTGCAGCCAGACCGCCCGGGCCCCCGCAGCGATGGCCTGGTCCACGACGGCCCCCGCCTCCTCGGAACGGCGGAAGACGTTCACCAGCTCGAGCGGACCGGGGACCTCGGCGAGGGCGGCATAGCAGCGCAAGCCCTGCCACTCGGCGAGCGTCGGGTTCACGGGCAGGATCTCGTAGCCCCGCCGGCGGAGGTAGTCGGGGACGTAGCAGCCGGCGCGCTCCTCGCGCGCAGAGATCCCCACCACCGCGATGCGACGCGTCTGCCGCAGGAGCTCCCGCAGCGTCTCGTCGTCGGGATTGCGAGCTGCGCCCTGGTCCATCATCACAGTTTGGGGTGGGCCTTCAGCCATTGCCACGTGCGCTCGCCGAACTGGCTCGTCAGGAGCGGCGTGTGAAGTCCGCCCACGATCGTCCAGAGCTCCACGTCGAGGCCCTTCGAGCAGGCGTGCCGCGCCACCATCGTCTCGCTGCCCGCGAGCGAAGAGTCGAGATCCAGGGTCTCGCCCGTCGGCGTCAGGTCCGGCCCACACCCGTTCAGCGCGGCCCAGCGCGCTACCGTGGTCTTGGCGCCGGGATAGGGCCCCTTGCCCTTGCCGACCACCCCGCTGCCGCCTTCGAAGCGCACGACGTCATCCTTGTCGCCGTGAGCTTGCACGACGCTCACCTTGTCCGTGGGCTGACAATCGGCGCTCTTGTCGGCCAGCGCGCCCGCGAGAGAGACGATCGCCGCAAAGGTCCCCGCGCGATCGCACGCCAGTCGGTGGGCCATGTAGCCGCCATTCGAGTGCCCGATGGCGTAGACCCGCTTCGCGTCCACGGTGTAGTGCCGGCTCACCTCGGCCACGAGCCCGGTGAGATAGGCCACGTCGTCCACGTTCTGGCCGTCGAAGTTGCAGCAAGCGTCGGTGGCGTTCCAGAAGAGCTTCTTCGACGAGTCCTCGGTGCCGTCGGGGGCCAGCACGAGGACGCGCTCGCGCTTCGGCAGGTCCCGGTATCCGAAGAAGGTGGCTTGAATGAACCCGGTCGCGCCGTAGCCGTGCAAGACGAGCACGAGCGGCGTCGGCACCTTCGGGTCGTAGTTCGCGGGGACCTCGAGCCTCACTGGGCGCGCCCCGCCAAAGGTCACCGGACGGCTCGCCGCGTCGGCCGGGCGAGCGTCTACCGCCCCCGCCTCGCGCAGGACCGACGCCTCGCCCGCCACACCGGCGTCGCCGCCGCCGCTGCTCGAGGTACATCCGCCCAGGAGAACGATCACCGCCGTCACGCGCGCCGGGAACGACCTGCTCGTGTGTCTCATCGTGTCGCGGATGCTAGAGTGGGCGTCCGGGGGACACAAGCCAAAGGAACGCGACGGACGCCCGCAGCGGAGCAGGAACTCCCGGTGGGAGGATCACGCCTGCGGGAGCGCAGCGGCGGCCCCGTCGGAACCGAGTTCTCGCCGGGCCAGCTCGAGCTGCCAGCGCGCCTCGTCGGGGTACCCGAGCTCGAGGAGGAGCTGCGCCAGCTCGGGGCGCAGCGGACCGCACGGCTGATCGGGCAGGGCCGCCGCCACGGCCGCGCGCAGGAACCGATCCGCCTCGCTGCGATCCCCGCCGCGCGCGAGAATCAACCGCGCCGCCCGCAGGGGCGCCTGCACGGTCCCCGCTTGCATGCTCGCGGCCTGCCGGAAGTAGTGTTCGGCGCGCGCCGCCTCTCCCGCCGCGAGCAAGGCCTCCGCGGCCGGGAGGAGGTAGGCCGGCCTCACCTTCGGGGGCGCGTCCTCGGCCGCCTCGCGCAGCGCCGTCGCGGCTGCTTCTTTCTGCCCGAGCCGCTGGTGAATGAGCCCGAGCTTGGCGAGCAGCTCGTGCTTGGGCGCCAGCAGTCGGAGGAGGCGCTGCGCCTGATAGAAGGGCAGCAGCGTGCCCGCGTCCCCCGACTGCAGTCGCGCCGTCAGGGCCTGGTTGAAGGCGCGCATCCGGCTCGCCGCCAGCGCGCGCAAGGCGCCCTCGATCGCCACGAGAGGCAAGACGAAGAGCACGATGGCGGGCAGTCGGGGCAGCGCCGCCTGTTGGGCCGCGTAGTAGGCCAGCCCCACGTAGAGCAGCAGGGCGAGCCGCTTGGGCCAGAAGTAGAAGCGCGGGCCGTCCACCCTCAGTCCTTCGCCCCGAGCACCTGATAGCTCTGGACCTCGAGGATCTCGCCCACCATGGCGATCCCCATCTGCTCGGCGGCGAGGCGCCCCTTCACCTCGGCCCGCACGCCGTCGCGCAGCAGGTCCTTGCCCCCGCCCTTGAGCTGGTAGACCACCCCCTGCTCGGAGATCAGCGTCCAGGCGCCGCCGCCGAGGTCGTTTCGTCGCACGGTACCGCGGAACGTGCTCATCGCTCCTCCTTGGCGACCGTCGAGCCGCCCTCTGTAATGGTACCGCGGAACCCGTGGAAGACGACCCGGCCCGCCTCCGCTCTGGGCCGTTCTTTCGTTCGACAACCGCGCGCCCTCCCCGGTTCCCGGCGAAGTGCGCGGGCCATCCTGGACCCCCGGAGGGTCCGTGATATGGTGCGCCCGTGTGCGCCAGTCCACGGACATCTTTGTGTTTCGTAGCCATCCTCGCCACGACGCTTCTCGGCGCGGCGTGCCGCTGTAGCCGCGCTCCGGGGACCCAGGCTGCCGCGGCGCTCAAAGATCCCGCGCGAGCCCGCGCAGCGCTCGAGGAGCTCGAGTGGCGTCGCCAGGACCCCGACGGCCTCGCCACCGCGCTCTTCGAGCACGCCGACCCGACCGTGCGTGCGCGCGCAGTCCTCGCGGCCGGTCGTGCCGGCCTGCTCGCCTCTCTGCCCGGGCTGCTGAAGCGCCTCGCCGAGGACTCCGCTCCGACGGTGCGCGCCGACTCGGCCTTCGCGCTGCGGCTGCTCGTGCTCGACCCTCCGACCGCGGCCGCCGACCCCGCCCTCGCCCATTCGGTGAACCGGGCCCTCCTCGCGCGCCTGCTCGCCGAGAAGGACCCGCGCGCGCGCGACGCAGTGATCCTGTCCCTCGGCTGGGTGGGCGACGCCGAGGCCGCGGTTCGCCTCGGGCGCGAGCTCGCCACGAGCGAGGCGGCCCTCGTGGCGTGGGGGATCCTCGGCCAGCGCAAGGTCCTCGATCTGCGCCTCGCCGGACCGCTGCTCGCGGTGCTCGAGCGCGGCACGGCAACACAGCGCCAGCTCGCCGCCTGGGCGCTCTCGCGCATCTCGGGCCCGGCGGGCACGGCCGTCGTGGCAGCGCTCATGCGCGCGGGCGAGAGCCCCGACCCCGTGCTGCGCCAGTGGGCCACCCGCTCCGTCGGCCAGAAGGGGGGCCCGGGGACCATCCCGTGGCTCGTCAAGCGCCTCGGCGACCCCGATCCGCTCGTGCAGGGAGAAGCGGCCCGCGCCCTCGGCCAGACCGGTCCGCGCGGCGCAAACCGCCTCGTGGAGGGCGTCCGCGCCATCTGGGAGGTGGTCTCGAGCGGCCACTTTCGCCTCACCGGGCCGCGCCTCGGGACGCTCCTCTCCGCGCTCGAAGCGCTGCGCCCCCACGCCGAGCGCCACGAGGTGCAGCAGCTTACGAAGGAGCTGCTCGAAAGCGCCGACGCGTCGCAGTCCTCGGTGAAGTACACCCCGATCGAAGCGCACGCGGTGGACCTGACCCACTGCGCGGCGGCGTATCTCTGGGACCTCGCGGCCGGGCGCCCCGAGGAGACCCCAACCTGCGGCACGGCGCGCGCGGCGTCCCTCTCCGCCACGTACCGGCGCATGCTCGTGGCGCGGCTCATCGGCGCGCTCAAGCGCGACGCCCCCTACAAGGTCACCTTGCTCCGGCGCTACCTGCACGACGCCGACCCCGCCGTGCGCACCGCCGCGGTCGAGGCCCTGGCGAGCGCCGAGCTGCCTGCCTCGCGCGTGGCCTACGAAGAGGCCCTGCGCGACGCGGACGCCGCCGTCGTGGCCCAGGCCGCGACCTCGCTGCGCCGCGACCCGGGACGCGCCACGCGCGAAGCGCCGCTCCTCGAGCAGCTCGTGGCGCGGCTCGATCGCCTGGAGGCGGTTCGCGAGCCCGAAGCGGCCTGCGCCATCGTCGAGACGCTCGCCGCGCTCAAGGTCCGGAGCGCCACCTCCACGCTGCAGCGGCTGCGCCAGAGCCCGTCGTGGGCCGTGCGCTCCTGCAGCGCCCAGGCGCTGGTCGCCCTCACGGGGCAGCCCGCTCCCGCCGCGACGCCCCTCTCCGGCGGGCTTCCCCCGCTCCGCTGGGCCGAGGGCCGGCCTCTCCCTCGCCGCGCCGTGCTGGTCCTCGCCAAGGGCGAGCTCCACCTCGAGCTCTACCCGGACCGCGCCCCCGCCACCGTGGCCAACTTCGCGCGCCTCGCGCAGCGCGGCTTCTATCGACGCACCCCCTTTCACCGCATCGTGCCCGGCTTCGTGGCCCAAGGCGGCGACCCGCGCGGCGACGGCTGGGGCGGCCCCGGCCACACCACCCCCTGCGAGCTCTCCCCCGCACCGTTCGACCGAGGCTCTCTCGGCATGGCCCTCGCCGGACGCGACACCGCGGGGAGTCAGTTCTTCATCACGCTCGGCCGACACCCGCACCTCGACGGCCGCTACACGCTCTTCGGACGCGTGGTGCGCGGCCTCGACCTCGCCGAGCGCATCCAGCCCGGCGAACCGATCCAGGACCTCTACATCCCCGCCGACGGCGCCGCGCCCGCCCCGCGTGACGGCGCGCATTGACCGGGCCCCGGCGGGGAGCGCAAGCTCGGTGGGCGTGATGCACCGCAGCCACCGCTTCACCGTCTCGATGCTCTGCGCGGCGCTGCTGTCCAACCCCGCGCACGCCGCCAGCGAGCTGCGCCCGCAGTGGCGTCTGCGCGAGCGCGTGGCGTGGCCCCCGGCGATCGTCGGAGGAGCGCTGGTGCTCAAGCGGGGCGACGAGCTCGCCGGCTACGGCCTGACCGACGGCCGCCGCCTCTGGACCCGCCGCTACGGCCGCCTGCGCGAGGGCGAACGCACCCTGGCCGGGGGACGGCGCTTCGCCTACGCGCTGACGCTTCGCGGCCTGCTGGTCCTCGATCCGAGCACCGGCCGGATCGTGACGCAGAGGCCCACCCCCGGCGCGACGGGGCTGCTCGCCACCGACGACAGCGTCTTCGTGACCACCCGCACCGAGCTCCTGCGCCTCGACGAGACCGGGCAGCGCGTCCTCGGGCGGGCCGCGGCGACCGGCGCGCTGCGAGCCGCCCGCGCAGATCACGCGGTGCTCTACCGCGTGGAGAGCAGGCCCTCCACCCCCGGCAGTCCCAAGCGCCTGCTCGTGGTCGACCTGCGTTCGGGCCGCGAGGTCTTCTCCTTCAAGCTCCTCCCCTCGGGCGAGCACCAGGTCGTGGAGCTCCGCGACGCGCGCCTGGCCTTTCTCGACTACTCCCGCGCCACCGCGAGCGGCGTCAACCCGCGCAAGGTCTTCTACACCGAGGCCGACTACCTGCGCGGCGCCAAGACCATGGACCGCCCGCTCTCGGAGAGATACAGCTCCTCCTCGGCGGATCGCTTCTTCGCCGTGCGCGCCCCGAGCGGCGTGCTCTACGTGGCGAACGTCGGCTCTCCACGAGAGCCCTCGCAGCTCTTCGCCTACCTCCCGGAGCGCAAGCAGACGCGGTGGGCGCGCAGCGGAGAGCTGGTCTCCACCGGACTCCTCCTGCACGCAGGGGGCCTCGTGGCCGCCGTGAACGGCCGCGAGGGGGGCAGTCAGCTCGTACTCTACAGCCCCACCGACGGAAACACCGTGCACCAGCAACCGCTCGACGGGCTGGCCGAAGGAGCTCCCGTCGCCGCCGGGGCCCTCGTGCTCGCGCACACACGCGGCAGCGTGGCCTGCTTCTCTCTCGGCGAGACCCCCTCCGCGGCCTCCACGCCGCCGCCTCCGACGAATCCCCCGCCCCCCGCCGCCCCCTCGGCCAGCGCTCCCCCCGCCCCGCACACCGGGATCCCGGCCGAGACCACGCCCCCCGCCGGCACGGGCCCCGCTGGCTTCCGCCTCTATCGCGATCGACTGGCCGGCTACGAGGTCCGCCTCCCCGAGGCCTGGCGCCTCGACCGCACCCGCATCCGCCGCTTCGGAGGGGTGCGCCTGGCCGTCCCCTTCGTGCGCAGCGGCCTCGACACCGCCGGGGTGCCCCGCTATCAGGCGAGCCTGCAGGTCCTCGTGCGCGAGGCCGCGGGCCAGGACGCCGAGGGTCTCTGGCGCTCGGTCTACCAGCAGCGCGCCCAGCAGGACCCGCAGGTGAAGGTCCTGCTCGTGCAACGCCCCCGCCTCCCCTCCGGGCAGCGGGCGGTCCTGGCCACCTATCTCACCCGCAGCGCCTCGGGCTACCCCGAGCAGGTCCGCAGCCTCTGCGTCGTGAGCCACGGCGTGGCCTTCGAGCTGCGCGCTCGCCTCGCCCCGGGCTTTCTCGGCCGCCTCTGGCCCGAGGTGATGCAGATCTTCCGCACCTTCCACCCGCGGGAAGACCTCCGCGTGGCGAGTCCCTGACGCACCGCGCCCCCGGCCCGCGCCCCCGGCCCGCTCCCGCGCCCCTCACCCCTCGCTGGCTTTGCTGGATCGATTCGCGCGATGGCTTGTCAGAAAGCCCGCCGCTCGAACGTCTGGCCTCCGTCAATCCCACGGGAGGAGGCTCCATGTCCCATCATCGCTGCGACTGCCGGCAACCGTTCCTGGCCTATTCCGAGGCCTTCGACGCCTACTTCTGCCCAGCGTGCCGGAGCTGGGCCGAACCGCTCTGCGCCGCGCCGGAGTGCTGCTACTGCCCGACCCGGCCTCCGACGGCTCACGGGCTCCTGATCGACGATATGGTGCCGAAGCGGCTCTTTTCGGGGCCGCAAAGGAGGCTCAGCGGCCACCCGGCCGGGGTGCGGCCGTCGGCGTGAACCGAGGAACTGTCGTCGAGTGGAGCTGCGCCCAGCTCTACCTGGCCGGCCGATCCACGAGGTCGGCGACGGCGCGGTAGATGTCGAGCAGCTGGGCTCGCATGGGAACGAGTCTGCCGGCCAGGAGCTGATCCAGGCCGTTCACGTCCGCCACGCTCCGGCTGCGAACCGGGGCCACGCTCGCGGCAACCGCCGCCGCACGCGCGGCCTTGCCCTTCCCACGCGGCGCCTGCTCTTCGCCCTCGTCGATGCCGAAGAAGAGCACCGCGAGCGAGGTCTTCAACCCGAGGTGCGCGATGCGGCGGAGCGTGAGCAGCGATGGGTTTCGCACCCCACGCTCCACCTCAGAGATGTACTTCGATGTCAGCCTGCAGCGTTCGCCGAGTTCCTGCTGAGTAAACCCCCGTTCCTTTCGCAGACCCTTCAGCCTCAGGCCGAGGCGGCGTAGCATTCCGTGTTCTTGACTCATGCGCGCATTGTCCGTCGACCTGGCCATGATCAAAGACCATCCTTGTAGGTAGCAAGAGTTAGCACGAGGCTGCGGGAGTGGCCACCGAGGGGAGATCTCCTCGGTGAACGCGGCACCCCGCGGCCCCGCGTCGGCTGGGAAACCCCCCGTGCCCCAGAGTCAGCTTTGCTCGCTGCGATCGCGCAACACGCGCCGCCGCGCATCCAGCACGACGAAGGCGTGCGCCCCGAACGTGGCGGCCACCGAGTTGAGCGCGCCGTGGAGCAGATAGTCGATCCCGAGGGGATGTCCCTCCGCCTCCCGGATGAGCGCCGCGATATCGCCGTCGCTCGGCTGATGCCCCGTTTCGGACTCGGACTGCGGGAGCAGCTCGGACATGGCAAACCTCCCTGGGAAGTCTTTGAAGTAGCTTTGCCGCGCCAATCTTGTCAAGTAACCTGCCGCTCGGTCGCGGCCCCGGGGCCGCCCCGACGAAACGCCCCACAGGAGGTTCCGCATGGCGCTCCCCACGTCCGTGACCTACTGCGAATGCTGGGCCCGCGACGGGCTCCAGTCGATCCCCGTCGTCGTCCCCACCGATCAGAAGGTGGAGATGATCGACCGCATCATCGATTCCGGCGTGCGCAAGCTCGAGGTGACGAGCTTCTCGCACCCGAAGCTCCTGCCCCAGTTCGCCGATTGCGTGGAGGTGCTGCGACGCATCCAGCGCCGCCCCGAGGTCAGCTACGTGGTGCTGATGCCCAACGAGAAGGGCTTCGACCGCTTCGAAGGCTGCGTGAAGGAGGGCTACGGCGCCGACGAGCTCATCCTCATGATCTCCTCGAGCGAGGCCCACAACCGCGTCAACTTCCGCATGACGCACGAGGAGGCCAAGCGCGCCCACGCGGCGATCATGAAGCGCTCGCACGGCCTCGGCGTGAAGGTCATCGGCTGCGCCGGCACCGTCTACGGCTGTCCGATCCTCGGGGACGTGCCCATGCGCGACGTGGAGGACATCGTGCGCTTCTACCTCGACGAGGGGGCGCAGACGATCATGCTCGGCGACACGATCGGCGCCGCCAACCCGAAGCAGGTGCGCGAGCGCATCGGCGCGCTGCTGGCGCGCTTCCCGCAGGCGGAGTTCATCGCGCACTTTCACGACACCCGCGGCACGGGGATCGTCAACACCGTGGCGGCGCTCGAGCTCGGGCTGCGCTACGTGGACGGCTCGATCGGCGCCATCGGCGGCCAGCCCGCCACGGGGAAGGCGAAGTACCAGTTCGGCTTCACCGGCAACGTGTGCAGCGAAGACCTGCTCTGTCTGCTCGAGGAGATGGGGGTCGAGACGGGCGTGAACCTCGGCCAGCTGATCGAGAACGGCAAGCGCGCCGAGGAGATCCTGGGCCAGCCGCTCCGCGCGAACGTCATCCACACCGGCCCGGTGATCCACGAGCCGCGCCCCTACGACCCCGAGTCGGGGCCGCAAGGGGGCGCGTAGTCAGAGCGCCGATCGCTACATCGGTTGCGCGGGAGTCTTCGCCGGGCTTCCCCCCGCCGCCGTGACGACCTTGCCCCGCCGCTCCACGTTCACGAGCCACGCCGCCGCGTTCTTGATGTAGCGCCCCGTCCCCGCCGTGTTCCACTGCCGGTATAGGCGCGTGAAGCCTCCGTCGAGAATCGCGCGCTTGCCCCCCTGGTCGTAGAAGGACGCCACGAGGTTCCCCGCCGAGCCGAAGAGCAGCGGCGTGAGCGTCTGGTTGGCCTGGATCGTCGCGATGGTGATCCCCTCGTAGAGGAAGGCCAGCCCCGTGGTGAGCAGGTGATTCGGCAGAAGCCCCACGCGATGCCCTCCCCCCGCGGCCTGGATGCGCACCACGCGGTCGCCGGGGAGGTTCCCCTGCATCGTCACGCCGAGGAGCGCCTTGGCTACGTAGTTCGCGTCGGCGTAGTACGGCTCGTTGTCGCCCCAGATGTAGACCCCCTTGCCGCTGGCGAAGAACTCCTTGATCACCGCCAAGTGGTCCGGACCGAGGAGCTGCCGCTCGCCGGAGATGATCCAGAGCTGGCAGGCGCGCCTGAGCGCCTGGCGCAACGCCGTCGCCGTCGGCGGCCCGTTGAGCCAGCGATAGACCGAGAAGCCCTTCTGCTTGAGCGCCGCCCGCGGCAGCTCGAAGTCGAACCCTTCGCCGGTGTAGAAGTGCAGCACGGCGATGGTCTGCCCCTTGAACGCCCCGTCCACGGCCAGGTCGTAGCGATTCCCCGCGGCGTTGCCGTACCGGTCGGGGGCCGCCTTGACCAGGACCTTGCGCCGGGCGACGACCCGCCCCTCTTCGTCGCGGACGACCTGCTCCTGCGCCTCCATGGGCGCGCTGCGCCCCGCCGCCGGGTTGTACTGGGCGCGCACCCGCCCCGCTCCTCCGAGGAGCGCGAGCATCGCCACCGCCGCTCCCATCGTGTGTCGCCAACGCATCGGCATCCTCCCTGGCTCGAGCCTGGAGACTGGAAACGGACGAGGCGGGAAAACGATCTAAGGACGCGACGCCGAGCGGGTCCGCACCACCAGGTCCCCTGTGTAGAGGAGCAGAGCGGCCCAGATGAAGGCGAAGGTGACTTTGCGCGCCGCGGTGAAGGGCTCCCCGTAGGCGAAGATCGCAAGGAGGAGCTGCCCGACCGGCGAGACGTACTGGATGAAGGCCAGGGTCGAGAGCGGCAGCCGGCGCGTGGCGGCGATGAAGAGGAGCAGGGGGACGAAGGAGACGAAGCTCGCGCCGACCAGCAGGAGGTCGGTGGTGCGGTCGACGAGGAGGAAGTGGCTCTCGCCGCGGCCCACGATCCGGACGAGCCAGATGACGGCGGCCGGGAACAGCAGCAGCATCTCGACGAAGAGCCCCGTCAGCGCGTCTACCGCGGCGACCTTGCGCAGCAGCCCGTAGAGGGCGAAGGTGCCCGCCACGCCGAGCGCCAGCCAGGGAACCTGCCCGTGGCGAAAGACGAGGTTCCCCACCCCGACGCCGGCGAAGAGCAGCGCCAGCCCCTGCAATCGAGGCAGCCGCTCTCGCAGAAAGACCACGCCGAAGGCCACGCTGACGAGCGGGTTGATGAAGTAGCCCAGGCTCCCCTCGAGCACGCGGTTCGAGGTCACGGCCCAGATGTAGACCAGCCAGTTGGTCCCGATGAGCGCCGTCGTGAGGACCATCAGGCCGAAGCGGCGGGGCGTGCGGAAGCAGCGCGCCACCTCGGGCCAACCGCGCCGCGCGGTGATCAGCACCCCGAGAAAGAGCACCGACCAGAGGACGCGGTGGCTCACCACCTCCAGCATCGGCACGTGCAACAGGACTTTGAAGTAGATCGGGACCGCGGCCCAGAGGAGAAACGCGCTCAGCGCAAAGGCGATCCCCGAGCCGCGCGGGGACGGTTTCGGCGCGCTGCCGGGCGAGAAGGAGCCTCGAACCGCCGAATCCATGTGCGGCGGGTATACTGCGCACGGCGGCCAGCGGGAAGGGCCTCCGCGTCGCACCGTATACTTCGACCACTCAGGAGGCGCACGATGAAGCGATGGTCCCTAGAACGCCGCGCGGTTTGGAAGCCGTTCGGTCTAGTCCTCGGCCTGGCGGTTGTCGCGGGCCCCGCGGCCGCGCAGGCCCCGACCCCCATGGGCAACGTGCCGAAGAGCTGCACCTTCAAGGGCAAGAAGCTCTACGGCAAGGTGCAGGTGGTGGATGCCTTCCCCGACCTCAAGGTGCAGGTGGTGGACGCCTTCCCCGACGTGAAGGTGCAGAAGGTGACGGCCTTCCCCGACAGCTGCGGCAAGTGGCAGTTCGTGAAGGCCTTCCCCGACTTCAAGGTCCAGTTCGTGAAGGCCTTCCCCGACGTGAAGATCCAGTACGTCAACGCCTTCCCTGGCGTGCCCTAGCGGCAGATCAGGCGCGCGCGGGGGGGCGCTGGCGTCCCCGGCGTGGCTCGGGTCGTCGGAAGGGGGACGGCAGCGAGGCGCCACCCCCGGCGGGATCGTAGAGCGTCAGCTCCCACTCCTCCGTCGCCCGGTCGTAGCGCACGATGTAGAGCGCTCCGTCGCTGCCGCGCAGCTTGAAGGAATCCACGTCCTGCGCCAGCCAGCGGTCCAGCACCTCGAGCACCTCCACCGACCGCCCCTCGAGCTGCAGCTCGCGCGGCTCCCTTTCCGTCGCGTCGCCCTCGACGCCGGATACCGTGGCCCGCCAGAGCACCTCGAGCTTCATGCTTCCGAAGTGTAGCGCGGCCAGTGGACCGACGCAGGTTTCCGCATCCGGGCCTCCAGGCCCGCCGTCGGCGCCTCCCCTACGTGCCCGGCACCGCGCTCTTAGGAATCAGTCCGCGTAGCCTCCACCCGGTCTTCAAGAGCCAGGTTCGGGGTTCGAGCACCGGCGGGTCTCCGTCGGGCGGCACGGGCGTGAGGTCCTTCCACCCGTCGAAGTAGCGCGCCGAGCTGCACGCGTCCAGGTCCCGTCGCGGGACCCACTTGCCCCGGGCCACGCTGTGTTTGCGGGCGTCCTTCAACACGTAGGCGAGGGCGGCCTTCACCTCGCTCGGCGTCCTCAGGATGTGCTGGTGGTAGCGGTCCCGAAAGACCTGCCCCTTGCGGCCCACCGTGCGGTTCAGCGCGTGCGCGAGCCGGATCGCCAGCGCGCGCAGGCCCTTCATCAACACCTCTCGGTCCTTGGCCTCCGTCACGAGGTGCAGGTGGTTCTTCTGGATCGAGTAGTGCGCGAGGTTCAGGCCGAACCGCCCCGCCGACTTCACGAAGGCCTGCTCGATCACTCGGAGCTGCTTCTTGCTCCGCAGGTTCGGCAGCCCCTCCACCACCTTCATCGTGACGTGCACCGGAAACCGACTGGCGAGGAGCGGTCGCGCCCGATGCGGCAGTCCGCTCCCCGGCTGCTTCTTCCTTCCCGCACCCTTTCGCTTCCCGCCCCACCCCGTCGCCTCCCGCATAGGCAACGGGAGCTGCTTCGCAGAACCCGCCGGCGCACGGGTGCCCGAAGGCCGGCCATCTGCCGAGGAGGATTTGCGTTTGCGTGCCATCATGAATAAGGCTAATACTAGCAAATCGCGGGTCTGATGTCAAGTCCGTGTCCTTGCACGAACAAACAACAAAACGAAACACCAGATAAGAGGAACCAAGAACGAGCAGGCGCTCCCCGCCGCGCCGATCCACCCCCACCGCACGCATGCGCCCACCGCCGCCCGCGCTCTCGCCCGCCTCCCGTCGACAGCCCCCCCTCCCCGACGTACCGATTCGCGACGACCGCCCGCATGCGCCCTCCGCCGCCCGGTGCAGCGAGAGTCCGTTGATCTTTTTCAGATGGGAGGAAACGGAGAAAGGAGGAACTAGCGACGCGCCCTACGGCACGCGGGGCATGGGGCCGGTCGGGGCGTGGCCGGGGATGGCCTCGCCTCCCGAGAAGCGAATGAAGGCGTCCAGGAAGTCCGCCTCGGTGATGATCCCCACCACGTGCCCCTGCTCCACCACGGGGAGGCATCCGATGTGGCGCTGCCGCATGAGCAGCGCCGCCTGGCGCGCGTCCACGTCCGGCGCGATGGTGAGGGGGCGAACCACGCAGAGCGCCGAGACGGGGACCGTATCGAGGAGCTGGCGGCGCTCGGCCGCCTCGGCCGCCGAGAGCCACGGCGGCAACGTGGCGCGAATATCGCGATGGGTGATGACCCCGAGCAGGCTGGCGCGGTTCTCCACGAGGAGGTGGTGAATGCGCCGCACCTCCATCGTCTCGAGCGCCTGCCGCAGACTGCAGTGCGGATCGACCGCCACGACCTCCGCGTTCATCAGCTCGCGCACCAGCATCTCGGCCTCCTCTCCTGTCCCTCCGCCCGCGTGGCCGTCGGTCACAGACGCGCCCGGGGCGCAGGCCCGCGAGGTCAGCTCGCCCGTCGCTGCTCCAGCTTATACTTCTGCACCTTGCGGATCAGGTTGCGGCGACTGATCTGGAGCTCCTCGGCCGCGCGGGTCTTGTTCCAGTGGTTGCGCTTCAGGACCTCGTAGATCAGGTTGCGCTCGAGGTTCTTCACCGCGTCGGGCAGGGTCCCGCCATCCGCCGTGCCGTCGTCGAGGGGCACGACCTGCAGGATCCGCGTGGAGAGCAGATCCTCGCCGATGAGCTTCTCGTCGCCGGCCAGCACGACCATGCGCTCGATCTCGTTCTCGAGCTCGCGCACATTGCCGGGCCAGCGATGCGCCACGAGCTGCTCGAGGCACCCGCGCGTCAGCTTCTTCTGCCGGTGACGGTCGCCCTTCGCGTGCTTGCGGAGGAAGTGCTCCACCAGCACCGGGATGTCGCTGCGCCGCTCGCGCAAGGGAGGCGGCGTGATGTTGATGACGTTGATCCGGTAGTACAGGTCCTCGCGGAACTCGCCGCGCTCCATCATCCCCTTCAGGTCGCGATTGGTCGCCGCGATGATGCGCACGTCCACGTGCTTGACCTGGGTGTCCCCGACCGGCAGGAAGGTCCCCTCCTGCAGCACGCGCAGGAGCTTCACCTGCAGCGCCGGCGTCATGTCGCCGATCTCGTCGAGAAAGAAGGTTCCGCCGTCGGCCACCTCGAAGAGGCCGCGCTTGTCCACGACGGCCCCCGTGAAGGCCCCCTTCTTGTGGCCGAAGAGCTCCGAGTCGAGGAGGTTGTCGTTGAAGGCGGAGCAGTTCTGCACCACGAACGGGCGGTTCTTGCGCGTCGAGTTGAAGTGGATGGCGCGCGCGATCAGCTCCTTGCCGGTGCCATTCTCCCCGGTGATGAGGACCGTCGAATCGGCGGCCACCACCTTGTCGAGCAGGCGAAAGAGCGTGACGATCGGCTTGCTGGTGCCGATGAGCTCGCTGTAGTTGAAGCGCGTGGCCACGGGCTCCTCGAGCTCGTCGAGGCGCCGCTCGGTCGCCGCGACCTGCGTCTGGAAGACCACGATCTCCTCGGCCAGAGTCTCGAGGAGGTCCCGCAGGAAGCTCACCTCAATGGGGCTCAGCGCCGGCAGCTCGGCGATCGCCTCGGCCAGCATCGGCTCGGGCAGGCCCAGCTCGCGCAGCGTCTCGTGCGACGGCGCGGCCTCGCCCTGGTTCCCGCCCAGGAAGGCACCGGCGCTCACCCAGCCCAGGCACTGCGTATCCACCACCACGGGCGCGACCACTTCCTTGAGTCCGCCGCGCGAGAGGACCGCGCTCCGCTCGCCGGGGGCCAGGACCTGTTGCGGGCGACCGAGGCGGGCGTCGGGGGCCGTGCCGCTGTAGGCCCGGATCTGCTGCACGAGCTGCCGCAGGGAGAGCACGCTGTCCGTCCGCGGTCCGATGGCGGCCGGGGCGCCCCCGGGGCCGAGAAACGCCACGCCTACCTTCCAGCGCCGCTCCATGAGCTGGCACGCGACGCGTACTGCGTGAAGATCGCTAAGTTCGTCCCAGGCCAGGTGCTGCTTTCGGCTCATCCTACAACCTGCCAATGCTGTCTTGGAGGGCTTCGCGACGCGGTGCGGCGCGAAGAAGTGTGACAGATGGTAACAGCGGTGTGCGGGGCTGTCAAGCCGCCGAGACCACCGGCGGGGCCACCGCGCCACAGGCCCGGGCAAGCGCCGTCAGCGACGGAGGCGCCCCGAGTTATCCACAGCTCTGTCCACAGGGCGCGCGGGGGAGCGACGCGACGGGCGGGACCTCAGGCGACCGGTTCGGGATGATCGATGCCGGCGAGGAGCTGCGCGAGCCCGACGGCCGTGACGGTCAGGTAGATCCCCACCGTCAGGGTCGTGAAGAGCGCGGTGAAGTTGTAGTTGCCCCGCTCGAGGAGGAAGGCCGTCTGCGCCAGGCCCCCGAGGGGGAAGACGGCCAAGAGGAGCACCGCCCAGAGCGTGGCCAGGCCGGTCTTACGCGCCGGGAGAAAGGCGAGCAGCCCGAGGAGGGCGAGCGGCAGGGGGAGCAGGGCGAAGATCGCGCGGGAAAGGCTCAGGCCGGAGCTGTTGCGACCGAGCGCCTCGAGGATGGCCACGAGCGGCACGGTGCTCCCTCTCGGCACGAGGAAGGTGGCGAGCACCCCGAGGAGCCCGAGCACCACCACGATGCGCGAGAGTACGGAGGCGCCGAAGCGAGCCCGGTGCAGCAGACCGACCGGCAAGACGAGGAGCCCGCCGACGAGCGCGGCCTCGCGCCAGGTGGCGTTGGCCAGGCCGAGCACCAGCGGCGTGAGCCCCACGAGCACGGCCAGGGCCGCACGCAAGAGGTACGGCAGGGGCAAGAGGGCGCAGGTCGCGAGCAGGACACCGCCAGCGGCGATGTAGATCATCCCCACGAAGGCGAGGCCGTCGAGGCCGGAGAGAAAGTCCCACGAGAAGCGCAGCGAGCCGGAGCTCAGGACCCGCCACGGGGCACAGAAGACGAGCACGAGCAGGATCCCGCCGACGAGCATCGCGGCGCGCAGTGCGCCCACGCCCCACTGCCAGAAAGGAGCGGTCTCGTCTGCGTCGGCGTAGCCGCTCGCCGCACCATAGGGTTGCACGGCCGGCGCCTGCCCCGCGGGAGGGAACGGTGACGGCTGAAACGGCGACGGCTGAAACGGTGACGGCTGAAACGGTGACGGCTGAAATGGCTGCGGCTGAAATGGCTGCGGCGCGGCGGAAGGGGCTCCGGCGTGCAGCGTGGCCGGAAAGGCCTCCGCGCCCGCGACGCCGCCGGCACCGCCCATCCCGCCCTGCGCCATGACGGTCTGCGGGAAGGCCTCCGCCCCGTGGGCTCCCGCGCCTCCTCCGCCGGCGTACATCGTGCGCGGAAAGGGATCGGCCGCCGCGGGCACCTGCGCTCCGGCGGGCCCCGAGCCCGGCGCATACATCGTGGCCGGTACCGCGGGTTGCTGCGCTCCGGCGGGCCCCGAGCCCGGCGCATACATCGTCGGCGGGACGGCGGGCGAACCAGACGGCCCCTGGGGGAGCGGTCGCGCACCCGAGTCATACGTCTGGGCGTGCTTCGGCAGCGCCGCCGGAGCCGCCAGCGTCGGCTGATACGCCGGTTCGGCCTGCGGCGCGGCCATCGTCTGGTCGAGCGCCGCGGACCGCTGGGCGCCGTGCCCCGCGGTCCCCCCCCACGGCCGAGCAGCCACGCGCGGCTCCGCGAGGGGCATCACCCCGTCGGTGGTCGGCGCGGGGATCGTGACCGCGTCGTCGCTGCGCAGCTCGGGGCGCGCGTGCGAGAGCTGCGTCTGGTCGAGCGCGTCGCGGTTCAGCATCCCGTGCCCGTGGGTCTCGCGTACCGTGACGGGCCGTGCCGCCCGCGGAACTTCGGCCGAGGGAGGCCGTGCCGCCCGCGGAACCTCGGCCGAGGGAGGCCTTCCCGACCGCGGAACTTCGCCCGAGAGAGGCCTTCCCGACCGCGGAACTTCGCCCGACGGAGGCCGTCCCACCCTCGAGATGCCCGCCGAGGGGGGCCGTCCGACCGCAGGCCGCTCCTGGTGACGTGACGCGGTCCCCCCCGCGCGAGGCTCCGCGGGCGGCGCCGACGGCCCCGCACCCGGCGTGTGCCCGCGCGCGCGCGCGAGCTCCTTCAGCTCGTCGGGGCTCGGCGAGTAGCCGAAGACGGTCCGCTTGGCCGGCGCCTCCGCCGGCGGCGCGGCGCGCTTGACGGCGGTACCGCAGTATCCGCAGTGCGCGGCCTCGTCGGGAAGCGGCTTGAAGCACTTAGTACAGGTGGCCATGGCCTTCCTCCGCGGGCACGCAGGGGGAACGGACTATAGCCCCTCCCGCGCGGCGCGGCTATGGCGCGGGAACCGGCGGGAAGAGGTACGAGAGCAGCTCGTCGAAGCGGTCCTGCCAGGCCTCCCAGCTGTGGTCCTGCTGGAGGTTCTCCCAGTGGTGGACCGGGTAGCCTTGCGTCTTCAGCGCGTCGCGCAGGTCGTGGGTGCTCGCGGCGTTGTCGGAGCCGTTGTCCAGGTAGGCGCGCACGAGCTTGACCCGCGGGTTCGTGCCCTTCACCCGCTTGACCATCTCCTCGTCGGCGTACCAGAAGGACCCCGACTGCGCCGCCGCGCGCTGAAAGCAGTCGTTGCGCCAGAAGAGGGCCGCGTAGGAGATAAGCCCCCCCATCGACGCCCCCGCGAGAGCCCGTTGCGCGGCGTCCGGCACCAGCCGGTAGCGCCGCTCGAGCGCCGGCACCAGCGTGTCGCACAGGTAGTCGGCATACCTCGGGCCCGACGACGTGACCTGGCAGCTGTATTGATCGAGACGCTTGTTCTGATCGGCGAGCGCGACGAAGGCCACGAGCACGGGTTGCGCCCTTCCGGCGGCGAGCGTCTGCGCGGTGACCTCGTCGAAGTGCCCGCGCGTGATGCTCTCGTTCCCGTCGTGCACGACGAGCAGCGGGTAACGCTGGCAGCGCTCCCGGTCATAGGCCGCCGGCAGATAGACGTACACGCTGCGCGTCTCCTTGAGCTGCGGGCTCGTCAGGCGAAAGTGCTCGAGGCGCCCCGACGGGTGCACCGCGCCGAACGGCGGGATGACCGAGTTGAACTCCCCGAGGCCCACCTGGTGGATCCCGTCCCACGCGAGGTGGGTATTCAGCACATCGGTGCGCCAGTCCTCGCCGGCCGCGTCCACGAGCTTGTATTCGTGCCGGCCAGCGTCGAGCGCGCGCTTCACGTAGTAGACGTCCGTGTCGAGGAGCTGCACGAAGGGCTCGACCCCGGGGGTCCAGCCGTTGAAGTCGCCGGCCAGAGAGAACTCCTGCGAGAGCGCGCCGCGGTAGACCAGAATCACCGAGGTGGCGTCGCGCAGCGGATAGACCCCCGGCTTGCCGAGCTCGGCAAAGAAGGCGTCGACGCGCGCCTTGCGTTTCGCGGGGTCCGTGAGCGCCCGCAGGTCGGCCTCGAGCTGCGTGAAGAGCGCGGTCGTGGAGACGGGCGGTAGCGGCGCGCAGCTCCGCGCGTCGGGGAGCGACCCGCCGTCCGTGACCCGCGCCTCGACCGGGCCACCGTCGGGGGGCGGGGCGGCATCGGGCCAACCCTGTCCCGCGACGTCGGCACGTACGCGACCATCGGCCAGGCGGCTATCGAGAGGGGGCTCCTGAGCGGCGTCCTTGCAGCCCGCGCCCAGCAGCCCGACGACGATGACGGCGGCGGCGGCGAAGCTCGCGTGGTGGTTCACGGGGCAACCATCGACGGAAAGCCGCGCGCGTGTCAATGGCGGCCCTTGACGCGCCGCGCTCCGCGAGGCAAAGGATCGGCCACGATGTCCTCGCGCACCATCCACGTCACGTCGCTCGCGCAGCTCGAGGAGCTCACGCGCCGCCCGATCCCCGAGCAAGAGCGGCAGGCCCTGCAGCAGGTGCTCGACACCTTTCCGGTGCGGCTCTCGGCCCACCTCGTCGAGCTCATGCGGCGCAGCCCCGCCGTGGCCGCGCAGTTTCTCCCCGACGCGCGCGAGGTGACCGAGCTCGACGGCCAGACGCGCTGCTTCTCGGGCCTGCTCCACGGCGGCGTCCACGGGGTGGAGCGCATGTACCCCGACCGGTGCATCCTCCTGCCGCACCCCGTCTGCCCGGCCTACTGCCGCTTCTGCTTCCGCAAGTTCTACGACGACGGCGGGGGCAAGGCGCTCTCCTACCCCGAGCTGGACGCCGCGCTCGACTACGTGGCGCGCGAGACGGAGCTCTGCGAGGTGCTCATCACCGGGGGCGAGCCGGTGATGGACCCGAAGCGCCTGCGCTATCTTCTCGAGGGACTGAGGCGCCTTCCGCACATCGGCCCGGTGCGCATCGCCTGCCGCTCCTTGATCATGGAGCCATCGCTCATCGACGACGCGCTCGTGGCGCTGCTCCGCGAGCACCAGGACCTGCGGGCCGGCCGCCCGGTGGAGGTGGCGCTCCACGCCAACCACCCCGACGAACTCACCGCACCGACGGTGGACGCCCTCGCGCGTCTCCGCGAGGCGGGGCTTCACGTCTACAACCAGGCCGTGCTCCTGCGCGGCGTGAACCTGGACGCCGACACGCTGCTCGCGCTCTTCCGGCGGCTGCGGCGCCACGGCGTCGAGAGCTACTACCTCTTCTTCGGCGGCCCGGTGCAGGGGATGCAGCACATGCGGCCGAGCATCGCCGAGGCGCTCGCGCTGAAGAGCGAGCTCCGACGCCGCTCCACCGGGCGCGCCATCCCGCAGCTCATCCTCACCACGCGCCTCGGGAAGGTGGAGCTCGGGGTGGACGGCTGGGTGGTGGAACGCGAGCCCGACGGCCGCCACGTCTGGATCCGCACGCCGTATACGCTCCCAGGATTGACGGCCATCGACCCGCGCTTCGCGCTCCCCGAGGACGCGCGGCTGGATGCCGACGGCCAGATCGTGATGCGCTACCTCGACGGGCCGACCGGCGACCTGGCCTAGCGCCAGCGCTCGCTTGAGCTCTGGGGTTAGTACTGGGGTGGGGTTCTCTCGTCGGAGCAGCGATCGCTCGGCCGTCCGAGAGCGGTCTCTTGATCGACCCAAAGCGAGCGTTCGTTCTTCTCGGGGTCGCCGTACGGATCGAGGATCGCGCCCGCCGCGTCCGTGACGCCGAAGTGCAGGTGCGGCATGAGCGAGATCTCCGAGCTGCCGACGTATCCGAGGAGCTCCCCGCAGACCACGCGGTCGCCCACGCGCACCTTCACCGAATCCTTCTTGAGGTGCCAGTAGAGGCTCTGGATACCGTCCGCGTGACGGAGCTTCACGCCGTTGCCCCGCATCGGGTGCCCGTCGCAGGTGACCTGGAAGCCAGCTTCCATGTGGCAGCGATCGTAGTTGCCGTCCTCGGCGAAGATCACCTCGCCGTGCGCCGCGGCCACGACCGGGATGTCGACGCTGTCCATCACCGGAAAGCCCCCTTTGAGCAGGAAGTCCGTCCCCTCGTGACCCGCGTAGCACCAGGGGAACTTCTGGCCGCGGTAGTTCTGGCACTGGATCGTCGGGGCGTTCGGCGCCCGCTCGCGGTCGACGTGCGCGATCGGCTGCGCGCTGAAGTACTTCCCCTGCTCGTCTCGCGCCGGAAAGCCAAAGCGCGTCGGGCCTCCGTCGCAGCCGGCCGCTCCCAGGACGAGCGCCGCAGCCGCTTGAAGTAGTACGCCTGATCGCATTCTGCAGATCCTCTCGCTGACCCGGAAGATATCGCGCTCGCCGCCGATGAGAAGGTACTTCTGGTCCGCGGCCCGCCGGCAGGGGCGGCGCGCCCGCAAACTTGTGCGCCGGGCCCGTTCCGGCTCATCATCGGGCAAGGACCATGGCCTCCACGACGGATACGGCACCCGCCATCGGGATCGACCTCGGGACCACGAACTCGTGCGCCGCGATCCACGACGGGACGCGTCCACGCGTCATCAGCTCGAACCTCGGCTACGCGACCATCCCATCGGTGCTGACCTTCGACCGCGAGGGGGGCTGCGTGGTCGGCCAGCAGGCCGAGCGCCAGATGGTGCTGCACCCCGCCTCCTGCATCTATGGATCGAAGCGGCTGCTCGGGCGCGCGTGCGTCCCCGGCACCCTCGAGCGCTTCCAGCCTCACTTCGCCTACGAGCTGGTCGGCGACGCCGAAGGGTTCATCGCCGCGCGCATCCACGACCAGACCGTGCCGCTGGTGGACGTGGCCGCGCGCATCCTGCGGGCCCTGCGCGAGGCCGCCGAGGCCGCCCTCGGCAAGCGCGTCGAGCGAGCCGTGATCACCGTGCCGGCCTACTTCCACGAGAACCAGCGCGCGCTCGTCCGGCAGGCGGGGCAGCTCGCCGGGCTCGAGGTGCTGCAGATCATCAACGAGCCCACCGCGGCGGCGCTCTCCTTCGGCGCGAAGCGCGACGAGCAGAAGCGCGTGCTGGTCTTCGACCTGGGGGGAGGAACCTTCGACGTCTCGATCGTGGAGCTCGCGGGCGGGGAGCTCAACGTGGTGGGCGTCGACGGAGACTCGTTTCTCGGCGGACTGGATTTCGACACCCGGCTCTGCGCCATCGTCCAGCAGAAGCTGGCCACGCGGCTGGGCAAGAAAGAGCTCGAGCTCGACACCATCGCCCGGGCCCGGCTGCTCGCCGCGGCCCGCAGCGCCAAGCACGAGCTGAGCGGGCACGCGCAGACCACCATCGAGCTCCGCTGCCTGTCGCTCCCCGACGGCAGCATGGTCAACGTGCAAGAGCAGGTCAGCGCCGCGGAGTACGAGGCCGCGTGCGCCGAGCTGCTGAGCCGCACCCACGCGGTGATCAAGCGCGCGCTCGACCGGTCACGCCTCCGCCCGCAGGACATTCAAGAGGTGCTGCTCGTCGGCGGCCAAACCCGCATGCCCGCGGTGGAGCGGCAGCTGGTCGAGTTCTTCGGCAAGAAGCCGAGCAAGCGCGTCCACCCGGATGAGGCGGTGGCCCTGGGCGCGGCGATCGCCGCCTACGCGCGCGACGGGCACACGCCGAGCGTGGTCCGCGACATGCTCCCGATGCCGATCGGGACCGCGCGCGCCGACGGACAGTTTCAGCCGCTCATTCCGCGCAACGCCGCGCTGCCCGCGGAGGTGACCGTCCGCGTCACCGCGCAGCCCGTCGGGACGACCTTGCACCTGCCGCTCTTTCAGGGGGACGGGAGCCACGCCTTCGACAACGAGGTCCTCGGCGCCATCACCTTCAACGGCGTCTCCGGCAAGCGCGGGCCCGTCGATCTGAGCGTCACGCTGCGCCTGGATGCCGAGGGGCTGCTCACCGCCTCCGCGCGGCAGGCGGGCACCGCCCAGGAGCAGACGGTGCAGCTCTCGAGCAACCACGTGCCGACGGCGCTCCTGGCCGAGGTCGTGCAGTCGCGGCTCGAGGTCACCGTCGAGGCGCCGAACGCGAAGGCGTCGAACGCGAAGGCGCAGGGCCCCGCGGCGCAGGGGAAGGCGGCCTCGACGACGAAAGCTCCCACGACGGCGAAAGCCGACGCCACCGGGCGCGGCCCGGCCTCGGCCCGCAAGGAGGTCGAGAAACCCGGCTTCTGGCAGCGCCTGATGGGCTTCTTCCGCCGAACCTGATCGTTCCGGCGTAGCTACTTCGCGCAGCTCTTGTCCGCCTGCCCATCCGAGCAGCACGAGGCGCAGGTCTCGGTCGAGAAGACCCCGCTGAGCCCGCTCTCGTAGAGGCACCACGAGTAGCCCGACGCGTACTTGTGGCAGTGCGAGCAGAAGCTGCAGTGCCAGGTGCCGAAGTTCTGCGACAGGGTGCCGCTGGCCTTCGCGCCGCACCAGGCGGTCCCGCAGCCTCGGTTCGCGCCGAGCCCGCTCCGGCCGCAGCCATTCGGCACGCCGACGGGGATCTCGCAACCGTTCTTCGCGTCGCCGTCGCAGTCCTGGTACGGGTCGCGGCAGAGGAGTCCGCACTGCCCGCCGCTCTGACACTTACCCGCCGCGTGCGGCGCGTCCGGGCAGCTCCGTCCGCAGGTCCCGCAGTGCGCCTCGGTGTTGAGGAGCGCCTCGCACCCGTCGTCCCAGTCGTTGTTGCAGTTGCCGTAGCCCGGCTCGCAGGTGAAGCCCTGGCAGGCGCCGCTCACGCAGGTCCCTCCGCGCGCGTTCGGGCGCGTGCAGCCGACCCCGCTCCCCTTGCAGCTCCCCGTCGTGTCACAGACCGGGTCGACCACGCACTTGTCGGCGACGCTGCACGGCGTCCCGGCGACGGCGGGCTCGTAGCTGCACTTGCCCGCGGAGCAGCTGCCGGGCGCCTTGTAGCAGGG
This sequence comes from Deltaproteobacteria bacterium, assembly GCA_020848905.1. Lineage (NCBI taxonomy): Bacteria > Pseudomonadati > Myxococcota > Myxococcia > Deltaproteobacteria bacterium. Next base: position 49,713 of record JADLHG010000009.1, read on the forward strand.
GCCCGGCGGGTTGTCGCACTTCACGCCGAGGCAGGGATCCCCCTCGCAGGCCCCCGACGCGCACCCCTTGGGGCACGCCACGTCCGTGTGCGCGTAGCCGCACTGTCCTGCCGCGCACGCGCCGAGACCGCTATAGGAGCGCAGCGTGCGCGCGTCGCTGCAAGCGTTTCCCGGCGGAGAGCGGCACTCCTTCGGCGCGCCCAGGCAGCGGCCGCCGGCACACTGGTCGTTCGTCGTGCACGCGTCTCCGTCGTCGCACGAGGCGTACTTGCCCACCCACTCGAAGCGCCCCTCGGGGCTCTTGCTGCAGATCCACGAGAGCCCTTCGCAGGTGCGCTCCTCGCAGACGTGCTTCGGCTCGCAGACCGCGAGCCCCTTGCAGCCGGGGATCTCGGGGCAGGGCTGCGCGCCGCAGGCGCTCTGCTCCCCGGCGCATCCGACGCATCCAGCATGGCCAGCGATGACCGTCAGCGCGATGCCCGCCGCGGCGAGGAGCAGCGCGCGCGACGCCAGGGCATGCGTAGGTGGGCGAGGCGTCGCCATCGCGCCCATCGTAGCACGGCGTCAGGGGAGCGGACTGAAGGGGCAACCCACCACCGCGGCAGCGGCCTTGCCGATGCTGACGCGCTGGAAGACGAAGTTCACGTGCCGGTGGTTGGTGCCGAGGAGCATGCCGATACCGAAGACGCGATCCGAGGGAATGCCGCTCTCGTTCACCCACGCGGCGAAGGGCCCGGGCTGGCCGCACCCCACGTAGGCGCTGCCGGTCATGATGAAGTCCGCGTGGCCGTCGCTCGAGCTCCGGGTCGGGACGAGGTTCGTGCCGCAGCCGGGGTCTCCCGTGGCCGGCACCTGGGCCGGATAGCAGTAGGTCACCTCGCGCCCGGCGAGGCGCTTGCCCTGGGCGTCGACGAGCCAGGACTCGATCGCCACGGGACCTTCGCGCTCGATCACCTGGACCAGGCGATAGACGGCCCCGGCCGCGCGTGCCGCGGCCTCGCTCGCTGGCACCACGCGGATACCGTAGATCGTGCGCAGCCAGGCCAGGTCGTGGGTCTGGCAGGGCTTCGCGTCGGGGGCCGCACGCGAGCTGCACACCGGCGCTCGCAGATTCGACGGCTCGCCGTAGACCACCACCGCCGGCGCCGTGGACCCGCCGGAGTCCGGGGGCCGCGCATCCCGCCGCGGAGCATCTGCGCGACCGCCGTCCGACGGTGGGCCATCGCGTCGCGTCGCATCCGCCGAAGCCCCTGCGCCGTCCGTCGCAGCGCGGTCTGCGAGAGCACCGTCCGCGAGAGCGTCCCCAAGCGCCCGGAGGTCCGCCAGGCCACCCCCGCCGTCGGTGCGCGCGCGCGGCGTCTCCGAGCAGCCGGCAAGCGCGACGAGCGCGGTCAACGCGAACAGCAACGACAGACGCCTCCTGCGGAGCGTGACGCCTACGAGCATGTCGAGCACATACCGTCCGGTCGCCCACCGGGTCAACGGCGTCGAGGAGACTTCTCACGGTTGGCAGGTGGGTCGGACCGTGGCTAAATGGCCCGGCCATGAGCCCCCAACGACGCACGATGAAAAGGTGGAGCCTGGCGCTCGTCGCGCTCGCGCTCGCGCTGGGCGGCTGTCCGGGGACGGTGCCCGAGGGGGCGCTCTCCGACGGGAGCCTCGGCGACTGGGGCCTCTATTTCAGGGACGGCGGGCCCACCCCGGGCACGGACGCGCCGCTCGCCGACGGGCGACCGCCGCGCGGGGATGCCGCTCGCGCCGACGGGACCGGACGCGCCGACGGAGCGGGGCGCGACGCCCCCTCGCCCCTCGTCGACGGACGACCGGCTGCCGATCGCGCGCTCGGCGATGCGGGCTGCGCCTGCGTCATCGGCGGCAAGTGCTTCGCTCCGGGAGAGGCCGACCCGACCAACACCTGCAACCGCTGCGACCCCGCGCGGAGCGTCGTCCTCTGGACCGCCTCCGCCGTGCCGGGCTGCGTGCTCACGCTCGCCGGCACGGGAGGGCCGGGGAGCAACGACGGCGCCGCGGCCGGGGCCAGCTTCAACATGCCCACCGCCGTCGCGGTCGACGCGAGCGGAGCCGTGCTCGTGGCCGACTGGGGGAACCACCGCGTGCGCCGCGTCGCGGGTGGTCAGGTGACGATCTTCGCCGGCACCAGCCAGGGCTACGCCGACGGAGCGAGCACGAGCGCCGCCAAACTGAACTGGCCCTGGGGGGTGGACGTGGACGACGCGGGCGACGTGTACGTGGGGGACAGCACCAACCACCGCGTGCGCGTGACGCGCGCCGGAACCACCTCGACCCTCGCCGGAAGCGGCGCCCCGGGCTTTCTCGACGAGGCGTGGGGGCAGGCGCAGTTCAACTACCCCCGAGGGCTCGCCGTGTGGCGCAACGCGGGGAAGGTGGAGCTCTTCGTCGCGGACGCCATCAATCACCGCGTGCGCCGCGTCGCCTGGGACGCCACCATCATCTCGTATCGCGTCACCACCTACGCGGGGAGCGGCGTACGGGGCCTCGCGAACGGGCCGGGGGCCTCGGCCCAGTTCGACGCGCCCACCGACGTGGCGGTCGCCACGGACGGAACGGTGTATGTCGCCGACACGGGCAACCACCTGATCCGCAGCATCGCGCCGGGCGGCGCGACGGCCACCTGGGCGGGGGTCGGCCCGGGCTTTGCCGACGGAGACGCGCTCACCCAGACGCGTTTCAGCAGCCCCACGGGCGTCGCGATCAAGCGCGGCGCCGGCAGCAGCCTGGAGCTCGTCATCGCCGACCAGGGCAACAACCGCGTGCGGCGGGCGCAGCTCGACACCGGCACGCAGCGCTATCGGGTGAGCACGCTCGCCGGCGGCAGCGTGGCCGGCTCCGCGGATGGGCCCGTGGCGCAGGCCCGCTTCGCAGCCCCCACCGGCGTGGCCATCGACGCGAACGGTCGCATCGTCGTAGCCGACCGGGACAACCACCGCATCCGGCTCGTCGTGCCCTGACGGGAAAGGTGCCATCCGTGGCTCGAGCGAGGCACCCGCGGCGCGCGCACCGCCTTCTCGGCTGGACCTCGGGCTTCGCGGCTCTGCTCCTCGCCACCACCGCCTGCGAGAAGCTCGGCGGACGGCTGGACGGCGGCGCTCCCGATGCCGCTCCTCGGGACGGCGGACGACGCGACGGCGAACGACGCGACGGCGGACGACGCGACGGCCTGGCTCCGCGCGACGCCGCACCCGACGCGCTCCTCGGCACCTGGCAAGCGGCGGCCTCGCCCACGCTCGAGGATCTGGTCGCGATCTGGGGACGGTCGGCCTCCGAGCTCTGGGCCGTCGGCGAGAGCGGCGCGATCCTGCGCTACGACGGCGCGGCCTGGCGGCTCGAGACCCGCGTGAACGCCGCGCTCTCCGGCGTGGCCGGCAACGCGACCGAGGTCTACGCGGTGGGCAGCCCCGCGGCCGTCTATCGGCTCGCCGTCGGCACCTGGCAGCGGCTCGTGGTCCCGGGGCTCTCCACCGAACGACTGCGCGCGGTCCACAGCCCGACCCCGGGGGAGGTCTGGGTAGCGGGGGCCGGCCTCGGCGCAGGGAGCGGCCTCGCGCTCCGGCTGCGGGAGGGGCAGTGGCTGCGCACGAACCTGGGCCCGCCTCCCTCGGCCTTCATCGCAATTTGGAGCGGTGGTTCGCAAATGCCGCTCTGGGCCCTCGGCGAAAATAATGGAACGCTCTTTCGCTTATCGGGCCAGGCCTGGGCCGCCGCAGCCATTCCGACCTCGCTTCCGCTCCTGCGCCTGGGAGGACGCTCGGCCTCGGACGCCTGGGCCGTGGGACGCGACGGGGTGGTGGCGCACCACGACGGCGCCACCTGGACCGCGAGCGGAACGCTGCTCCCCGGAGGCGCGCTCCACGGCGTGGTCGGCCTCTCGGCCGCCGAGGCCTGGGCCGTCGGCGAGCTCGCGGGGGCGGCGGCCGCCGTGCGCTTCGACGGCCGTTCCTGGCGCGTCGTCGGCCTGCCGGCAGCCGCCGGGCTCCGCGACGTCTGGGGCGCGAGTCCCACGGAGCTCTGGGCCGTGGGCCTGCGCGGCACGCTCCTGCACTATCAGCTCGTCAGGTGAAGCGCACCGGCGGGGGAGGCGGCTCCGCCCCGTCGACTCCCGGCGCGACCGGCCGTCCGAGGAGCCGTTCCACGAGCTCGCACTCGGCTGCCGTCCAGTCCTCCTCCGGTCGCGTACGCTCGCGCGCCGCCGCGAGCCAGCCATCGTCCCTCGGTGGCCGATGCAAGCAGATCATGCGCGGCCGCTGCCCCTCGCTGAAGGCGAGGTAGAGAAACCGCCGCCCGCGCGGGGCGCCGTAGTGCACGGGCTGCAGGAAGAACACCTCCGACCAGGGGACGTACTGGCCGCCGACGCGCAGGCCCCCCTCTCCGAGGCGGAGCCAGGTCCGGCTCTGCCGGTAGAGGTACGTTCCCGCCCCGAGGCCCGCCAGGACCACCAGCGCCCATCGCACCCCCGCTCCTTCGCGGCTGTAGAGGGCGAAGAGGGCCACCATGCCGAGGAAGCCCGCGGCGAGGAGGGCCTGCCCCACCGCCTGTCGCCGCGCCGCGCGATTCACCCGCCGGAAGGCGTCCTCGGCCCCGAGATGCGGCTCGGCGTGCGAGGCGCCCTCGACCTGGTACGGGTTCTCCGACGGAACGTGCGGCGATGCCATCTTGCGTCCTCTCTTGCCCTACGGTGGGAGGTCCAGCGCCAGCCGCGCCGCGAAGAGCATGCTGCGCTCCGCGCGCCGATGCGCCTCGGTCAGCAGGAGCGCCCGGTCCCGCGCCACCTTCCCCTCGTGAAGCACCTTCCCCCCGAGCAGCACGCGCACGGGGGCGTCGAGCGCCACGAGCTCGTCGGCCAGATAGAGCCCCACGCGCGCCACGTTCGAGGCCGTCAGGTGGATCTCGCCGCCCTTCACCTCGGCCTCGAGGCGCGAGGGCTTCGTCGGGTCGCGCGGCGCCTCCATCACCGCCCAGTACTGGGGCGCGAGCAGCTTCGTCTGAAAGAAGAGGCCGCCGGCCACGTAGGCCGAGAGATGCTTGGCCCGCTGGTACACCACGCGCCGCGGGTAGGGCTGCCGCGCGCGCTCGAGCGCCCAGCTCACCGCCACCCTCCAGCGCTCCACCGGAAAGACGTGTCCCTGCCCGGCCAGCTCGTCGTAGATCGACTCGCTTCGCTGCGCCTTCAAGCACGAGTCGCAGGCCCGATTCTGCAGCACCATGAGCTGCATGTCCTGATCCCCCACCGTGTGGTGCACGCGCAGCCCGAGGAGGTTCTCCGCGTGCGGACAGCAGTAGATCCGATGGTCCTCGACGTTCGTGCTCGGATGCACCGCGCCGATGGCCCCCGCGAAGGGCACCACCCCGCAGTACGGCTCGGGATAGGTGGCGGCCACGCTCAGGCTCCCGCGCCCCCCCATCGAGAAGCCCGTCAGCACCACCCGATCGTCGTCGATCGGGTAGCGCCGCTTGAGGAGCGGCACGAGCAGCACCACCTGCGACATGCACTCCTCGAAGGAGTTCCAGTCGCAGGTGCCGTCGCTCGTCGGCGCCACGAGCAGCGCCCCGAGCCGGTCGGCGACCGCCTGCAAGCTCTCGGCGCGCGCCACGGACTCGCCGTTGCCACCCGCCCCGTGCAGAAAGAGCACGAGCGGCACCGGCCCCGGGGAGGCCGCGACCCGTCGCGTGACCACCGCGTGGTAACGGTTCTCCTTCCCCGTGAACGGGTTGGTCCAGCGCTCCTCGCGGATCCCGGCTCGCAGCCGCCGCGGGCTATCCACGCGCGTACGCACCGCCCGCTCGAGCGCCTGGAAGGAAAGGTCGCGATAGGGGCCCGCGAGCTTCTGGAGCAGCGGCGGTTCCGCCCCCGGGTTCTCGTCACTCAGGTAGGCCTGCACCTCGAGCGCCAGCGCGCTGACCGAGCCCGGATCCCCGTCCCGCCAGGTCGCGGCGTCTTCAGCCCCCGCCTCGGCTCGCCCCTCGAGCTGCGCGTCCCCCCCCGCGTCCGAGGCCGCGGGCCCCGCTCCCTGGCAAGCGACCAGCGCCCCTCCGAGGAGAGCGCAGGCGAACGGCGCGCGACGACGAATCACCGTTCCAGTATCGCAGGGCCCGTCGCCGATCGCCATGTCCCTTGCCGAGCGCAGGGCTCCCTGGCTAGATTGCGCAGGGCCCGGGCGGCACACGTCCGGGCGCCCACGGGTTCGTCACGAAGGCTGAGGTGGTCATGCGAGCAGTTCGTTCGGTCGTGATGGTGTCGTCGCTCCTTCTCGCCGCGTGCGGGGACAGCACTCCGGGATCCGACGCGGGAGGGGGAACTGACGGTGCGGCCGATGGCGCGGTGGGCGGCGACAGCCGCGCGGACGGCCCCCTGTCCCCCGACGCGAGCGCCGGCGACGCGTTTGGGCCCGACCGTTCGGTCCCTGACAGCTCGGGACGCGACGCTGTCCGCAGCGACGGGACCCGGAGCGACGCGAGCCCGCCCGACGCGCGCCGCACCGACGCGCTCGGCACGGCGGACCGCGGAGCCGTGGCGGATGCGCGGCCCTACCCCGACGCCGCCCCGCGCCGCGACACGGGCCCCGTCAGCGGCTGCGGCAACGGCGTGCGCGACACGACCGAGCAGTGCGACGACGGCAACACGCGAAACCTCGACGGCTGCGACGCGACCTGCCACTTCGAGCAGGTCCACCGCATCAACTACCTGCTCATGCAGTGGGGCACGGACAGCTTCTGCCCGAGCAACGCCTTCGGCGCGGCCTTCGTCCTCGCGCTGGCGCAGCAGCAGGTCCAGCAGTCCATGGACGACGGGATCCGCCTCGGCGGCCTGAACCTGCTCTACAAGATGATGGGGCTCGACGACCTGAGCGGGACGAACGACCCCTCCGTCGAGCTGGGCGTGATGAACGCGCTCTACTACGGCGGCACGGGCTACGACGGCACGAAGGACCTGGACTGGTGGTACCAGCCGCGGGCCGCGTCGTACGACGCGCAGAGAAACCCGCTCTACCGGCTGGTGGGCAAGATCGGCGCTGCCGGGGCCCACGTGCTCGAAGCGGGCCCGGGCTTCATCCAGGCCGTGCTCCCGATCGTCGGCACCTCGGGCACCCTGGACATGCCGAGCTCGCGGCTGCGCGTGACCCTCGGCGCCTCCTCGACGCCGGTCGCCTGGACCGCGGGCAACGTGGGCCACGTCCCCGCGGAGCACCTCTCGCCGACGCTCACGAGCTTCGCCACCGCCGGCGAGACGACCCCCACGGGCTCGGGACAGCTCTGCGGCTCGATCACCGCGGCCTCGCTCTCCCGGATCCCCGCGCCCCCGGGCCTCCTCTCCGGCTTCACCAAGTGCGGAGAGAACTACACCGCGAGCAACTCGCTGCTCGACCTGGTCGTCGGCGGCTGCACGGTGGTCATCCTGCAGGCCATCCGCCCCACGCAGCCCGACGGGGAGAACCCCGGAGCCCCGGTGGCGGGGGCCGGCGCGCCCTACCGGCTCACCGTGAACGCCCAGAAGCAGGTCACCGGCTGCCGCGACAAGAACAACGCGACGGTCACGCTCTCGGCCTGCCTCGCGGACGCGACCTACTCGTCGTACCTGCGCTTCGCGAGCGGCCGCGTCATCGCGAAGTAGGCTCCGCCGGGCTCGACGCCCCGCCCGCCTCGACCACCTCGACGGGCACACTCCCCAGCGCATCCCGCACCCCGTCGTCGGCGTAGACCTTCACGTAGAGCGTCCCCGCCCCGACGCCCGTCGCCGGCACGCGCAGCGTGACCGTGGCGCGCCCTTCCGCGATCGTCGTCTCGGCCCGGTCCACCGCGCGGTTGTTCGCCAGGGCGTGGTTGGCCCGGATCACCTCGTCGCGCCGCGGGTCGCCGTCATCCGGGACCGGCGAGGTCCGGCCCGCGAGGAGCTTCCGCCGCACCTCGAGCGAGAAGCGCGCCCTGCCGTGCCGCAGTCCGTCGAAGGCCGCCGTCACCTCCACCTCGCCGCCGCGCGCGACCTGCGCGCTCGACAGCGTGAGCGCGGCGCGGCCATCCACGTAGCGCAGGCGCATCGCCGGGTCCCCGAAGAGCGTGTACATGTGCAGGTGAGTGCGCTTGAGCGCCTGCACCTCGTCGGGCTTGAGGGCGATCTTGGTGATCGCGTCGATGGTGTCCCGGATACGGTCCTTCTGGTGCATCAGCCGGTATTTCAGCCGCCAGAGGAACTGCCCCACCGTCGGCTCGCGGTCTGCGGTGGCCGTCTCCGCCACCTCGCGAAAGAGGATGCCGTTCGTATACGGATGCGAGATCTCCGTCGAGGCAATCAGGGCCGCCGGCGCACGCTCGGTGCGCAGGATCTCCTCGGCGAAGGCGTCGCGGTTCACGAAGCCTCCCGTCAAGCAGGCCAGGATCACGAGCAGCGGAGGCTTGTGCCGCACGTCCAGCTTCGTCTCGAGCCGCGCCAGGTCGAAGATCGGGAAGTGCCGCCCGTTCCAGCTCAGCGAGTCCAGGCCCGCCTCGTTGCCGTGCCCCTGGTACGCGGCCACGAGCGCTCCGTCGTTGATCTCCGCGTAGACCTTGTCGCTGATCTTCTCGGGCACGTAGACGTACTCCGAGCGCTGGGACGCGTACGTCATGGTCATGTCGTAGTCGTAGCTCACCGCGTCCATGTACTCCTTCGTGAGCTGCTCGAGGAAGTAGTCCACCGAGAACCCACCCTGGGAGGCGAAGAGCGTGAGGCGCCGGTTCCACTCGCCCACCTCGTAGGTGCTCTCGTGGCGCTCGATCTTGCGCAGAATGACCAGCGCCTCCTCGACGGTGCGCGCGGGGATGCGCCCCACCGGAAACTCGGGCTCGTGGTCCCCGTCGAGGTCCACGTAGTAGTTGTCGCTCTTGTTGGAGGTGCCGTCGAAGGGCTCCCGATAGCGGTAGACCGGCACCGGGTCGTCCGCGTCCCCGAGGATGAGCAGGAAGAAGGGCCGCTTCGGGTCCCGCCGCTCGTAGTGCCCGCGCACGAAGGCCTTGATCTCCTCGATGCGTGCGCTCGGGTCGCCCCCCGCTCCGCTCGAGGACGGGGGCACGACCAGCGTCCCCACGCGGTAGCCCGCCTGCTCTCGATAGGTCTGGTAGGCCTTCGCCGCCGTCACGAGCTTCGGGCCCGTCACGATCAGGTAATCGATCCCGCCCCCCGGCGGTGTGGGTGGCGGCACCGCCTCGGCGCAGCTCCCCACGCAGGGGACGGGCCCCGGCGGGCCGCTCGCGGCGGGTCCGCAGCCGAGCGGCAGACCGGCGAAGGAAAGCGCGCAAAGCAGCAGCGCGCGGGCACCTGGGCTCGAACGGGGGCGACGCGTCGTTTGTGTCATGGGATAGATCGAGGATAGCAGAGCGGGAAGGTCACGGAGAAGGTACTCCCGCGCCCCGGCTCGCTCTCCACCGCCACCGCGCCCCCGTGGAGCTCCACCAGCCGCTTGACGAGGGCGAGGCCGAGACCCGTCCCTTCGGGCTTGACCCCCCCCGACGGCTCGATCTGCTCGAACTCCTTGAAGAGCCGCGGCAGGTCCTCGGCGGCAATCCCGATGCCGGTATCGGTCACGGCCACCTTCAGGAGACCGTCCTGCGCGGTCATCGCCAGGCCCACGCGCCCCCCCGGCGGCGTGAACTTGATGCCGTTCGAGAGCAGGTTGTAGAGCACCTGCTTGAAGCGCACCGGGTCCACGTGCACCTTCGGCAGCTCCTCGGAGAGGCTCGCCTCGAGGCGGACCTGCTGTTTCACGGCCAACGGCTGGACAGCCTCCAGGACCCCCTCCGCGAGCAAGCCGACGTGGGTCCACTCCTGAACCAGGTTGATCCGCCCGGCCTCGATCTTCGAGAGGTCCAGGATGTCGCTCACCAGGTTCAGCAGGTGCTTGCCGCTCTGGAGGACGTTGCGGATGTACTCGAGCTGCTTCGGCGTCATGGGCCCCGCGAGCTCCTGCTCGAGGAGCTCGGAGAAGCCGATGACCGAGTTCAGCGGCGTGCGGAGCTCGTGGGACATGTTGGCCAGGAACTTGGACTTGAAGCGGCTCTCCTCCTCGGCGCGCGTTCGCGCGAGGCCGAGCTCCACGTTGGCCTTCTCCAGAGCTTCCGCGTGGAGCGCCAGGGACTGCGCCGCGCGCTTGCGCTCGGTCACGTCCCGCAGGGCCATGACCCCGCCACGAAAGGCCCCCTGCGCGTCGCGGAGCGGCCGCGAGGAGAGCGAGAGGAAGAGCCCCTGCGGCCAGAGTCGGTTCCGTATGAGGAGCTCCACGTCATCGCAGGGCAGCCCGCGCAGCGCCAGGCTCAGCGGAAGCTGCTCCACCGGAAACGGCTCCAGCGTGGCGGGATCGAGCACTTCGTTGCGCTCGCGCCAATCCGCGCGCGAGGCTCCGAGCGGCGCTCCATCCAGCAGGCGCGCCACCTCGGGGTTCGCGAGCACCACCCGGCCGGCCTCGTCCACCACCACCACCCCCTCCCCGATGCAGTCCAGGACCATCTGCAGCTCGGCCTGCTTCGCCTGGAGCCGCCCGTTCGCCCGCAAGATCTCCTCGAAGGTGGAGAGCAGCAGGTCCAGCACCTGCTCCCGGCCGGAGGTGATTGTGAACGTACGATCTAGAAACATCACCTCCAGCCCGAGACCGGCCGGTCGCCCCTCGCGGATCCGTCGGTTGGCCAGGATGGTGCGAATGCGTGCGATCAGGTAGTCGGGCTCGTAGGGCTTGGTGACGAAGTTGTCCGCCCCGCTCTCGAGCCCCCGGATGACATCGAGAGGGTCGCTCAGGCTCGTGAGCAGGAGCACGGGCAGCGTGCGCAGCGTGTGGTGCTGCCTGAGCCGCGCGCAGAGCTCGTAGCCCGAGAGCCTCGGCATGAGGATGTCCGACACGACGAGATCGAACGACTCGGCCAGGGCGCGCTCGTAGCCCTCCTGACCGTCCCGGGCCACCTCTACGCCGAAGCCCGCCTCCTCGAGGACCAGCCGCAGCTCCTCGGCCTGGGTCGCGCTGTCCTCCACCACGAGCACCCGGGTCATCGTTGTCCTCCCCCGCGATGGACGAGGTCGTGGATCCGTTCGGCCAGCCGCGAGACGGGTAGCACCTCGTGCACCGCGCCGGCCGCCACCGCCGCGCCTGGCATGCCATAGACCACCGAGCTGGCCTCGTCCTGAGCCAGCACGATCCCTCCCGCGCGACGGAGCGCGACAAGACCCTCCACCCCGTCGTTTCCCATCCCCGTCAAGATCGCCGCCACCACCTGTCCCCCGAGATGCTGTGCCGCCGAGGCGAAGAGCTGCGTCGCCGACGGACGAAAGCCGCCGACGGGCGGAGAGGTGGTGAGATGCGCCCGCAGCGCCTCGGTCACGCCCAGGTGGTGCTCCTCGGGGGCGAGGTAGACGTGCCCCGGCAAGAGCGCTTCGCCGTCGTGCGCCAGCCGGACCTGCAGCGGACAGCCGGTGTTGAGCCAGGCCACGAAGCCGGGCACGAAGCCGCGCGCGATGTGCTGCACGACCGCGATGGGCACGGGAAAGGTCCCGGGGAGCTCCCCGAGCAAGCGCTGCAGCACGGCCGGCCCGCCGGTCGAGGCCGCGAGGGCCACGAGGCGAACGCCCGCTACCGGCTCGGGCCTTGGCGCCAGGGCCACCTCGGCGGTCGTCCGCTCGCGCCAGCGTCGAACCACCTTCACGTAGGCCAGCGCCTTCACCGTGGAGCGCAGGGTCGCGCACAGCTCGGCGAACTCCGGCGCCGCGGGACTCACCGGCTTCTCGAGCACGGTCAAGGCCCCCACGCGGAGCGCGTGCATCGCCAGCTTGACCTCCCCCACCTGCTCGCTCGCCGAGACGATCACGATCGGCGTCGGCGCTTCGATCATGATCTGCTTGGTGGCCTCGAAACCGTCGAGGAGCGGCATGTGGAGGTCCATCGTCACCAGGTCGGGACGCAGGCTCTTCGTGAGCGCCACGGCCTCGACGCCGTTGCCGGCCTGCCCCACCACCTGGAGCTCGGGGTCCTCCTCGAGCACAGCCACGAGGAGCTGGCGCGCGGTCAGCGAGTCCTCCGCCACGAGCACCCGGATCACGAGCGCCTCAGGAGCCGCGCGAGCGTGTCGAGCAGCCGGAGCGGGTCGAACTCGGCCTTGACCATGTACGCATCGGCCCCGACGGCACGCCCTCTCGCCCGGTCTTCCACGCTGTCGCGCGCGGTCAGCAGCACGACCGGCAGGTGGCGCAGCGCCTCCGTCGACCGGATCGTCGCCGTCAGCTCGAAGCCATCCATGCGGGGCATCTCGACGTCCGAGATCACCAGCTCCACCCCTCCCTCCGCGAGCACGCGCAGCGCGTCCGCGCCATCCACGGCCAGGCGCACCGCGTAGCCCGCCGCCTCGAGGATACTCTTCCCGAGCGCGCGCGTGGTCGCCGAATCATCCACCACGAGGACACAGCGGGGCACGGCGCCGGGCGCGCTCGCCGGCCGCGCGCGAGGCGGCACGCCGGACGGCTGCTGCGCCCCCGCCCGCACGAGCTCGGGCACGTTCAGGACCAGTGCCGGCGCCCCGTCGGGCAGCACGGTACCGGAGACGTAGAAACGAAGTCCCTCGAGCCGCGGACCGAGCGGCCGCACCGTGACCTCCCGCTCGTCGAGGAGCTCGTCCACCACCAGGGCCAGCCGCCCGGCGCCCGCCCCGAGCAGCACGACGGGCACGCGGCGTGACGCAGCTTGCTCCGAAGGCGCGCGTCCGAGGAGCGACGCGAGGTGCGCAACGGGCTGCGCCGGACCGTCGCTCCAGGCCTCTGTGCCTTCCTCGGCCCGGTCCAGCTCCTCGGGCTCGAGCCGCAGGAGCCGCCGCACGCCCAGAAGCGGCAGAGCGAAGCGCTGGCCTCCGGCAGCGACGAGGAGAACCCGCAGCGTGGCGAGGGTCAGGGGCACCGCGATCGTGAACCGCGTCCCCCGGCCGGGGATGCTCTCGACGGCGGCGGTGCCGTGCAGCCCCTCCAGGGTCGCCTTCACCACGTCGAGGCCCACGCCGCGGCCCGACACCGCATCCACCCGACGCGCGGTCGAGAGGCCGGGAAGCCAGACGAGCTCGGCCGCCTCGGCGTCGCTTCGCGGAGCGGTGAGGCCGAGCTCCGCAGCGCGCCGCCGCAGCGCCGGCAGGTCCAGGCCCCGCCCGTCGTCCGCGACTGTCACCTCCGCCTGCGCGCCACAGAGCCTCGCCGTCACCTCGAGCCGTCCCCGCGGCGGTTTGCCCAGGGCCACGCGCTCCGGCCTCGGCTCGAGACCATGGTCCACGGCGTTGCGCACCAGATGGCGGAGCGGGTCCTGCAGCCGCTGGGCCAGCGCGCGATCCAGCGCCACCTCCTTCCCCGTCGCCACGAGGTCCGCCTCCCGGCCTGTCGCGCGGCAGAGGTCGGCCACGAGCCGCTCGAGCTCCTCGAACCCCGCGCCGAGGGGCAGAAGGCGCGCGCTGCGAGCCTCCGCCTCGAGAGCGTTCGCCACGCGCTCGAGCTGGCGCAGGTCCCCCCGGGCCCGGCGCTCCGTCTCCTCGAGGCCCCGCTCGAGGGCCCCGAGCCGCACCGCGAGCTCTTCACGAGTGGTCGTTCTAGAAGATTTCGTCCTATACGCCAGCTCCCCGAGCGCCTCCACCCGCGCGGCCAGGCGCCCCCGCACCCGCAGAAGCTCCCCGCTCTGCCGCACGAGCTCGTCCAGGTGCTCCACAGCCACCCGGGCCGTGGGCGAAGCCGGCACCTCCGACGACGCGGCTCCGGCGGGCGCCGGTGTCGCGTTCGGTGGGCCCGCCGCCGGCTCCTCCTGGCGCGCCGCGAGGGCCGCGGGGGTCCCCGGGGAGGTCGCCACCGGCCCTCCGGGCTCGCGAAGCTGCTCGAGCGCCACCTGCACCGCGTCCACCAGCGCGAAGAGGAGCTGGTAGCGTTCGGAGTCGAACACGATTCGGCCGTCGCGCGCCGCCCCCAGCATCTCCTCGAGCCCGTGACAGGCCCCTTCGATCGGCCGCGCTCCCACGGCGCGGGCGGCCCCCTTCAGGCTGTGCGCCGCGCGAAAGAGCGTGCGCAGCAGCTCGACGCGCACCTCGGCCCCCGCCGCCCGCTCGAGGGCCAGCAATCCCCGGTTCAGCGCGGCGAGGTGCTCCTCGGCCTCCCCGAGGAAGGTGGCCATCAGGCGCCGGGTCAGCTCCGCGCGGTCCATCAGCGCGCCGAGAGCTCCCGCAGGCGCTCGGTCAGTCGGTGCAGATCGTGCGAGGTGCGCTCGATCTGCTGCGTGGAGGCGAGGCTCTGGTTCGCCACGAGCGTGATCTCCTGCACCGCCTCGCCGATCTGGGACATCCCCGCCGCCTGCTGGCCGGCCGAGGCCGAGATCTGCGCGGCGGCCTGCGCCGACTCGGTGATCACCGCGGTGAGGCTGCCGATCACCTCCCCCGCCTGCTGCACCGCGCGCAGCGCCCCGCTCGCGGCCTTGGTCCCCTCCTCGGTGGCGAGCACGGCGGCGGAGGTCTGGCGCTGGATCACCCCTAGGATTCCCCGGACCTGCACCGTGCCCTTCTTGGCCTGGTCGGCGAGGGCGCGCACCTCCTGCGCCACCACGGCGAAGCCCCGCCCGTGCTCTCCGGCGCGGGAGGCCTCGATGGCCGCGTTCAGGGCCAGGAGGTTCGTCTGTTCGGCGATCTCGTTGGCCGAGGCGATGAGCTCCGAGATGGCCTGCGCCTGGTCGGCCAGGCCGAACATCTTCTCGGCGATGGCCTCGACCTGGGCCTTGAGCCGCGTCACGTCGGCGAGCGTCACCTCCACGACCTCGCGACCGGCGTGGCTGACCTCCATCGAACGCCGGGCCAGCTCCGCCACGGTACGCGCGCGTTCGGCCGCCTGCGCCGCGGTGTGGCTCACCTCCTCCACCGTGGTCGCCGTCTCCTGGACGGCCGCCACCTGTCTCCCCGCTCCCGCCGCCTGCTGCGTGGTGGCCGCGAGCACCTCCGCCACCGCCGGCGCGAGGTTCTGCACCGCGTCCCGCATGCCGTCGAGAAGCTCCTCGATGCGCCGCCGGGCCTGGGCCTCAGTCTCGGCGCTGACCATGGTGGTCCCCAGCCGCTCGGCCATGCGGTTGAAGGCCTGCGCGATCTCCCCGAGCTCGTCGCCCGAGGCCACGGGGAGCCGGTGCGTCAGCGCCCCCGTCCCGAGCTGGGCCGCACCCTCCACCAGCTCCTGGGTCCGCCGCGCCAGATTCCGGCTGATCGCGGCGGCGATCAGCGCGGCCAAGAGCGCCGCGCCGCCCCCCGCGCCGAGGGTCCAGTTGACGCGGACCAGCGTGGCCTCGAGCGTCCGCTTGCGCGCCTCCAGCAGGAGATCCTCGTGGGCACGGATCTGCGCGCTCGTCTGCCGCAGGCGATCCATGAGGCGCTTCCCGTCGCCGCGGCGGACCAGCGGGAGCACGGCCTCGAGGCTCTGCTCGCGCCGGCCGCGCACGAGCATCTCTTGGTGCGCGAGCTTCTCCTTGGCTTGGCGCGCGAACTCCGCGAGTCGCGTCTGCTGCGTGGCGTCGTCCGCCGTGACGCGCGCGAGCTCGGCCAGCGAAGGATGGACTCCCGATCGCCCCCGTTCGTACGCCTCGAGAAACGGCTCGTGTCCCGTCAGGGCAAAGCCCCGGGCCCCGGTCTCCACGTCCTTGACCAGCGAGAGCACCAGCTCGACCTGGGCCCGGACCTCGTGGGTGTGGGCCACCCAGCGGCTGCTCTCCGCCAGCGCCGCGCTCGTGCGCCAGGCCGTAACGGTGACCACCCCCACCGCCACGACGGGCAGCCCCACGGCCAGGCTCAGCTTGCGTCCGATCGTCCAGCCCTTCCTCGGCATCTCGGCCCCCGTGCGGCTCTGGCTCAACGCCCGCCGTCGCCTCGTTCGATACGCAGCCACGGACCCTCGCGGAGCGCCGCCCCGTCGAGAAGCGCGAGCCCCTCGGGGGTCACTCCCTTCACGAGCTCCCGCGGCGGCGAGGGTTCTCCTCCCGTCAGCGGGCGCAGCTCCTCGGCCGCGACGAAGGCCGCCGAGAGCACCGCCTCGACGAGCACTCCGACCTCGGCCCCTCGTTCGCCGAGCAGGAGCACCCGGCTCGCGTCGGTCGGAGGCCGCGGAGGGCCGCCGAGAACCACGCCTAGCTCGAAGACCGGGAGCAGCGCGTCCCGAAGCGGCATGACTCCGGCGAGCCCGGGAGGCGCTCCGGCCACGGACGTCAGCGCCTCCGCGCGCCGCACCTCGCGCACCTCCGCGAGCTCCAGCGCGTAGCGTCCACCCCCCGAGGTGAAGCTCACCACCTCCCGGCGACGCCTCGGCCCGCTCTCTCCCGTTGGCCGAGCGGCCAGCCGCCGCGCGCGCTCGCGCAGAATCGCCGCCGACTCCTCAGGGGAAGGGGCGTCGGGGACCACAGGCTCGCCTTCAAGCGCGGCCCGTCGCCCCTCGGGAGCACGCGACCCGACGAGCCGCACGAGCCCGACTGGAAGACCGCTCGCTCCCTCGAGCTCGGTCGCGGGCGCGAGCGCGACCGGGTCGACGCGTTCGAGCGCCAGCACGCGGTCCACGCGCACGGCGAGGCGCCTCGTCCCCCGGCGCACGACGAGCAGGTGCTCCTCGGGGCAAAGCTCCGCGGACTCGCCCTCTCGCGGCCCGGCCAGCGCCACCAGCGGCACGCGCTCGCCGCGCAGGTCGATCACCCTATTCCCCCCCGGGAGCGCCTCGGCAGCCTCGACCGGCGCCACGGCGCGCAGCACCTCCTCGACGGCCGCCGCGGGCACTCCGTAGCGCTCCCCGGCGAGCTCGAACACCACCATGGCCGCCCCATCGACCCCCATGCCGTCCACTGTATCCCCTCCCCGGGGCTAAGGGCCAGGCGTCCGCTCGGACCGGAGGTAGGCGCGCACCTGGTCGACGAAGGTCGCGGGGTCGATCGGCTTCTCGAGGTAGCCCGAGAACCCCAAAGCGAGCGCGCGTTCGCGATCCCCGACCATGGCAAAGGAGCTCACCCCCACCACCGGGATGGCCGCCAGCTCGGGGTCGGCCTTCAGTCGCTCCGCGGTCTCGTAGCCGTCCATCTCGGGCATCTGGATGTCGAGCAGGATCAGCTCGGGCGCCTCGGCCCGCGCGCGCTCGAGCGCCTCGCGCCCGTTCTGCGCGGCGATGACCGTGAAGCCGTGGCGCTCGAGCAGGAAGGTGGCCAGGTACCGGTTGTTCTCGTTGTCCTCGACGAGCAGGATCTTCGCTCCCATCGGCGCCTCCTGGCTTTGCGTCAGCTCACCGCCGGGCGTGTCTCGGACGGTCGCAGCGGCACGGTGAAGACGAAGCGCGAGCCCCGGCCGGGCTCGCTCTCCACCTGGATCATTCCGCCCATGGCCTCGAGCAGGCGGCGGCAGAGGTGCAGCCCGAGCCCCGTCCCCTCGTAGACCCGCCGCGCCGAGCTGTCGAGCTGCCGGAAGGCCTCGAAGAGGAGATGGAGCTGATCGGCGCGGATGCCGATCCCCGTATCCTCCACGGCCAGCTCCACCTGCTCCAGCGCGGCGCGGCCCACGATCCGCACCTCCCCGCGCTGGGTGAACTTCACCGCGTTGTTCGCCAGATTCAGGAGCACCTGGTAGACCCGCCGCCGATCCCCGACCAGCTCGGGCGGCGCGTCCGCGAGGTCCACCACGAAGCGGAGCCCCTTCTGCTCCGCGGCGGGCCGCAGCACGTCCTGCACCTCCTTCACGACGGCAGCCAGCTCGAAGCGCTCGCGGGAGAGCACCAGCTTCCCCGATTCGATGCGCGAGAGGTCCAGGAGGTCGTTGATCAGGCCCAGCAGGTGCCGCGCCGCCCCGCGCACGATGCCGAGCTGCTTGCGCTGCTCGCCCGTGAGCGGCCCCGCCAGGCCCTGCTCGAGCACTCCCGTGAAACCGATGATCGAGTTCATCGGGGTGCGCAGCTCGTGGCTCATCATGGCCAGAAACTGCGACTTGAGCCGGTCCACCTCGGTCAGCCGCTCGTTCGCCGCGGCCAGCTCCCGGGCGCGCTCCTCGAGCTCCTGGTTCAGCCGAACAATCCTCTCCTCGCTGCGCTTGCGTTCCGTGATGTCGCGGAAGATCACCACCCCGCCCCGGCCGACTCCGCCCGCGTCGCGCAGCGGCCTCCCCGAGCCAGCCACGACGATTCCGTCGGGCCACTTCTGGCTCCGGACGAGAAACTCGATGTCGTCGCAGCTCTCGCCCCGCAGGGCCCGACCCATCGGGTTCTCCGCGGACGAGACCGGCTCCCGGGTCTCGGCCAAGAGCACCTCGTTGCGTACCTGCCATTCGGTGCGGGCGGCCCCGACCGGCGCGGCGTCGAGCAACCGCACGGCCTCGGGATTCGCCAGCACCACGCGGCCCGTCGCGTCCGCCACGACCACACCCTCGCCCAGGCAGTCCAGGATCATCTGCAGCTCGTCCCGGTTGGCGTACAGCTCGGCCTGGCTCGCCCGCAGCTCCTCCTCGGCGCGCTGGCGCGTGGCCACCTCGGCCCGGAGCTGCTCGTTGGCCGTAGCCAGCTCCAGCGTGCGGAGCGCCACTCGCCCCTCGAGCTCGTCCCGCGCCGCCCGGAGCTCGTCCTGCAGCGCGTGCTGGGCCGTCATGTCCCGCAGGGAGCAGAGCACGAGCCTCTCGCCGGTCCGGCAGGTCACGGGGCTCAAGCTCACGTCCACGGGCACCTCGGTGCCGTCGGCCCGCAGCGCGCGAATGCGGAGCCCCGTCCCCATCGGGCGGCGGCGAGGGTCCGCCGCGTAGGCCCGGCGGTTCGCCACGTGCACCCCCCGCGCGGCCTCGGGGATGAGCGCCTCCACGGGCTGGCCGAGCAGCGCCGCCCCCCGAGCGCCGAAGAGCGCCTCGGCCTGGGTGCTGACCAGGCGGATCGTGCCCTCGGCGTCCACGGCCAGCATCGGGTCGGGGGCCGCCTCGACCAGCTGGAAGAGCGCCTCCAGGTCGAGGGGCACGGGGCTACCCCTCGCGCGCGCGGTCGGGTTCGTCGAGGGCCGGAAACTCCATGGTGAAGGTGGTCCCCACCGCCGAGCTCTCGACGCGGATGCGCCCCTCGTGCACCTGCACCACCCGCTGTACGGTGGCCAGTCCCAGCCCGCTCCCGCGGCCCTCGGGCTTCGTCGTGTAGAAGGGCTCGAAGAGGTGCGCGCGGATCTCCTCGGACAGCCCGGGGCCCGTGTCCTGCACGGACAGCGTCACCACGGACCGCGGTGCCCCACCCTCCTCGGTCGCAGCTCCGCACGCCGTGCGGAGGCGTAGCGTGCCGCCGCCAGCCATCGCGTCGCGGGCGTTGATCGCGAGGTTCGTGAGGAGCTGGTCCAGCAGCGCCAGGTCCCCCGCGATCCGGGCCGGCCGTCCCCCCTGCTCGTGCACCACCCGAATCTCCGGGCCCGTCGCGCGCTGGAGCATGGGGAGCCGGCTCGCCACATGGGCCTCGAGGTCCACCGGCGCCCGCCGCACCTCCCCCTGGCGCCCGAGGGTGAGGAGCTGCCGCGCGATGGTGGAGGCCGCGCGGGCGGACTCGGCGATCAGGTCCAGATCGGCCAAAGCCTCTGGGTCTCCCGCGACGCGCTCCCGCAGCAGCCCCGCCGTGCCTGTCACCCCCACGAGGAGGTTGTTCATCTCGTGCACGGCCCCCGCGGCGAGCTGGCCGATCACCTGTAGCTTCTGCGCGCGCAGGAGCGCCGCGGTGGTCTCGGCGTGCGCCGCGAGCTCCGCCTGCAGGCGGCGGTTCGCCGCGGCCAGGTCGAGCATCTTCTTCTCGAGCTTCTGGACCAGCCGCTCGTTGTAGGTGCGGAGGTACTGATCCTCGGCCGGCAGCTCGATGAGCGCCCGGGTGAGCGCCCCCGCCTGGGCCTCGGCCAGCACCTCGCGCAGCACGGCCTCGAACTCGCGCGGCTCTATCGGCTTGATCAGGTAGCGCGCCGCCCCGAGCGAGAGCGCGAGCTGCCGGTCCCGGTCCTCGGTATAGGTGGCGGTGTAAAAGACGACCGGCACGTGACGCAGCTTCGGGTCGGCCTTGATCGCGCGACAGAGCGCGAAGCCGTCCATCTCGGGCATCAGCACGTCGCTCAACACGAGATCGACGGGCTCGGCGTGCAGCCGCGCGAGCGCCTCGATGCCGCCGCGGACCGAGACGACCTCGTGCCCCCCCGCCGAGAGCAGGAGCTCCACCAGATAGAGGTTCTCGGCGTTGTCGTCGACGCTCAGAACCTTCATTCCACCCTCCACACCCGCGTCACCGGGAAATATAGCAGCAGACCCGCCCACCGCCCGTCTCCTGGCGCCCGCTGCGCCCTGGGCGACCGTGGCCGGCCGCTAGGCGTCCGTGGCGCCCCCGCCGTTCTCGCCGCCACCGCTGCTGCCTGCCCCCTCCACGCCCCCCGCCGCCGCGTCGCCGCGTCCGCCGCGCCCTCGACGCCGACGCCGACGGCGGCGCGACCTCTCCGCGGCCCCTTCGTCTCCCGACGCGCTGCCCCCCTCGCCGCCTCCGCCGCCCCCGTTTTGCGGGGCTCCCTCCGCGCGCGCCTCACCACCCGCCGGCGCCGCGCTCTCCTCGGCTCGGCCGCCTTCCCGGGGCCGCTCCGCCTCACGCGCCGGTTCACCCCCGCCACGCCGACCGCGTCCGCGCCGCCGACCTCGTCCTCGCCGGCCCCCTCGCTCGTCCCGCGGGCTCTGCGCCGCGCCCTCGGCTCCTCTCTCGCCGCCCGCCCCCGGCGCTCCCTCGCCGCTCGCCCCGGACGCTCCCTCGCTCGACGCGCCCTCGGCCGAAGCCTCCTTCGATTCCGTCGGCCGGGCCGCCGGCCCGCGCCCCGCCGCGCCCCGCTCCTCTGCCCCCCGCGCACGTCCCCGACCCCGATCCCGCCGTCCCCGTCCACGCCGGCCTCCCTCCCCCGCCGCGCGCCGCGCGCCCGCACCCCCGTCGCCTTCGCCCGACGACGCAGCTTCTCCGCCCTCCTCGTCGTCGACCACCGCCCCTGCCGCGGCATCCGCCACCGACGCCAGCGTGACCCCGGCGATCCGCGGCGCAGCGCCCTTGTCCTCTGCGCGGTCCCGCTCGCGCTGGAGCCAGTCCAGCTTCTCCTCCGAGCGGTCGAGCCCCGCCTCGGCGCAGATCTCGATCTGGATGCGGTGCTCGTCCTCGAGAGCCAGGAGCTGTCGCCGCCGCCGGTTCTGCAACGCGTCCGCCACCTCCGGGTGCAGCCGCACGCGCACCCCGCGGATGCGCCCCGTGACGGCCTTCTCCTCGATGCGGCGCAAGATCCCGAGACCCATCTGCTCGGCAGTCGGAAGCATTCCCGTCCCAGAGCAGGTGGGGCAGTTCCGGTGCGTGCGCAGCTGGAGCTGCTGCCGGATGCGTTGGCGGTTGATCTCGAGCAGGCCGTTCTCGCTGATCTTGCCCACGCTCGAGCGCGCCTTGTCGACCTTCATCGCGTCGCGCAGCGCCTTCTCGACGCTCCGCTGGTACTTGCGGCTGCGCATGTC
Source organism: Deltaproteobacteria bacterium (assembly GCA_020848905.1). Lineage (NCBI taxonomy): Bacteria > Pseudomonadati > Myxococcota > Myxococcia > Deltaproteobacteria bacterium. The sequence goes on from JADLHG010000009.1 coordinate 71,244, forward strand.
GATGAAGTCCACCACCAGAAGACCGCCGATGTCGCGAAAGCGGAGCTGCCGCGCCACCTCGGCCGCCGCCTCCAGGTTGGTGTGAAAGGCCGTCTCCTCCTGGCTCGCCCCCCCCGTGGACTTGCCCGAGTTGACGTCGATGACCGTGAGCGCCTCGGTCCCCTCGATCACCAGCGAGCCCCCCGACGGCAGCGTCACCTTCGGCTCGTGGATCGACGCGATCTGCCGCTCCACCCCGTACTTCGTGAAGAGCGGCACGAGCTCCTCGTACGGCTTGAGCTCGATCTTGCTGCGCGGCAGAAACGCCTGCACGTACTCCTGCGCCTTCTGCAGCAGACGCGCGTTGTCCACCAGCACCTGCTCGACCCGCGCGTCGAGGTAGTCCCGCAGCGCCTGGATCAAGAGGTCCTGGTCGTCGTAGATGAGGCGCGGGCCTCGCCCCTGGGTGGAGTCCTCGAGCACCCGCTCCCACAGCCGCAGAAGCGCCCCGAGGTCCCGCTGCAGCTCGGCCTTGGTCTGGTCGGCGGCGTTCGTGCGCACGATGTAGCCGAAGCCGTCGGGCAGGTGCAGCGAGCTCACCCGCTCCTTGAGCTTCTTGCGCGCCTCCTCGTCCTCCACCTTGCGCGACAGCCCCCGCGAATCGTCGTAGGGCAGGAGCACGAGGTAGCGGCCGGCGAGGCTCAGGTTGGTCGTGAGCGCCGCGCCCTTGCTCCCCACCGCGTCCTTCGTCACCTGCACGAGCAGCGTGCGTCCGCGCTCGAGCACCTGATCGATGCGCGGCCTCCCCTCCCCCTCGGGCGGTCGATGGTAGGCCTGCGGCACCACGTCCCCGATGGCGAGAAAGCCCTGCCGCTCGGCGCCGTATTCGACGAACGCGGCGTCCAGCGCCGGGGCGATGTTGACCACCACGCCGCGGTAGATGTTCCCCCGCTCGAGTCCGGCCTGCGCGGTTTCGACCTGGTAGTTCTCGAGGACCCCGTCCTCGACGATGGCCACCCGGAGCTCCTCCGGTTGCTGGCCGTTGATGAGCATGGTGCGCGACACGTGTCGGTCTCCCTTCGGCGCGACGCTCGGACAGCCTGCTGCCGCGCCGCGACCTCGTGCCGCTCGCCGCGCTCACCCACAGACCGCTGGCGCGCCCCCCAAGTGGGGCGCGGAACCGCCGCTGCTCGCGTCGCGTCCCCTCCTCCGCCTCGCAGGGCCCAGGAACGCGACGAACCGGAGCACAGTACTATCCTCGCCGCGCCGCCTCAATCGAAAGCCGCCGCCCGCTTGTCGACGACCGAACGCCTCTGGGGTTAACCTTCGGCCATGCGCTACTGGTTTCAGCTCTGGGACGAGGCCACGGCCAGCCTCACGATCCCGCTCGTCGCGTCGCTCGTCCTCGTCCAGGCCATGGTGCGCGCCTGGGGCGTGGACACGCACCGGCAGATGCGCGGGCTCGCGCTCCTCGTGGGCCTGCACCTGATGCTCCTCCCCGCCGTGGCCTGGCTGCAGCCCGCGAAGGGGAGCGCCTACGTCGGGCTGCGCGTGACCATGATGATCCTGGCCGCGCTGGCCATCGTCGGCATCGCCTCGCGCCTGCTCTTCGGCGTCGTCATGCCGCGCCTCCACCTGCGCGCCCCCCGCATCCTCCAGGACGTGATCGCCGCCGTGACCTCGATGATCGCCATCCTGGCCATCGCGGCGCGGGCCGGCTTCAACCTCTCCGGCCTCATCGCCACCTCCGCCGTCATGACCGCGGTGATCGGTCTCTCGATGCAGGACTCGCTCGGCAACATCTTCGCCGGGCTCTCGCTACAGATGGAAGGCTCGCTCTCCGTCGGAGATTGGATCCGCTTCGGCGAGATCGAAGGCGTGGTGCGAGAGATCCGCTGGCGCGCCACGATGATCGAGACGCGGAACGGCGACTCGGTCCTCATCCCGAACAGCACGCTGGTGAAGAACCCGATCCTGGTCCAGGGGCGGCGCAGCACCTTCCCGCGCATCGCCCGCCGCGCGGTGCACTTCAACGTGGACTTCCGCTACTCGCCGCAGGACGTGATCGACGCCGTGCTGAACGGGCTGCGCGCCGCTCCCCCGGACCGCGTGCTCAAGGAACCCGTGCCGGACTGCATCGTGCGCGAGATCAACGACAGCTTCGCGCGCTACGAGGTTCGCTTCTGGATCACCCAGTTCAACGCCGAGCACCCCATCTCGAGCGAGGTGCGCACCCGCGTCTACTACGCGCTGAAGCGGGCGGGCATCCCGCTCTCCATCCCGGCGCAGGCGGTCTTCGTCACCGAGGACACCCGCGAGCGCAAGGCGGCCAAGGTCCACGAGGACCTCGAGCAGCGGCTCCAGTCGCTGGCCCAGGTAGACCTGTTCGTGCCGCTCTCGCACGAGGAGCGGCGGGCCATCGCCTCGCGCCTGCGGCACGCGCCGTACCTCAAGGGGGAGGTCATGACCCGCCAGGGTGCCGTCGGGCACCGGCTCTACATCATCGTGAGGGGCGAGGTCTCCGTGCGCGTCGCGGCCGAGGGCGGGGCGCAGCGCGAGGTGGCGCGCCTCGGCGCGGGTAAGTTCTTCGGCGAGATGTCCCTCATGACGGGCGAGCCGCGCCAGGCCACCGTCGTGGCGCTCTCGGACGTGGAGTGCTACCGCCTGGACAAGGCCTCGTTCCAGCAGCTCCTGCAGGCGCGCCCCACGCTGGCGGAGAAGCTCGCCGAGGTGCTCGCGATCCGCAAGGTGGAGCTCACGGCGATCAAGGAAGGTCACGACGAGGTAACGCAGCAGCAGCAGCTCCAGGACCACAAGGAAGACCTGGTCGGGAAGATCCGCTCCTTCTTTGGTCTGTGACGGCGGAGAGGGGCCGGGCCGCGGCGAAAGGCGCGGGGAACGCTCGCGCGGCGGGCTCGACCCGGCGCTCCTCGATCAAGATTCTTGCCATCTCCGGGTCCGACCCTCATACTGCCGCGCGTAATCCTCGTTACAGTGATGCGTTACCCCATTGGCCGTCGAGCGCGGCCTGTTGAAGCACCCTAGCTTGTTAAAGGAGACGTACGAATGAAGTGCACTCGGTATGGAACCCTCTTTGCCGCCGCCCTGCTGGTCGTGGGCTGCAGCGACACCAAGACCACCACCGCCGACTCGGGCGTGACGCCCAAGGCCGACAGCGGGACCACCACCGCCGACAGCGGCGGCACCCCGACCAAGGAGACCACCCGCGTCACCTCCAGCACGGGCGGCAAGGTGGCCACGAAGGACGGCAAGACCACCCTCGACATTCCGGCCGGCGCGCTCCCGGCCGACACCGACATCACGGTGACGCCGAAGGCGCAGGGAACGGACACCGCCACGGCGATCTACGACTTCGGCCCCGACGGCCTCAAGTTCACCAAGCCCGTCAAGCTCGCCATCAAGTACGACGGCGCGGCGCCTCCGACGGGCAAGAAGCTCGTCCTGGCCTGGAAGGACGCCGGCAAGTGGACCCCCGTGGCCGGCTCGTCCTTCGCGGGAGGCATGGTCTCCGGCGACATCGAGCACTTCACCGAGTACACGGCGATCATCACCGACGAGGGAGTGGTCGTCACCTCGAGCTGCAGCGACGTGGCCAAGAACTTCAAGCCCTGCGGCGGCAGCCCCGTGGGCGCCTGGAAGTTCACGGACGTCTGCTTCGAGCAGCAGGTCCTGCCGAATCCCTTCCCGACCTGCGTCGGCGCAAAGTGGAGCGCGGTGGTGAACTGGAACGGCACCTTCACGGTCACCGGCGACGGCAAGGCTGTCGCCGACCTGAAGGAGTCGGCGGTGAACTACTCGCTGGAGGTGCCGACCTCCTGCATGGCGGAGAAGACCTGCGCCAGCCTGGGCACCAGCATGCTGAAGGGCGCCACCTGCGTCGACGTGACGGGCGGCTGCAAGTGCACCGGCTCCTCGGTCACGGGCCAGCCCAAGGTCGAGAACAGCACCTGGACCGTGGACGGCACGACGCTCGTGATGACCACCACCGGCGATCAGCCAAAGACCACGCGCACCCCCTTCTGCGTGAGTGGCAATCAGATGGTCGGCGAGACGACCGAGACCAAGGACGGCAAGACGACCAAGTACTACATGGTCCTCGCGAAGGTCCCCGCGCCGTAGTCCGGTAGCGGGCGTTCGGCCCGAGCCCGCCGCTCCCCCTCCCCCTTCCGTCCCCGATCTACTATTCTCGGCCATGCACGAAGACCTCCCCATCGTGGTCGTCGGCGGCGGCATCGCCGGGATCACCGCCGCGCTCACCCTGAGCGAGGGTGGGCTTCCGGTGCTGCTCCTCGAGAAGAACCCGCGGTCGCTAGGCGGCCGGGTCGCGGCCTATCCCGCCACGCACTTCGTGCACCAGGGGCGGTCGTTCACCTTCTCCGTCGAACACGGCATGCACGGCTGGTGGCGGCAGTACCGCAACTTCTGGGCGCTCCTCGAGCGGCAGGGCCTCTCCGCGCGCATGATCGCCGCCTACGACCAGGCCCTGCTGTTCGACGATGGCAAGGCGGTGTACCGCACGAACGTGGGACGCGAGACGCAGGTCACGCGGGTGCCGGAGCCCTTCCACCACGTACGGCTGCTGGCCAAGGAGAACCTCCGCCGGCTGATTCGCACCGACGAGCTCCCGCTGCTCGCGAACCTCGCCACCAAGGTGCTCGAGGCGATCTGCTTCGACCCCTACGACGCGAAGCACCGGGAGAAGTACGACGCGCTCTCGGTGGCCGACTACCTGCGCGGCGTGCCCTTCTTCTTTCAGGCCTTCCTGCGGAGCCTCACGCGGAGCGGCTTCTTCTCCGACCCGCAGCACGTCTCGCTCTGGGCCTTCCTGCTGAGCTTGCAGCTCTACGTCTTTCTGCGCCGCGAGGACCAGTGTTTCTCCTTCCCGCGCGGCCCGGTCGTGCCCACGCTCCTCGAGCCGCTGGCGGCGAGGATCGCGGCGCGCGGGGGCCGGCTCGTGCGCGGCGTCTCGGTCGAGCGCGTCGAACGCGCGCCGGGAGGAGGCTGGACCCTCGCCTGGAAGCGCACGGGGGCCGACGCGCCGACGGTCCAGGGCGACCCGGCTCCCGAGCTCGGCGGCTACTCGGGCACCCTGCGCGCACGCGCCGTCGTGCTCGCCGTGGACGTGGAAGGGGCGAAGGCGCTCCGGCAACGCTCGCCCGACCTCGTGGCGCCGCTCGGCGACCTCTCGGCGTTCCGGGGGCGTCCCTCGACGGTGGTGCGCCTCTTCTTCGGCGCCGCCCCGAGCCTCGAGTACGGCGAGAGCGGCGTCTTCAGCGGGCGGGCCACGGTGGACAATTTCTTCTGGCTCCACCGTTTTCAAGACGAGTTCGCCGCCTTCCACGCCGAGACGGGGGGGAGCGTGCTCGAAGGGCACATCTACGCCCCCGAGAGGCTCCACGCGCTCCCCGACGCCGAGCTCTTCGCGCGCGTCGAGCGGGACGTGGAGCGCGCTTTTCCCGAGGTGGCGGGGAGCTGCCTGCATCGCACGATCGTCCGCAACGAGGCCACGCACATCAACTTCCCCGTCGGCAGCGCGCGCTCCTTTCCGAAGGTGGTGACCGCGCAGCCAGACCTGGTCCTCTGCGGCGATTGGATCGACGGCGGCGCTCCCGTGCTCTACATGGAGCGGGCCTGTCAGACCGCGCTCGTGGCGGCGAACGCGCTCCTCGCGCGGGCCGGCCTCCCCGAGACGGAGGTCCTCTTCCCGTCCCCGCCACCCGCGCACCTGCGGGCCTTCCAGAAGGCGCTCCGCCGCGTGGACCGACATCTGCCGGGGCTCTGGCCCACGCGCCCCCGACGGGGCTCCGCGGCCGAGGCCGCCGAGGAGGACGAGAGATGATCGACGGAGACGCCCTCGCCGGTGACGCCCTCACGAGCGAGGCTCTGCTCGCCGAGCTCCGCAAGCTCCCGCTCTTCGCGGACCTCGAGCACGACGTCACCGCACGCCTGCTCGAGCTCGGCCGACGCGAGCGCGTCCCCGCGGGAAAAGTCTTCCTCGCCGAGGAGGCGGCCCCCGACGACCTCTACCTGCTCCTTCGCGGCGAGGTCGCGGTGCGCCGCAACGACCGGCTCGTGACGCTGCTCCCCGCGCCGCAGGCCCTCGGGCTGCTGTCGCTGGTGGACGGCAAGCCGCGCTCGGCCTCCCTCTCGGCCTTCACCGAGGTCGAGCTCCTCGTGCTCGAGCGGCGCGACCTCTACGAGCTGATGGGCCGGAGCCCCGCCCTCGGCCGCAGCCTGGTGCAGCACTTCGCCACCGAGGTGCGGACGCTCTACGAGGCCGAGAACGTGCTGCGCCGCCACTTCGAGGACTTCTTCGAATCGCCAAACGCGCGCCTCGTCCCCGGGCCGTACGTCGCCGACGCCTTCGAGATGGTCTTCCTCGTGATGCGCGACGACCCCGCGCGCTTGCGCCGCCTGCTCCCCGACGGGCTCCGGCCGCTACCCGGCCTCGAGGACCGTTACTTCCTCACCTTCAGCTTCTTCCCGCGGGTCGCCACGGAGCACCCCGCCGGCCGCGGCAAGGCCTTCGCCTACGACGAGACCTGCCCCTTTCTGCCGTGCCTCGGGCCGTCGCTGAAGCCGGGGGTCTACACGCCGGAGCTCTATCCGGAGAACTTCCTCGCCATCACCCTCGGGCGCGAGCTCTACGGCTTCCCGAAGCGCTTCGGCAAGACCGAGCGCTACGCCGACCACATCGACGTGATCCTGGCCCAGGAGATGCTGCTCCGCGCCTCGTGGCGCGAGCGGCAGCCGCTCGAGGCTCCCGAGTTCGGGCGCGAGCTCGCCGCGCAGCTCGCGGGTCCCAGGCGTCTCCCGACATCGGTGACGGAGCTGGTGGGCGCCCTCTTCGGCCTCGCGAATCGCGACGTCCTGCGGCTGGCCTGGCCGGCCGTGACCGTCTACCTGCACAAGCAGATCCCCGACGTGACCTCCGAGGCGGAGCGACGACCGGTCGTGGACCAGCTGGTCGAGGTCCCCTTTCGCGTGCGCGCCATGGAGCGCTTCTTCGCGCTGCGCGCGCCAGAGGTGCGCTTCTTCGCCTCGAGCTACTTTCTCGGGGGCGAGTGCGTGGGCGGCTTCTCGCTCACCATGAGCTTCGTCTTCGGCCGCGGGCGCGTGGCGCTGGACTACCTCGCTCGCGCGAAGGCTTCGTCCCTGGGGGACCGCGTGCGCCGCTTGATCGGCCGCGAATGATTGGAGCCGGGCCGCGCTTTTGGCTAAGCTTCTCGGTCTGCGCCCGGCCCAGGGCGACACGATCGAGGTGAACCATGCGCATCCTGACTCCCCGACGCGGCCACTGCGCGCTGCTTATCTGCCTGCTCGCGGCCTGCAACGACAGCAACCCGAAATCCGATGCCCAGGTCACCCCCGACAGCGGCATGTTCCGGGACCTCGGGGCCAGCGTCGACCTGCTCGCGCGCGCCGACATGGGTCGCGATCAGAGCGCTCCGGACCGGGGCGCCGCCGACGGACCGACGGCAGACCAGCGCGCCACCGACCAGCGCGTGGCGGACAAGGGTGCGCCGGACGCGGTTCCGAAGCCGGACAGCGCCCCGTGCCCGATCGGGATCAACGACACGATCCCGGCGCAGCTCGCCATCACCGTCGACGACAACTACAAGCTCTACCTGAACGGCCAGCTCGTGGCGAACGTGACCAACCTCTGGAACTCGCCGCTCAAGCACAACCTGACGCTCAAGCGGCATCCCTCGCAGCCGAACGTCCTGGCCATCGAGGGGATCAACACCATGCGCATCGACGGCACGGACCGCGCCGTGGTGGCCGAGGCGCGCTGGACCGTGGGACCCACCGTTCACGCGCTTCCCACCGACAAGACCTGGAAGGTCCTCGGCACGGCCGCGCCCTCGGGCTGGGAGCAGCCCGCCTTCAACGACACGGCCTGGCTCGCGGCCACCGAGCTCGGCGCCCACGGCATGGCCCCCTACGGGAACATCCTGAGCGGCCTGCTGGCCTCGCCGCCCGCAATCACCGCCAAGCTCCTCTGGAGCTACAACCCGGACAAGGCGGCCGCCACGAAGCCCGTGACCGAGACGAACTACTTCCGGAAGACCTTTTACCTGACCGCCGCGGGCGCCCTCTCCGCTACCCCCGGAACCTGCCCGTAACACGCCCAGACCCAACCCCTGACGCCGCCCCCGACCCGAATGCTATGCTTGGGTCGTGGGAGCGAAGCTAGGGGCGCTGACGTGAAACTCTGGCTCGTGCTGGCGCTCGGCCTCGGCGTCGTGGTGGTGGCCTGCTCCGCGAGGGCTCCCGAAGCCGTGGGCCGCCCGTGCAGTTACGACATGCCCTGCGGACCCGGGACTGTCTGCGACCCCCGGCAGGGTGTCTGCGTCGCCGGGGGCGGAGGCAGCGACTTCGGCGGGGGCTTTGCCGACAGCTACCTCCCCTGGCGCTCGGATCGCGGGGTCGCGCCGCCGGGAGACCTCTTTATCGGGGACGCGCCGCTTCGGGACAGCGGGAAGCCCACGGGCGACGCGGGGTGCGTGTCCCCGAAGGCGCTCTGCGACGGCTCGTGCGTCGACACGAGCTCGGACGCGGGGCACTGCGGCAAGTGCGGCAACGCCTGCGGCTCGAGCGCGCGCTGCACGAACAGCGCCTGCGCCTGCACGGGCGGGGCGCAGAACTGCGACGGGAGCTGGGGCAACGGCTGCGAATGCCCGTCGGGAAAGCAGTGTAGCGGCAGCGCGTGCAACGCCCCCGACCCCTGCGCCGGCGTGAGCTGCGGCGCGAACGCGAGCTGTTCCGGGGGCACCTGCGGCTGCAACGGCAGCTACAAGAACTGCGACGGGAGCTGGGGCAACGGCTGCGAGTGCTCCCCGACCAAACAGTGCAGCGGCACGAGCTGCGTGAACCCCGATCCCTGCGCGAGCGTCAACTGCGGCGCCAATGCGACGTGCAGCGGTGGGAACTGCTTCTGCAACACCAACTACAAGAACTGCAACAGCACCCTCTCCGACGGCTGCGAGTGCCCGCCGAGCAAGCAATGCAACGGCACGAGCTGCATCACCCCCTGCACGACGGGCAGCTGCGGCGCCAACGCCACCTGCACCGGCGGCCTCTGCAAGTGCAACGGCGACCTGCTCAACTGCGACGGAAGCTGGACCAACGGCTGCGAGTGCGGCTATTCCTGCTCGAACGGCTGCACCGCCGAATGCAACGGCACGGCGTGTCGGTGCCCCTCGCCCCCCTGTCCCTACTGAGCACGCCGCGGCCGGCGGTTATTTCGGCTTCGAGCCATTCCCGACTATCCTCGGCGCACACGACTACCTACGAGGAGGTCTACAAACGATGCGTCATCGTCGGAGGGGAGGAATCGCGGCGCTGCTCGGTGCGGCGCTGGCGATGGGTGCGATCGGCTGCGGCAGCTCGTCGTCCACGCCGGACGGAGGCAGCTTGAGCGACGGCGCGGTGACCGCCGACGGCCCGGCCGGCACCGACGGTGGCGTGGGCGGCGATCGCGGCGCGACGGGCGACCGCGGCCCCGCGACCGAGGGGGGCCCGACGGCCGACAAGGGCGCCCCGAGCCCCGACGGCGGTGGGGGCCCGGCACCGACCAAGATCGACCAGGTGGCGGCGGGCAAGTCCTTCACCTGCGTCATCTTCGATACGAAGGAGGTGCGCTGCTGGGGCTACAACAGCTCGGGGCAGCTCGGCTATGCGACGACGGTCTCCGGCATCGGCCACCAGAGCACGCCGAAGCAGTACGGCAAGATGGTCAAGATCGGCGGCAAGGTGACGCAGCTCGCCCTCGGGGATGCGCACGCCTGCGCGCTCCTCGACACGGGCAAGGTCCGCTGCTGGGGCGGAGGGGCGCTGGGCCGGCTCGGCTACGGCAACACCAACAACGTGGGGCTCACGAACCATCCGGCCGACGTGGGGGACGTGGACCTCGGCGGCGCGGTCAAGCAGCTCTCCGCCGGCGCGAACCACACCTGCGCGCTCATGACCGACGCGAAGGTGCGCTGCTGGGGCGAGTGCGCGTGGGGCCAGTGCGGGATTCCGGGGCAGGTGGCCGCCGGCCCGATCGGGGACAACGAGAAGCCCTCAGCCGTGGCGCCGATGGAGATGGGCGTGGACGTGGAGAAGGTGGCCGCGGGAGGACAGCACACCTGCCTGCTCCTCAAGGGTGGCAAGGTGCGTTGCTTCGGCGAGGGCGAATGGGGACGCCTCGGCTACGGCGACCAGCTCGACATCAAGGAGAAGAAGCCTTCGGAGCTGAAGGACGTGGACGTCGGCGGCGAGGTGGTGGACCTGCAGGCGGGTAACTACAACACCTGCGCGCTGATCAAGGGCGGGGCGCTCCGCTGCTGGGGGGCCGGGAACCTGGGCGTGACGGCGAACGCCGGCCAGCACGTCGGGGACAACGAGGCTCCCTCGGCCGTGGCGGCGATCAAGGTGGGGGCGCTGGTCACGAGCTTCAGCATCTCCTCGACGGGGAGCCACATCTGCGCCGTCACGGACGCGCAGAACCTACGCTGCTGGGGCAGCGGTCAGACGGGCAAGCTCGGCTACGCCGCGATTGCCGACATCCACGACCCGAGCGCCAAGGGCGACGTGAAGGTGGGCGAGACGGTGCTCGGCGTGGCCGCCGGGGGCAACCACTCCTGCGCGCTCACCTCGAAGAACCAGGTGCGCTGCTGGGGCTCGGCCAGCGCCGCGCAGCTCGGCTACGGCAACGCGACCACCATCGGCGACACCGAGACGCCGGACACGGCGGGGGACGTCCCGGTCTTCTGAGCCCCCGCCCTCGACGCCGCGCTCACGCCGGCGGCCGGGTGCCGCTGGCGACGAAGAGCGTGCCCCCCACGGTCTTGGCCGGTGCATCGGTCTCCTCGAGCGTGAAGTCCGAAGCGAGCGCCTCGAGGGGCTCCCACACCTTGCGCCCCACGTCGGCGCGCGCGAAGAGCTCCACCATGCGGGTCTGAAAGCTGCGCTCGGGGGCGTGCACGTCCAGGAGCGCGTAGCGGCCCCCGGAACGCAGGAGCGCGAAGGTGGCCTCGAACACCGGCCGCCAGTCGGGGATCACCGTCAGGCCCAGCGTGCAGAGCGCTCCGTCGAGGGGCCGCCCTCCCGTGAACTCGGCGAGGTCCGCCTCGGCGAGCGTCTGTGCGTCCTGCTCGAGGAGGTGCACGTTCTTCCAGCCGGCGCGGGCGATGCGCTGGCGCGCGCGGGCGAGCATTCCGCGAGAGAGGTCCACCCCGAGCACCTGGCCGGTGGGCGAGACAGCCTCCACGAGCGCCGGAAAGTTCTGCCCCGTGCCGCACGCCAGGTCGAGCACCGTCGCCCCCGGCGCGAGGCGGAGCCGCTCCACGGCCTGGACGCGGTAGGCGCGATAGGTCTGTTCGAGCGAGCGGTCGTAAAAGAGGGAGAAGACGTCGTACCAGCGCATGGGGCTCCGTCGGGCGAGGGTGCGGCGCATGATACCGCCGGAGGGCCGCACGAAACACCGCGAGGGACGCCAGGGCCAGGGTGATCGAGTTCTCCGGATGGAAGAGCGTGGGGGGGCCTAGGGCGCTCGTGACGCGGGCCCTGGCGGACGCCGCCGCTTGCATCAGCCGGCGGTGGGGCGGCGGTGTGCGGCGCGGATCGATGCGAAGGCCTTCGGCGCGGTGCTGCGCCCGGGGCGGTGCGCGAGGGGGCACTTGCCCGTCGCGCCGCCCCCTCCATACCCCCATGTCCGAGAACTCGACAGCCCTGCCGCCGGGGCCTCCGTGACGCTTGCGTCGCGCCGCGTCCGGTGCGATGCCTCGGGCCCAAGAACACCGACAGGAGCTCCGCGCATGCTCATCGACCAGCTCAAGAACGCCTCGCTCTACTACGGCCTCGGGGCCGGCATCGCCCGCGCCTTGCGCTTTCTCGAGGAGACGGACGTGACGCGCCTCCCCGCCGGACGCCACGAGCTCGAGGGAGACGAGGTCTACGCCATCGTGCAGGACTACGAGACGAAGCGGCCGGAGCAGGGCGCGTGGGAGGCGCACCGGAAGTACATCGACGTGCAGTACGTGGCCCGCGGCAGCGAGCAGATGGGCTTTTCGCACCTGGGCCAGCTCGCGGCAGGCCCCTACGACGCCGAGAAGGACTTCCTGCGCCTCGAGGGGCCGGGCGAGTTCCTGCACCTGCGCGAGGGGACCTTCATGATCCTCTGGCCCGAGGACGCGCACATGCCGGGGATGGCCGTATCCGCGCCCGAGCCGGTGCGCAAGGTGGTGGTGAAGGTGCGCGTCCCCGCGGGCGCCTGAGGCGTCGGGGTCAGGTCAGGCGAGGCCCATCCCGAGCGCGAAGAGGCCGAGGCCGAGCAGGACCGCGCCGAGAAGCGGGACGAAACGCCTCGGCAGAGGGGTCGCGTCGGGGCGCAGCCCGCGAAAGCAGAGCGCGAAGCCGCCCCCCGAAAAGAGCAGAAAGCCGAGGAGGCCGAGCACCACGAAGAGCGGGCGTGGTTCGGGGGGGTGCGCGAGCCGCGTCGCGAGCGCGGCGCGACCCGACGGCGTACGGAGGTGGGGCGCAGCCTCGGGATCGAGCGCCTGCAAGGCCGCGATGCGGGCGGCGCTCTCCGCGAGGAGCGCGCCGAAGGGCTGCGTGAGGCCGCGCGTGACCACGACCGCCGAGCGGAGCTCTTGCCAGGCGTGGAGCGCGAGGGTCCGCTCCCCGCGGGCTTCGGCGGCGCTGGCCTCCGCGCGCAGCCGCTCCGCGGCGCGGCCGACCCACGGGTTTCCCGGCAGGTAGTAGGCCATGGCGCGCCGGAGGAGCCGCGAGCAGGTGACGAGGTCCCGCCGGCCGCAGCTCTCCTCGGCGGCGAGCAGGTTCGCGCGCGCCCCGAGGAGCATGCGCGCGCCGAGGAGCGCGAGCACCAGCACGAGGCCCCCCGTGCCGAGGAGCAGCGCGGAACGGGTGCCGGGCGAGGGGCGCATGGCCGCATCTTGCGTCACGGCGCCGGACGTGGGAAGGGGAGAGCGGACGCCGCATGGACCCTGCCTTCGACTACAGCCACCGCTTCCACGCGGGCAACGTCGGCGACGTGCTCAAGCACCTCGTGCTCGTGGCAGTCCTCGACGAGCTCCTCTCCGCCGAGCGGCCCGTGCGGGTGATCGAGACCCACGCCGGGGAGGGACGCTACCTCCTCGGTTCCACGGGCGAGTGGATGGAGGGGGTGCACAAGCTCCTCGCGCTCCCCGCGGACGGACTCCCCGCGGCGCTCGCCCGCTACCTGACCCTCCTTCGCGCGGCGGGGCTCTCCGACGACGGGCGGCGCGTCTACCCCGGCTCGCCCGCGATCGCCCTCGCGTGCCTGCGCCCACAGGACCGGCTGGTCGGCTACGAGCTCGTCGAGGCCACGGCGCGTCAGCTCGAGCGGAACCTGGGGAGCGACCCGCGGCTCGAGCTGCGCGTCGGAGACGGACCCGCGGCCCTGGTCACCGCGCTGCGCGAGGCGGGGAGCGCCGGCGGCGAGACCCTGGCGCTCCTCGACCCCCCGTACTCGGACAAGGCCGAGTGGTCCGAGCTGACGCGGCTGCTCCCCGAGGCGGTGAAGGCGGCCCCCGCCGCGCGGCTCCTCCTCTGGTATCCGGTGAAGAGCCTCACGCGGCCGAACCTGCTGCTCCAGCAGCTCCAGCAGGGGGGGCTCTCGGGCACCGCCGTCGAGCTCGTCACGACCCCCCTCGAGCTGAAGCGCAATCGCCTGAACGGCAGCGGGATGCTGCTCGTGAACGCGCCGCCGCCCGCCCTGGCGGCAGTGGCCGGCGCCCTGCCGACGCTGGGCAGGGCCTGCGCCACGCACGGGCGGTGGCTGGTACGCGAACAAGGCTTCTAGAACGAGGCGCCGCTTAGGGCGCCAGGCGCTGGCAACGCTCAGAGCGCCAGGCGCTGGCAACGCTCAGAGCACCAGGCGCAGGAGGTCCGCGCGCGAGTCCGCCCCCAGCTTCTGGAGCAGATTCACCTGGTGGAACTTCACCGTGCGCGGCGCCACGCCCAAGGTCTGCCCGATCTGCTCGGTGCTGCGCCCGAGGGCCAGAAGCTCGAGCACCTCCTGCTCGCGGTCCGAGAGGCGAGCGCGCGTGGCGAGCTGCTGCAGCCGGCTGCGCGTGAGCACGGACAGGTCCCGCTCGCGCACGGGCTGATAGTAGACGCGCACCGTCTCGTCCGACAGGCGCTCGGCCGCCACGAGCGAGATCTCGTTCGAGGCCCCCGCGCCCCCGAGGACCGCCATCTCGTAGTCCACCTCGGCGCTCCTCTCGAGGGCTTGCACCGGGCACCCCTGGCACGGAGCGTCTGCGCCGTGGAGGGCGACATAGCAGGGCCGACCGATGAGAGCCTCCGCTCGCCCCTCGTGAGCCCCGCGCAACGTAGCTGCCACGATGGTCCAGCGATCCCCGGGCCGCATCGACAGATCGTAGGCCTCCTCGGCCAGCCCGAGCCAGGGTGGCCGGGAATCCTGCGCCCGGTAGGCCAGGACGGCGAGGATCAGCCCCTCGCGCCCCTCCCGCCCGGCTGCGCTCAGCTCGGCGGTGAGTCGCAGCCTCTCCCCCTTCGGGGTGGTCACGAGGAACTGGGCCCGCCCGGAGGCCTCCTTCCGCGCACGGGCCAGGCTCTTCCGGAGCGGGGTCGCCTCTTCCGGCGCCACGCAGAGCGCCACGAAGTCCGCACGTTCGGCCTGCCCCGTGCGCAGGCCGAGGAGCTGCTCGAGGGCGTCGTTGATGGCGACGATGCGGTCGTCGGGGTCGAGGACCGCCAGCGGATGGCGCGCGTAGCTCACCAGGCGGGCCGCAAGCATGGATACACGTAGCTCAGGGGCTCAGGGCCCTGCTCCAGGCCGGAACCCGCCTGGCCACAATCCCACCAAGCTGGCTCGGCCCGCCGCGCGTGCCGCCGAGCTGGGCCGAGTTGATCTATGCGTCTACCTATCGACGGGTCGTGGCGGCCCTTTAGTTAGGAGGCGTCCCAAATATGATGATGGGTGTTAGGCGCCGGTCAAGTGACAGCTCGGTGACAGCCGGTTAGACGAAGTCCCGGCGCGAGAAGAGCGCCATGGCCAGGAGCAGCACCAGGGTGGCGTAGAGCAGGCCGTAGGCCCCCGCGAGCCCGACGTAGCTCCAGTCCACGAAGACGCCGTTCACGGAGACCCGCGCGCCGTCGGTCTCGCCCCCGGTAGCGTAGAAGTAGCGCAGGTTCGGCACCACCCGGCTGATGCCGTCGAGGAGACTCGCCAGGACCGGGTTCGTGAGCTTGCCGGCCACCGCGCGGATGTCGGGCACGCTACGCCCGAGCAGAAAGACGCCGATGGTGAAGGCCCCCGAGAGAAAGGGGGTCGAAAAGGACGAGAAGAGGACCGCCACCGCGGTGACGACCACGACCTCGAGGAAGATCAGCGACACCATCATGAAGAGCGGCGCGCGCAGCTCGGCGCCCTGCAGCGCGAGCACCCCGAGCAGGACACCGGTCATCACGACCTCGAGGAGCCCGAGGGTGAGCACCAGGCCGACGAACTTGCCGAGCACGAACTGCCAGCGCTGGATCGGCTTCGGCAGGAGCATGTAGATCGTCTTGCGCTCGAGCTCCTTGTAGACCAGGTTCACGCCCACGAAGATCGCGATGATGACCGCGAAGAGGCTCATCCCGGCCAGACCCAGGTCCGTGGTCAGCCGCACCTCCTCGTGCACCGACAGGGCGCCGAAGGCGAGCGAGGCCAGGATCACCGTCACGGCGAAGAAGAGCAGGCTGTAGAGCACCTTGTTGCGAATCGCTTCGCGGAAGGTGTTGAGTCCGATGGCCCAGATCTTCTGCATCGCCGTGGCTACCCTTGCGTCGCCTGGTGGACCACCACGTCCTCGAGCGACTCCTTGCGCGGGGTCACCGAGACGATCTTCGCCCCCTGCGCGCGCAAGAGGTCGATGACCGGCCCCGGGTCCACCGCCTCGCCGAGCACGAGCTGGCCGTTGTCCCCGACGCGGGCGAGCGCGTGTCCCGCCTCGGCCAGCGCCGCCTCGAGCGCGTCGCTCGGCTCGGCCACCACGATCTCCGTGCTGAGCAGACGCGCGGGGACCAGCCGATCGATCGGCCCCGTGGCCACCGTGCGGCCCCGGACGAGGATCGCCGCGCGGTCGGCCAGGAGCTCCACGTCGGAGAGGATGTGCGAGGAGAAGATCACCGTCTTGCCCTCGGTGCGGAGCGCCGCGATGAGCTCCCGCACCTGCTTGCGGCCCAGCGGATCGAGCCCGCTCATCGGCTCGTCCAGGATCACCACCTCGGGGTCGTTGATCAGCGCCTGCGCCAGACCCAGCCGCTGGAGCATCCCCTTGCTGTAGCGCCGGAGCGCGAGGTCCGCGGCGCGTGACAGGCCCACCTTCTCGAGGAGCTCGCCGGCCCGCCGGCGCGCGTCCGTCCTCTCGAGGCCGAAGAGCGCGGCCACGAAGACGAGCAGCTCGCGCCCGGTCAGGTAGTCGTAGAAGTAGGGGCTCTCGGCCAGGTACCCGAGGCGCTGCTTGGCCCGCACCTCCCCGACGGGAAAGCCGAGGAGCTCCGCCCGCCCGGTCGTGGGCTTCACGAGACCGAGGACGATCTTGATCGTGGTGGTCTTGCCCGCGCCGTTCGGCCCGAGGAGACCGAAGATCTCGCCGCGCTCGACCTGGAAGGTCACGTCGGTCGTGGCGTGCACCTTCTTGCGGAAGAACCCGATCGCGTAGGTCTTGCCCAGGTGCTCGGCGGAGAGCACGACCCGCGAGGGGTCCGTTCCTTTGGCGGCGTTCGTGGCCTGGGTCATGGACGCGCCTCCAGCGCGCGCTCGAGCGCCGCGCAGACGCGGTCCACCTCGGATTCGGTCATCCCCGGGTGGAGCGGCAGCGCCAGACCACGCGCGGCCAGCTCGTCCGCGACCGGCAGCGGCTGCGCGGCGATGCGCTCGTCGCTCCGGTAGGGGAGCTCCCGGTGCACGCCGTAGGTCGCGACCCCCGCCTGGACCCTGTCGCGAGCAAGGGAGGCGATCACCATCGCGCGGTCCAGCTCGGGCCCGAGGCAGAGGGCGAAGGTCTGATAGCAGTGACGCAGCCCCGGCGGCTCGGCCTGCAGCCGCAGGCGCGGATGGCCGTGGAGGCGCGAACGGTACCGCGTCGCGAGGGCCCGTCGGCGTTCGACCAGCGCCGGCAGGCGTCCGAGCTGCGACCGTCCGAGCGCCGCCCCGAGCTCGGTCATGCGCAGGTTGGGGCCCACCTCCACGAAGCGGCCGCTTCCGTCCCGCCCTAGGGTGCGGAGCTGCCGGATGCGGTCGGCCAGCCCCGCCTCGTCGGTGAGGACCATCCCCCCCTCGCCGGTGGTGATGATCTTCCGCGGATGAAAGCTGAGGCACGCGGTCCCGGGACCCGCCCCCACCGGACGTCCGTGACGCGCGGCACCGACCGCGCACGCGGCGTCCTCGATGAGCGTCAGGGCCAGGCCGTCGCGGCGCCGGAGCATCAGCAGGGGCTCGACCTCCACCGGCAGACCGAACTGGTCCACGGGGAGGATCGCCGTGGTGCGCGAGGTGATGGCGCGCGCGGCCTCGCCGGGGTCGAGGTTCCAGGTCCGCGGGTCCACGTCCACCAGCACGGGAGTGGCGCCGACCAGCACCACCGCGTGCGCCGTGGCGAGGAATGTGAACGCGGGTACTAGTACCTCGTCTCCCGGCCCGACTCCCGCGGCTTGCAGCGCGAGGACCAGCGCCGCGGTGCCGCTCGAGACGGCCACCGCGTGGTTCGCCCCGACCGCCTCGGCCACGGCTGCTTCGAAGCGCGCGATCTCGGGCCCGGCGAGGAGCCGCTTCCCCTCGAGCACGCGGGCCACGGCCGCCAGGTCCTCCGGTTGGATGTCGGGGGCGTTGAGCTCGAGCATGGCGTCGGGGCCGGAGTCTAGCATGGGCGTCTACGGAGACGATGCGCCGGCGTCAGCCGCGCTGCCTGTACCACGCGATGGTCTGCACCAGCCCCTCCTCCAGGTCCACCTGCGGTTCGAAGCCGAGGAGCTGGCGCGCCTTGCCGATGTTCGGGATGCGCAGGTCCACGTCCGGAAAGGGCCACTTCACGAATTGCAGCTCGGAGCGCGAGTCGGTGAGCTTCAGGATCTCGCGCGCGAGCTGGTAGATCGTGACCGTCGAGCGGGGGTTACCGATGTTGAAGGAATGCCCGATCGCCGCCGGGTGCGAGAGGACCATCAGCGTGCCGCGGATGATGTCGTCCACGTAGCACCACGCGCGGATCTGGCTGCCGTCGTTGTGCACGGTCAGCGGCTCGTCTCGGATGGCGCGCACGATGAAGTGGTGCACCGCCCCTTCGCCGATCTGCATCGGCCCGTAGATGTTGAAGGGGCGCACCGAGGCGGTGGGGAGGCCGTGCTGCTTGTAGTAGTTGAAGGTGAGGTGCTCGGTGGCGAGCTTGCTCACGGCGTAGGTCCAGCGCGCCTCGCCGACCGCCCCGAGGCTGGTCACGTCCCCTTCGGTCACGTTGAAGGCCTGGCGGCCGAAGACCTCGGAGGTGGAGAAGTCCACCACGCGCTGCAGGTCCCCCTGCTCGAGCGCCACCTCGAGCACGTTGCTCGTGCCGAGCATGGCGATGCGCATGGTGGGCACGGGGTTCTTCATCACCGTGTCCACCCCCGCGATGGCCGCGAGGTGGATCACGTGGGTGCAGCCCTTCATCGCCTGGCGCACGGTGGGGAGGTCCATCACGTCGCCTACCCGGAGCTCGACGTTCGGATGCCGATGCAGCCCCGCCGGTTCGAGGGCGTTGCGCCGGAGCGTGTCCAGCACCACGACGCGATTCTCCTCGCAGAGCGCGCGGCAGAGGTGCGTGCCGATGAAGCCGGCGCCACCGGTGATCAGGATGCGCATTCCCTTGAGCATGCGGTGTGCACTCTATCACAGCGGCCGGGCGTCAGGGCGAGGCCGGCGCTGAACGCGGCGCCGGGATGCGCTATGCTGTGCGGCACTACGTTAGCTTGTGCTTAGCCTTAGGAGGTCCCCATGCGCTGTGCCGTCTGCCTCGGCGTGCTCGTCTCCTGCATCGGTACGGCTCGTGCCACGACCTACGTGGTGGACGGCGCGCGGGGCAACGACGCCGCCGTCGGGAGCAGCACCGACCCCTGGCGCACGATCGGCGCCTCGCTCCCGAGGCTCCTCGCCGGCGACGTGCTCGAGGTGCGCGCCGGGACCTATCGGGAAGAGCTCGTCTTCGATCTGACGGCGAACGCGCAGAGCCCGATCGTGATCCGCGCCGTGGCGGGTGCGACCGTCGTCATCGACGGCGGCGGGACGCTCCCGGCCGACCCGGAGCAGGCGCTCGTGGTCGTCGCGGGGAGCCACACTACCTTCCAGGGGTTCGAGGTGAAAGGCTCGAACGGGCAGGGGGTCCTGGTGAACGGCGAGGCCAACGCGGTGGTGGGGTGCAAGGTGCACCACAACGCGCACCGCGGAATCTTTCTCACCACGGGGCGGAGCGCGGCGGCTCGGGACAACGTGGTCTACCAGAACGGTCTCGCGAACGAGAAGGCCCACACGCTCTCGACCGGGGAGGCGGGGATCGGGGTCTTCCAGGCCGACCAGGCGGTCGTCTCGGGCAACACGGTCTACAACAACCACGTGGCCGGGGTCGTGATCTCCGAGAGCTCGGGCGCGCTCGTCGAGCGCAACACGCTCTACGACAGCCTCGACCACGGCAACTACCTGGACCGCGCGAGCCGGGTAACCTTCACGCGCAACTTCGTCTACTGCACGGGCGCGGCGGCCTGGCAGGTCGGAAACCTCCGGCCGAACGGCCTCGCCATCGGAGACGGCCCCCACTCCGAGGGGCACGTGGTGACGAACAACATCTTCAGCGGCTGTCAGAACAACCTGATCTGGTTTCGCGGCGACGAGACGCCGGGGGTCACCATCGGCCTGCGGGGCGCGCTGATCGCCAACAACACCTTCTCGCAGGCGCAGGGAGTGGCGCTGCAGCTCGACGCCGGTCCGCACCCGGGGACGCGCATCATCAACAACATCGTGATCCAGTCGAACGCTTCGGTGCTCGAGCTGACCGAGCCCTCGACCGGGCTCTCCTTCGCCAGCAACAACTGGTTCGGCGGCGGCCCGCCCAAGGAAGGGGAGTCCAAGGACGACATCCTCGTCTCGTGCCAGCTTCCGAACATCACGGCCCTGAACCCGGCGGGCTTCCGCCTGCCGGCGAGCTCTCCCTGCCGGGACAAGGGGACGCCCGAGGCGGGGGTGGCCGTCGACTACTTCGGTACGAAGCGCCCCTACGGCGCGCGCATCGACGTGGGCGCGCACGAGTTCGACGGCACGAACGTGATCGGCGACGGGGGCATCGTCTTCGCCGACGGCGGTGCGCCGACAGCAGATGGCGGCCCGCGCGACGGAACGACGGGCCCTGCCGGCGACGGCACGATCTCCACCCAGCCGGGCGGCTGCTCGTGCGCGGTGAAGGACTCCGCGTCCGCGGCGCAAGCGGCCGGGGCCCTCGCGCTCTCGCTCCTCGTCGGTCTGGTGACCGGCCTCGCGCGAGCCCGGCGGCGTCGGGCGGACTGACGCGCGGCCCCTTGGGTATGACGACCCCGGATCCACTCCAGTTTGCACCTGGGCGGATCCCTGGGTCGGGTCGGTAGACCCTAGCCCGGGCCCTCGGGCCCCATGCGGCGCGCGCGAGAGTGGCTCCTTTCAATGACTTGAGCGGCCACGGATCCTGGCCCCCGCGTTGCATTAGACGTCGGTCAGGCTAAGGAAAGGTAAGCACCATGCGACACACTCGTTGGCATCGCATCGCCCTCTTCGCCGTACTGGGGAGCGCGCTCGCCGCTCCGGCCGCCGCTGATCGCACGCGGGCCGCGGGGCTCAAGGAGACGAACTACGTCCGCACCCGCACCGGCACAAAAGAGTGGGGCGTCGGAAACCTCCACAGCATGGGGATCCGCGTCTCCGCGAACAAGAACAGCGCGACGACCGGACGCGTGAACAAGCTCGTGGGGACCTCGAAGACGAAACAGGCCGCCCACGACAACGGTCTCGTATTCACGCAGGCGCACCAGCGCACCATCAAGACCAAGGAGGGCGGCACGCGCACCGTCGAGGTTTCGGGGTCCCTGCGCGCCGCGCGCAACCCGAACCTCGTGCACGGCAACAAGCGCGTGCAGATCACGCCGGGCGCCAAGAAGGTGCGGGCGAGCGAGCTTCGAGCCGCCGGGATCGAGGTGCGGGTCTCGGATAGCGGGAAGATCACCTACGAGAGAATGGAGGGGCGCTTCGACCAGGCGAAGGCACGCGCCGCGGGCGTCGAATGGGTCCAGGGCGTGAAGGGGAACCCGAATGGTGGCTACTTCCGCGCCGTGGCCGCCCCGCGGAGCACCGCCAAGTCTCTCGCTGAGACGCTGAGCGCCGTCGCCCCCTAGTCGTCCGCGCGCTCCCCTCCCCTACGGCGTCAACGCCGTCGTCGTCTCCACCGAACCCGAAACGAGCAGCTCGGGCGGCACCGTCGGAGCCACCCGCTCCACCTCGAAGCCGTAGCGCCCGATCATCTTCACCGTCTCGTCGGCCCCCGCACCGGGCGTCGTCAGATAGCCCTCGATGAAGAGCGCGTTCGCCGCGTAGAGACCGAGCCCCTGCTGCTCGCGGAGGTGCAGCTCGCGGCCGCCGGCCATGCGCACCTCGGCCTCCGGATTGACGAGCCGCACGAGGCAGAGCGCGCGCAGGCAGCGCCCCTCGTCGAGGCTGCCGTCGGGCTTGAGCGGGATCCCCTCCCCCGGGTGGAAGAAGTTGATCGGGATGGAGTCCACGCCGAGCTCGCGGAAGGCGAACGCCAGGTCGATCAGGTCCTCGTCGGTCTCGCCGAGGCCCACGATGCCGCCGCAGCAGCTCTTGAGCCCCGCCTGCTGCACCGTGCGCACCGTGTTCACGCGGTCGGCGTAGGTGTGCGTGCCGCAGATCTCACCGTAGCGCGCCTCGTTCGTGTTCAGGTTGTGGTTGATCCAGCTGACCCCGGCGTCCCCGAGCCGGCGCACCTGCGCCTCGTTCACGAACCCCACCGAGCAGCAGAGCTCGAGCGGAAAGTCGCGCGCGATGCGGCGAGCGGCCGCGCTCAGGCGTTCGATGTCGCGCTCGGTCGGCCCGCGCCCGGCGGTGACCATGCAGAAGCGGGTCGCACCCCGCGCGTGCGCCTCCTTGGCCCGCGCGTAGAGCTCGTTCTCGTCGAGGAGCGGGTAGCGCTGGATCGGCGTGTCGGCGACCTTGGACTGCGAGCAGTAGCCGCAATCTTCCCCGCAGTGGCCGCTGCGCGCGTTCACGAGCACCTGCAGCTTCACGCGGTTCCCGTAGCGCGCCTCGCGTACCCGGCGCGTGGCCGCCAGGAGCACCATCAGCTCCTCGTCGTCCACGGCGAGCACCTCGCGCAGCTCCTCGCGCGTCGGCACCTGCCCGGCGAGCACCCGGTCCGCGAGCTCGTGGAAGTCGACCGTCTGCATTCGGACTCCTTAGGGTTCGGCGCGGCAGGGCGGAAGTGCCCACCGCGGGGCGAACCGTACCGAGCCGGGCCCGGCCACGTCAATAGTGGTAGGCCACCGTGGCGAAGAGCTGGAGCGCCTGCTCCTCGCCCGAGAGGAGCGTCTCGGTGTGCACGCCGCCGATCCAGTGGCGTCCGAAGAGGAGCTCGCCGCTGGCGAAGATCGTGTGCCGCAGGATCCCCGCCTCCTGCGCGCTGAAGCGGTCCAGGTGGAGCGCGTAGCCGCCCCCGAGGCTGAGCCAGCTCGCGAGCGGCAGGTCGTAGCGCAGGCGGCCGCCGTACGAGGTGAGCGTGCTCCCCTGCTGGGTGAGAAAGGCGAGGTGGAGCTGATCGTCCGCCGCGAGCAGGGCGCTCGCCCGCAGCGCCGCCTCGCCCCACAGCCCCCAGCTGTCGCCCCCCTGACGGTCGAAGCCGGCCTGCACGCTCACCACGAGCTGCTTCGGCAGGCGCAGGTCGAAGAAGGCGCGCACGGCGTTGACGGGATCCTGGCGCGTAACGTCCCCGGGCAGGAGGTCGAGCGCCTCGCGGGAGGGGACGTAACGGTACCGATCGTAGCGCAGCCCGAGGTGGAGCCACGAGGTCGCGTCGGCCGCGAGCTCGGCCACCGCCTCGGTCAGGTCCACCGCGCCGAGACTCGCCGGGTGCGCGCCGCCGTAGAGGTCGACGGTGGCCAGCGCATAGAGCGAGAGCGTGCGCAGGTCGAAGGCCACCTGAGCGCTCACCGCCTTGCGGTCCAGAGCCCCGCGGTAGGTGCTGCCTACGAAACCCACGTCCGCGGAGAGGCTCCAGGGGTTCTTGCGAGGAGGGCTGGCGAGGCGCGCCGAAAGATAGCCGCCGAAGCGCGTGGCCTCGAGTCCGGGGTAGAGCGTGAGGAGCTTCGGCGCGAGGCCGCCGAAGGCGCCGACCGCGAGCCAGTCCGTCACACGCGCGCGCGCCGTGCCGCCGTCCACGACCCCCGCCTCGGGGAGCGGGCCCCCTGCGGTGCGCCCCACCTCGGCGCGAAAGCGCCCCGTTTCGAGACCCAGGCGCAGGCGATAGACCATCGGGATGGGTCGCGCCCCCTGGTACGGGCGCGCGTCGAGATCTTTCGCGAGCTGATAGCGCACGCGCAGGCGGTGCGAGTAGTCGAGCCAGTCCACGCCTAGGCGCGGCACGTCGAGGTCCGAGTAGAGCCCGAACTGGTGGTAGTTCGCCTGCGGGGCCGACCCGAGGTCGAGGAGCCCCGCGTACTCGAGGCGCACCGACCCGCGGATGCGGCGTTCGCCGGACTTCCCCTCCGCGGAGCTCACCGGTGCGAGGCGATACGGGACGCGCTTCGGCGGGTCGAGCTCCACCCCCTCCCACTTCGCGGCGAGCGCGGCGGCGGGCAGCGACGCGGGCAAGCGCTTGACGGGGAGCTTCGGCGGCCCGGCCGACGCGACCGGCCCGAGCACCTCGGCGGTGACGCGGTTCCCGCGGGCCGGAAGCCGCGGACCGCGCGGGAGCGAGGCACGTGCCCCCTTGGCCCAGACGTCGGCCAGCTTCAGCGTGACCGTCCCGCCGTCGGCGAGCGTCAGCTCCACGCTCTGCCCCGGCCGCAGGCCCTGTCGCGCCCCCAGGTTCAGGTACACGTCCGAGGCGGTGACCTGCACGACCTTGCCCACGAGGAGCCCCGCCGCCTCGCGCGGACGCGGCTTGCGCGCCGACGCGCGGCTCGCGCCGAGGAGGGAAAACCCCGCGCACAGCAGCAGCGCGGCCACCACCACCGCTCGAGGCTGCCTCGCCCGCGCGCTCCGCCTCTCCGTCATTTGCGTCCCGCCGGGTGACAGCGCAGGCAGGCGCGCGTCTCGAAGACGTAGCCCGCCATGCGACGGTGTTTGGGGTCCATCTCGCCCTGCACGTGGCAGGCCCCCGTGCAGCTCGTGGCGCGATAGTTCGACGGCTCCGTGTGGCAGTCCGCGCAGGCTATCCCGCGGTGCTTGCCGGTGAGCGGGAAGCGGCCCGCGTGCGCGCTGGCCACCGCCGGACGGAAGCTCTGCGTGCCGTGGCAACGGGCGCAGTCGGTAGAAAACCCGGCAGCGCGGTGGTCGGGGCTCTTCGCGCTCGCGAGCGCCGCGGCGTGGCAGCTCACGCAGCTCGACGAGGGGCGCGAGGTGTCGTGGCACTGGTTGCACGCGAGCTGCGCGTGACGCCCCGTGAGCGGGAAGCGCTGGTGGCTCGTGGCCAGCGCGGCGCGGCTGCCGAAGATGGCCGGCCGCCACGAGACGGTGCGATGGCACTGCTCGCAGCGCCGGTCGAAGCCCACCTTGGCGTGGTTCGGGTGCAGCGCCGGATCGTTGTAGGCCGCGGCGTGACAGGCGTAGCAGGCCGCGGGCGCGCCGCGGAAGCGGCTCTCGCGGGCCCCCGGATGGCACGATGCGCAGTCCGCCAGCGCGTGCGAGCCCGAGAGCGGCAGGCGAGTGCGTCGGTGCTGCGCGAGGAGCGGCGACGGCGTCCAGCTCGCTTGCTCGTGGCACTCGGCGCAGCCGCGCCCGAGCCGTCCGAGGTGCGGATCGGCGTGGCAGCTGCCGCAGGGGCGCGCCGTGGCCTGCTTCGGCCGATGACAGGTGGCGCAGGCCGCCGCCGCGTGCCGCCCGCGCAAGGGGTAGCCGGTCAGGCCGTGATCGAAATGCTCCGGACTCTTGAGCTGCCGCCACCCATCGGGCTGGTGGCACGCCTCGCACTTCTTGAGCAACGTGCGGCTGCGCTTGAAGACCGCCGTGCGCGCCGCCACGAGCACGACCTGCGCCTGCGGGGCGGTCCGCGCGCGTACGCGCTTCTCCAGCTCGAGGTGCCGCGACTTGTGGCAGGTGCGGCAGGTGACGTTCTCCATGCGGTAGTAGACGACCTCGTGGCCGTCCTTCAGCCGCACGCGATGGTGGCAGCTTTCGCAGCGTACCTTGCGATGCGCGCCGGCGAGCGCGAACTTGGTGAGACGCTCGTGGTCGAAGCGCGGCACCTTGAAGGCCTGCGTCCCCTCTCCGTGGCAGTCGCGGCAGAGGCGCTTCGGCTCCTTCAGCGTGAACTGACCCTGGTGCTGGTCGGCGTGGCAGGTCTCGCACCCCGCGCCGAGCCCGCGAAAGAGCACGCGCCCGCTCGCGTCGGGGCGGTGACACGAGGCGCAGGCCGTCTTCGCGTGCGCGCCCCGGAGCGGCAGCTTGGTCTTGTCGTGGTCGAAGGCGCTCCGCGCGAACGACCGCTCGTCGTGGCAGGCGCGGCAGGCCAGCTTCTCCGTCGGCGTGGCGCGAAAGTTCCCTTTGTGCGGGTCGCGATGGCACGCCTCGCACTCGCGGCTCTCGTAGGTGAAGCGCTCGGCAGGGCGCCGCTTCGCCCCGTGGCAGCTCGCGCAGGGCACGCCGCGATGGGCCGCCTTCAGCGGAAAGCGCGCCTGGTCGTGCTGCGCGAGCGTGAACCGCACGAGCGGCCAGCCGAGGGTGTCGTGACAGCCTTCGCAGCGCCGCGCGAGCTCGGCGTTCGGCGTGTCGTGGCGCGCGAACTGGCCCTGGTGCGTGTCCTTGTGGCAGTCGTCGCACCGACCGAACTTCATCTTCTTGTAGACCCGCTTCTTGCCGCGGCGGTGACACGCGTCGCACGAGGTGACGATGTGGCGCCCCGTGAGCGGGTAGCGCGTCTGCGAGTGGAAGGCCACGGCCTTCACCTTGGCGGCCGGGATGCCTAGGTGGTCGGCGCTCGCCTTCTGCTCGGGGAGCACCGTGCCGCCGGAGGCCTGTCCGCGGCTCACGCGCCAGGTCTCGACGGAGTGGCACTTGGTGCAGGTCGCGCCGAACTTCCCGCCGTGGATGTCCTTGTGGCAGCTCGCGCAGCCGGTGCTCTTCGGGGTCTGGCTCGCCTTCGCCCCGTGGCAGGCCTTGCATGCCGCGCGGCCGTGGCCGCCCTTGAGCGGCAACGTGGCCGGATGGCTATCTTTGTTGTAGTCGATGGCTGACCACTTGGTCTCTCCGTGGCATTTCTGGCAGGCCAGCGTGGCCTTGCCCCCCTTGACCCCCATGCTCGCGCGGTGCGGCGTCTTGTGACAGTCGGCGCAGGTGGCCGACGGGATCCCCGAGAAGCGCCAGGTCCCTTGCGCCGGGCGGTGGCACTTCGCGCAGGGCACGCTCTTGTGCTTGCCCTTCAGCGGAAAGCGCGTGCGGCTGTGCTCGGGAAAGCGCGTGACCGGCCGGAACCCCGTCTCGGTGTGGCAGCTCGTGCAGACCGCCCCGAGCGTGCCGCGGTGCACGTCCTGGTGGCAGCTTCCGCACTCGGTCCAGAGGCCGAGGTAGGTCCGCTGCCGGATCGGCAGGGGGAGCCGCTTCACCGACGGCTCCTTGATGTTGGCCGGCTTGTGGCAGTCGCGGCACGCGGCCTTCTTGTGGCTGCCGCTGAGCGGATAGCCGGCGAGGCGGTGATCGAACCCCTTTTCGCCCCCCGTGGGCCAGCGCGTGGTGGGAAACTCTCGCCCGTGGTGCTCCGGGTGGCACTTTCCGCAGCGCACCTGGTCGACACGCGCGTGGTAGCCCTTCCGGGCCCGCACACGTACGCGGAGAGCCGAGTGGCACTTGAGGCAGAGGCTCGGCTCCACACGGTCGCGGCTGTGGCAGGCCGCGCACTCGGTCTCCAGCCCCGCGTGGGCCGAGGAGAGCTTGCCGGGCGAGATGGCTTGACCGCGAGCCGCGCTGCCGGTGAAGCTCAGGCCGAGCGCGGCGGCGACCACGGCGAGCCGTCGCAGGCACGAACCCTCGACGCCTCGCCGTTTCGCGTCACCCAGTCGATTCACGAGCGCATCCCATGGCGCGCAGCAAACGAGATCGAGTCATTCCGTGGATCACCGCCCTCGTGGGCGGCGTGGCCCTCGTCGGCGTCGGCACCGTGGCTGTCCTCGGGTGGCCATACTACACGGCGGCTCCAGCCGACCGCATCTTTTTCCCCGAGCATCGACTCTTCGGCGCGGCGGGTCGGATCGGCCTCTGGCTCGGCGTGCTGGCCGGCGCGCTCTTCCTCTTCAATCTGCTCTACCTCGCGCGGAAGAAGGTTCATGCCCTCGAGGTCACCGGCTCGATGCGGAGCTGGCTCGACGCGCACGTGCTCACGGGCATCCTGGGCGCGCTCCTCGTGCCGCTCCACTCCGCGCTCGAGGTGAAGAGCCTGGTGACCAAGACGTGCATCTGGTCCCTCGTGGTGGTGGTGGTCACGGGCCTCCTCGGCCGGTACATGATCCGCTTCATCCCGCGCACGCGCGCCGGAGATCCGATGTCCACGGCCGCGGTCGAAGCCGAGGTGATGGCCTTCATCGACGAGGTACGCCCCAAGGCCCTCCACGACGCGGAGGCGGTTCGGGTACTCCAGCGCATCGCCGATGCCGCCAGTGCAAAACGAAGGCCGGCCCTCACCTTCAGCGAGAGCCGCGCGCGCCTTCGCCAGGTTCGCGCCGACATGCGCTATCTGAAGACGGTGGCGGCGGGGACGAGTGGGAGCGGGGACGACATCTTCGAGCTGGACTTCATCCTCAAGCGCGTCCAGGGCATCTACAAGCAGACCGCAGCCTCCGACTTCGCGAGCCGGCTGATGGATAGCTGGCGGATCTTCCACGGAGTCCTGGCCCTGCTCTTCGTCGTCGCGCTAGGCGTGCATGTGGGCGTGGCGATCTATTACGGCTACGTGAAGTTCTAGAGCTTGCGCCGATGGGGGTGTGACAGTTTCCACCACCTGGTGGGGGCGGTCCCCCCGTGCTCGCGGTCCGGCCGCCGCCTCGGGACCTCGCTCCAGGCCGAGAAAGCCCGGCACTCCCGTCCGCTGCGCTCGCGACGAGGCGCTACCTGGGACGGTCCGAGCTGGCACGCAACGTGCTCATTGTCCCGCCTGCGGCTCGAGCCTTCACCGGCGAGCGCTTTCCGACGATGATAGAGCGAGAGGAGCAGACGACGCGTGGCACGGGCTACTGATCGGATCGCCAGACGGGTCGGGCTGGTCGGGGCGGTGGTCCTCACCCTGCTCCCGGCGCTGGTGCAGGCCGAGGCCCCGGAAGGGACGAAGGCCGGCAGCGCGCTCGGCGGCTGGAAACCGCGCCTGCCCGACATGGTGATCGAGGCCGAGACCCCCGAGGTAGACAACTCGCTGCTCGAGGCGGCCTATGCCGCGGCACCGCAAGCCGAGGGGGCTGCGAAGAAGGTCGACCTCGGCTTCACGCTCGCCGCGGCGGGGATCCTGCTCGTCGGCTTTGCGTGGAGCTACACCAAGAGCCGCAAGCTCTCCCAGCAGAACCTGGCGCGCCTGGTAGAGGCCAAGGAAGACGGCCTCGACCAGCCCCCGACGCTGCATCCGCACATCAACCTGGACAAGTGCATCGGCTGCGGTAACTGCACCCTGGCCTGCCCCGACCGCAGCGTGCTCGGGCT
This sequence comes from Deltaproteobacteria bacterium, assembly GCA_020848905.1. Classification (NCBI taxonomy): domain Bacteria; kingdom Pseudomonadati; phylum Myxococcota; class Myxococcia; species Deltaproteobacteria bacterium. Next base: position 100,183 of record JADLHG010000009.1, read on the forward strand.
CGCGGGCGGACACGCGCACCTGATCAACGCCGCCAACTGCGTGGGCCACGCCATCTGCGCCAAGAGCTGCCCCGTCGAGGCCATCGAGCTCGTCTTCGGCACGACCGAACGGCCCGTCGAGCTGCCGCGCCTCGACGAACGCTACGAGTCGCAGGTGCCGGGGATCTATGTGGCCGGCGAGCTCGGCGGCATGGGGCTCATCGCCAACGCCTTCGACCAGGCCATCGAGACGGTGGACAACGTGGCGCAGGAGCTGAAGGGCGAGAAGCGCCGCGACGGCGGGCTGAAGGACCTGGTGATCGTCGGCGCGGGTCCCGCGGGCCTCGGCGCGGCGCTGCGCGCCCACGAGCTCGGGCTCTCGTACGCCTGCGTGGACCAGGAGAGCTGGGGCGGCGCGATCCGGAGCTATCCGCGCAAGAAGCTCGTCATGACGCGGCCGATTCACGTCCCGCTCTACGGCCCGGTGCGCATGAAGGAGACGAGCAAGGAGGCGCTCGTCGAGCTCTGGTCCAAGATCGTCGCGGAGACCGGGGTCGAGATCACCTCCGAGACGCGCGTCCTCGGCGTGACCGGGCAGGCCGGCGCGTTCACCGTGAAGACCAGCCGCGGCGAGCTCAAGGCGCGGCGCGTGCTCCTCGCCATCGGTCGGCGCGGCACGCCGCAGAAGCTGAACGTCCCGGGCGACGACCGCGACAACGTGGCGTACACCATGCTCGAGCCCGAGGCCTGGAAGGGCAAGCGCGTGGCCGTGGTCGGCGGCGGCGACGTGGCCTGCGAGACCGCGCTCGCGCTGGCCGACCAGCCCGACACCAAGGTCACCCTCCTCTACCGCGGCGAGGTCCTGAACCGCCCGAAGGCCGCCAATCGGCAGAAGGTGCAGGCGGCGGTGGCGGCGGGCAAGCTGCGCCTCCTGCTCAAGGCCAGCCCGACAGCCGTCAGCGTGCACGGCCTGCGCCTCACCGTCGGTGGCGGCCCCGAGCAGAGCCTGCGCGCCGACCAGATCTTCGTCTGCATCGGTGGCCAGCCCCCGACCAAGTTCCTCACCGAGATGGGCGTCTCCACCGTGACCCTCCGCGGCGAGGCCCTCGCCATCGCCGCCGAGCGCGCCGCCGCCGAGTCCGAGGCAGAGGCCGCGTAGACCGCGACGGCCCGGGGCGCGCACCTGCCCGTCGAGAATGACGAGCGCCGAGGGCCTCGCCACCGGCAAGGCCGCGTGCTGGATTGAAGGTCAGGGCTGGGTCGGGGAACCTCGATGATCGTTGACCGGGGGCGGTCCACTCGTCACGACCCGCCTCGGAGCCGGGCCCGGCCGGCCTCGGTGATGCGGTAGCGCTGCTTCGGGCTCCGGGGCTTGTCGGGGATGGTCATCTCGACGAGGCCGGCCTCGAGGAGCGGGGCGAGGACTTGGTCTCGGAACTTGGTCCTGTTCGTGCGCCCGGATGGCGCCATCAGCTCGGGCAGCGTCCTGGATTCAGCGGCCAGTTCGAGCACTTGGACTTGGTCCCGACTTAGGCCCAGCTTGGTCCCAGCTTGGTCCCTCGGCGTTGCACCAGCGACAACCTCGGCCCTGAACGTCACCGTGACCGCGCCGGCCTCGCCGAGAAAGTCTGGGTCGGGGATGCCGTACGCGCGGCAGGCCTCGATGACGCGGTTCGTGCCTCGGCCCCACGCCTCGATCGCGCCCGTGCGATGGAACGCCTCGGCGATGAGCGGATTGCGCCGGACCGACAGGTGCTCGCGCGCGAGCTGCTCCGCGTGCACGCCCGATGGGAAGTCGCCGATGCTGCGCACCTCGATGCGGTCGTCAAAGACGGCGATGGCCACGTACGAGCTCGGGTTGCTGACGTCGCGGTGGATGACGGCGTTGATAACGATCTCGCGCAACGCCTCCGCGGGCACCGGCAGACGGTCCTCGCGGTTGATGGCGCCCTTCGGAAAACGCGCCGACAGCGGCAGCGTCCGGTCCAGCCACGCGATCGCCTCGCGAACCATCGCAAACGCCTGCAGGTACTCCTGCTTGTTGTCGAGGATGTCGCCGGTGATCTTCGTACCCCGGAAGCGCCCGAGCTTGAGCAGCGCCTGCGGGTAGTCGGGGAGGAACTTCGTCCCGTAGAGCATCTGCGCGGCCTGCGTGACCTGCCCGTCGATGCGCAGGCCGAGTCGATCGAGAATGTCGCCGACGTCCATGCTCGTGCCGGCCGAAAGCCTCCGTTGCTCGATGGAGGTCGCGCGCGTGCGCAGGATCTCCTCGCGGTCGAGGTCTTCGAGGCGCACGCCCACGGCGGGCTGGTTCTCCCAGCGATACCGGCTGTGGTTGCGATCGAGGAGCAGGCGAGCGTACTCCTCCTGCGACATCACCGTGGTGGTGGAGCCCACGCGCTTGTACGGCTTCGACTCGAAGACGAACGGTGCGAACTGTCGGGAGGGCACTGCCTCGAGCACGATCACCTGCCGCCCGCTCTCGACGTCCACGCGGCTCATCTCGACGCGAACCGGCGGCTCGAAGCGGCCGAGCATCGCCGCGATGTCGCGGAGCGTGCTGTCGGCGACCTCCTGACCGACGAGCCTGCCGTCGGGGCCGACGCCGATCAGCACCTTGCCACCCTCGCCGTTCAGGAACGCGCAGAGCGTCTCGCCAGCGCGCTTCAGCTCGGCGGTCGAGCGCTTGAGCTCGAGCGTCGCGGACTCGCCTTGGGCGATGAGCGACTGGAGGGCGGTGAGCGTGGTCACGGGATCCTCCGCCGGGATTGCTTGTCCTCGATCGCACCTGCCTTTGGGTGCTTCCTCTTGGCTACCGTCTCTGCGCTCTTTTTGGGCGCTGCGGCCTTCGCCTTGGTGCCCGCCCGGATCGAAGTTCTCTCCGGCGCGGCGGGCATGAGGTCCTCTTCAGTGATCACCGTGCTCCAAGCGTTCGCTCCCCCGCACTCAGCATCCACCAACCATTCAGGCGGTGACGGTGGATAGGGACGCAGCTCACGCTCACCGAATGCAAACCACACGATGGCGCGGTCGGCGACGTATCGCCGAAGCAGGTCCTCCCGGATGTAGACAACGTCTCCCACGAGGCCATCGACGCCGCTGAGCGTGATCGTCGCTCGGCTTCCGTCAGGGAGGACTTGGTCGAAGGACTGCGCGACGCCGCGCAGGTCGAAGTGCGAAGAGAAGACCTGAGATGGTACGCGGGCACTTCCCGCGCGATTCATCTCACTGTGGTAGCTCTCCCAGGCGTAGTCGTGAGCGAGAACCTCCACCTCGACGGCTTGAGTGCCGGTCCGAACGTGCTCGCGGTACGCGCCCTCGGCGAGAGCCACAGAGGCGAACTTCGGGTGCCACGGGATCTCGCCCGCGAAGGTGTAGTGGTCACTCGGCACGTCACGCGTTCCCCAGGGGCGGTCCCCAGCCTTCAGCGCAGCCACGAGTCGTGGCTGGCGTTCCTTCGAGACCACCAACGCTGAGAGGAAGGCCCACGCAGTGCGACCAAGCACCCTGTCTTCGGCGCTGACGTGTCCATGTACGGCGAACCACGGTCCAGTGTGCCCACCGATTGTCTCGCGACGAATGATGCCGACGGGCAGCGAGGTCGTGCAGGCCAGAATCCAACTCTCGTGACTCTCGATGCTCGGCGATAGCCACGCCTCCGGAACGGAAGAAGAACCGTCTCTCGGTGGCTGTTCCGGAAACGACGGATCGATGTCGACGTCCGAGAATGGCTCGTCGCGCGGGAACAGCCCCTGGTCCTCAAGGATCCCGGCGTAGGTGAAGAAGCCGATCCGTCCATACTTCTTCCCGTAGCGCTCTACGGGCGGCCGATCTCCACGACCATGGCGATAGGCGTCCTCGGCGATCCTTCGGTCCAGCGCATCGAAGGTCGCCGTTCTCCATCCGAGCGCCCACACTGCCCCGCGCACATGGGCCACGGCGGCCTGATGCCCCGCGTGGCCCATGTCGTAGTTGCTGCGATCGTCGAACAGGCGGCCGAGCGTGTAGTTCTTGAAGTCCATGTGGAGCGTTCGCCCTGCTTCGTCGGCTCCTGGGGCTCCTTTGGGGAGTGCCTGGACCGGCGTGGGTGCGGCGAACATCCACGCACCGCGCAGCGAGGTGGGCAGCGAGACCGGGTAGAACTTCGCGGCGAAGGCGACGATGCCGCGTACGTAGAGCCGCACGAGGTAGTGGTGCGTCGCTGCGGTCGCCGACTGCCCCACGAACGCCGACGCGAGCTTTTCGAGAAACGGCCCCAGATAAGCTGCAAACCCAGCGTCTCCCGGCTGATGGCTCATCACCACGCCGTATGCGGCCGCGAGCATCCGCTCGCCCACGTAGGCGTCGTTCACCGGCACCGAATCGATGGTCAGCGCGAAGAGCCCTTCGGGATCGACGCGTCCGAACCAGTACAGAGCGCAAGTCGCCTGATCGCGCAGCCGTCGAACGGTGCTCGTGAGCGTCCACATGACCCAGCGCGCGCGCAGACGATCGCCCCGACGAACCTTCCCGTGTCGCCAGCGCTCCTCCAGATTCTCGAGGTCGCTGAGCACTCTTCGACCTCCGCCCAAAACGTCGTCATGGTTCCTGCGGACCCACTCCGTCCACCAAAGATCGCGGTCCGCTACCGACATACTTCGCAGCGCTCGATCCAGGCCCTCGGCGTTCAGCGGGTGGCCTTGCGTGCCGCGTACCTGCCAGAGTCGGGCAAGGACCTCAGTATCTCCGGCCCGAACGAGGTCGATCAGCGCGTCGACCGTCACCGCATCGAGGAACGCGGGTTCGAGGTGCGCCGCCAACCGCAGCGCTCGTCCACGCAGCGGCTCGTCCACCAACTGCCAGACCTGCTTCGCGTGGAACCGACGAGGGACCTGTCCGACCAACGAGCCGAGCACGTCACCGGCGAGCGGGTGTCGAACGTCGTAGCCGCCGGCGAGCGACGCCGTCGTGGAAGAGTCCTTGATCCACGTCTCGAAGCTGCTTTGGCCGTGCTTCGCCAGCAGCGCGTTGGCGATGATGTGACCACCGAGCAGGTCGTAGACCGGCACAAACGTATCGCTGCCGTTCGAAGGCATGCGGAGCAGCACGCCCTCATGCTCCAGCGCGCGCACGAGGCTCTGGTCCCACGGGCGCTGTGCATCTCCGAGCATGCCTCGAAGCTCACCGAGCTCGATAGAACGGGCTCCCGACTCCCACAGTTTGTTCGCGATGGTGGTGATCGCCGCGTTGACGTCATGCGCGTAGAACCGGTGCATGCGTGGAGCGAGTTCAACGACTCGAACGCCCACCTGCTCCAGGTATCGCTCGAAGAGCGACGTCAGAGAGCCTGGCATCGCGCCGACCCCGACCACCTGCAGCCGGGTCGCGTTCGTCACCTCGCAGAAGAGGCGTAGCGTGAGGGGATGCCTCAGGAAGCCGGGCAAGGATGCGTCGGTGTCGTCGATCTTCCAGTAACGGAAGTGTTCGTGAATGGCCTCGATCGTCTCCTCGCCGTAGTCGTTCATCTCGAGGCGGTGCGTTCCGTCAGGGAGCGCATCGTCCACAAATTCAGGGCGCAGCGTGCAGACCAGCAGCACGTACGGGCACTTCGCGAGGGTGGTCTCCAGCGCGGCGAGCAGCGGCTTCCACGTCCTTGGATCTTCCGACTCGTTCAGGCCGTCGATGAAGATGGGGAGACGTTTCTGAGCACGCTGACCGGCAGCATCGACTGCCGCGAGCAGTGCCTCCATGCTCGGCACAGGCTGAGCCGCGATCGACACGCGACGAGCCAGGTCATCGAGGGTGTGATTCGCGTGCAGGTCCCTTCCGTGCAGCAGCACCCCGTGGGGACGTGCCGTCGTTCTTGCCGTGAGCTGCGCCGCGAGGTGAGTCTTTCCGCACCCGGCGGGCGCAAGCACCGCGACCAGCCTCGAAGAAAATGCTGCCTCGACCTCGGAAAGCACCCGTATCGCGTCGTGACAGCCCGCCACCGAGTTCGTCGCGTAGAGCCCCGCGCGCTGGTTGCCAGCCCGAAGTCTCCGAGGGGCCGTCGCCACCTCGACAGACACCGCGCGCAAACGAGCGGTGAACTCATCGCGAAGGAGGTCCAGGTCGCCGACGCCGATGCCTGCCGCGACCCTGTCCAGGGTGTCTGCCGATTGCCGGGCCGTGGCGACGACACCCGTCACGAACGGTTCAAGTGGAGTAGGCACGGCCGGCGAGGATTCGACCGCCTGGGCGCTCGCGCGCAGGTCGCTCGCTAGCTCGCGAAGCGTGTTCCACGCTTCCACTTCACCGAGCATGCGACGCAGCTCGCGCTCGGCTTCACCAACGTGATGCACCTCCGGCTGCCATCGCGCTCGAATCGAGGCGACAGCCTGTTCGTGACCCTCGCGCAGGATGTCCGGCGTGAGCACCAGCTCGCCGAAGTAGGTGCCGCGAAGAACCGCGGCCGGCCCCGCGAGAAGGTTGTCGACCTCGTCACCCGTCCACAGGTGGAGTGTCATCTTGGACGAGAGGCCGCTGAACCAGTCTTGGTCGTCCTTGGTCAGCGTGCGGCGCGTCCACAGTACCCAGTCCGTGAGGTTAGGAAGGTGCTCTTCCGTCTTCCGGAGCCCTTCCTCGATCTTCGTTCGCCTCGTCGAACCCAGCGCGCCGTTCGCTGCGAGGTCGTACCACTTGCACTGCCAGCCCCACCAACGCCCCGGATCGCCGAGCGCAGCGCAGTGCTTGTCGAGCTTGAGATGGAACTCAACGCCGGGCTGGTTCGCGAGGGCGCGGAAGGTACCGTAGCTGCCGAAGTTCTGGCGCACGATAGCCCGGCAGAGCAGCTCGAAGTTCTTCTCCGCGCTCCCCGGCAGCCCCGTGAAGATGTCCCACTTCAGCGCTGGCATCGCGTATCCGCGCTCATCGGCCTCTCCCGTGAGCCGTGTTCGGGTAGTCGTGGGCCGAGTAAATCTCGATCCGCGCACCTTTCAGAATCATCACCTTGAGGAATGCCGAGATGTCGAACTCCTCGGTAGTAAGGACAAGGTCATTGCCCTGGAGTTCGACGCTGACCTCGTACGCGAACTGTTCGAGCTCACCCGGCCCGATCGTCGTCACGTTCAGCTTCCCAAGAAGGTCGAGCATCGCGTTCCCGTAGCGCTCCGATGGGCTGCCCAACGTCACCGTTCCTGCCGACTGGTCCTCAGCGACCTGCTTCGTCAGCGCGTCGATAATCTCCTTGGCTTTCATCGCATCCGTGGCGTCCTCGAAGTGCCCGATCATCACGAGGTTCGCGGAGTGTTCCGAGCCGTGCTGGTACCAGATCTTCATGTGTCGTTCTCCGCGAGGCCATGAGCGAGTTGGTCGAGCGCCTGCATTACACCGCCATCGCTGAGCTGCACGCCGGTGTCCGAATAGGAGGAGGGCTTGAGCACGCCCATTGCGTCGATGTGGGCGTACGCGCGTAGGCCGCGTTCCTGCACCAATGCATCGCAGGTCGGGAAGCCTTCGGCGCTCGACTCGTTGATGCAGAGCTTCAGCGGCCCCTTGTAACCGTCGACCCAACGACGCAGCCCCTGAAGCGTGTCCACGGAGGCGGCCATTACGCTGCGAACGGGCATCTGGGGGAGCAGCAGGAGCTCGCAGGCTCCAGCGTCAGCAGAGACACGGGCGACCTCATCGAGCTCGGGCAGCGTATCGTCGTTGACCACCACGTTCACGCCGCAGCGCGAGATGGATCGAACGTCCCTGAGTCGCTCAAGCAGCTCGGCGAACGAACGTCGTCGGATGGACTCATAGGTCGCCCAGACTCCGTCCATGCTCACGCGGATGAAGTGGACGCTACCGCGAAGGCGCTCCGCCAGCTCGTTGTCAACGTGGTGGCCGTGGGTGGTGAACGAGACCGATAGCCGCGTCTCCTGGGCCACGTACTGGCAGAGCTTCACGAACTCCGGGTGGAGCGTCGGCTCGCCGCCACCGAAGCCGACTCCGAGGGTGCCTGCCGCGTCCAATTCTGCGAGCCACCGCGTGATGGTGTCGAACCGCAGCTCATCGCGTGACTTCGGCGCGTAGCAGTGGGCGCACTCCAAGTCACAGCGGTTCGTGAGCGCAATGGAGACTTGTCGAGGTGCCCGCGTGTGGAGAGAGATGGGGACTGAGATCTCGTCTAGGAGAACGTTCAACCCGGTGTTGCGTTCGAAGAGGTGCACGCCCGCAGTGGAGAAGCGCCACTTCCACTGTCGCCGCCCGTCGAGTGACGTCGGATCAACTTCGGACCTCGCGTCAACGCCAAGGCCATTCATGCGCGTCCTCCGACCTCAGCCGCCACGTAACGCGCTTCCCCTCAAGCTCGCGCCAGGTATAGAGGCGTGCGCGGGCTCTCCTTCCAGGATGCGAGGAGTAGGCGTCATACGCTGGCCTCCGCACGCCACTTCTCAGCAGCTAGCGGCAGGGCGTTGAGCTCGGCCCGCGCCTCACGCCAGGAGGGGAAGTGCTTGTCCAACAGGCCGGTGAAGCGCTCGCTGTGGGTCGGCTCGATCAGGTGCAGCATCTCGTGGACAATGACGTACTCCACGAGGTCTTTGGGCTTCTTTACCAGCTCGGTATTGAGGCGGATATTTCCCGCGCTATGGTTGCAGCCTCCCCACTTCGTCTTCATGCGCTGGAGGTAGTAGCCGGTCACCCTGACGCCGAGCTTGCCCTCCCATTTCGCGATGAGCGGCGGCACGACCTCATGGAGCAGCGCCTTGTGCCACGAGTGGATGAGCTCCTCACGCTTCGCGCTGCTCGTCCCAGGCCGCACTCGAAGCGTGATCCTCCGATGACTGAGCCGAACAGAGGGCTTCTCGTCCGCCTCGACCAGGGTCAGGAGGTAGCGTCGCCCCCAGAGGTAGTGGGTCTCTCGCTCGACGAAGCGTCGCGACGTCTCTCGAGCCTGGGTCTGGAACCTGGCTCGCTGCTCCCTGATCCATCCCAGTTTCGAAATCGCGTAGGCGCGCGCGACCTCGACGCGCGTGGCCCTCGGCGCGACCAAACTGACTCTGCCCGCTGGCGGATGCACCGAAAGGTGAACGTGCTTGACGTCCTTCCGGGTCATCTCGATGGCGATCTCGCCAATCTGCAGCGTCTCGGTCATCCGGGTCCTCAATACCCAGGCTGCTTCTTGATGATCTCGAAGAGAGCCTGGGTCGCCGCCCTGTCCCGATTGAGGAGCGGAAACAGCGCGTTCAAGACCTGCGCCTCGCGCGCCTGATCGCCCTTCCATCCGGCCGGGGCGCGCTCGCGCACGACCAGGTCGATTTGCAGGGCGAGGGCCGCCTTCTCGTCGTCACTCGTCGGGCACTTGAAGTTCGTCGCCGCGATGCTCCCCAGGTTGTTGAACAACACCGAGGCCTCGCGCTTGCCGTGCAGCGTAGCAGGGACCCCCGCTTCAGGCTGCCTCGCCGCGAGCCGCTTCACGAGCGCCTCTGCCTTGCGCAGGAACTCCTCGTAGGCGGCTGCGTCGGCGCGACTCTGCTTGACAAGGTCATCCAGCAGCTTCGACATCTGCTCGTAGAACCTGGGATCCGTGAGCTGGTCGCGGATGATCGTCTTGCGGACGTTGTTGATGATGCCTTCGGCAATGGCGTTCTTTGTGAGCTTGCCCTTCTCGTTGAGCTTCTTGGCGATGGCGTCGTGGATTCCGGTCTTGATGATGATCTCGGTCAACGACATCTCGCCCAGCTCACCCAGGTCGGCGGCCGGGTCGGCCTGAATGTACGTGTTGATGAGGTGGCGCATGTCCGCCTCATAGGGCTTGATGTCGAGCTCCTCGCCGGAGTGCTTCTTGATGGCGGCGCGGAGGTCTGCGTAGAGCTCGACCTCCTTCTGCAAGGCGGCCGCTTCCGCGTCCGAATACCCGGTCTCGGCGAGGTCCTGCGCGATGGCCGCGAAAGCGCGGACGAACACGGCAACCGCTTTGTAGAACGAGATCCGCTGGGCCTCCGTCACGTTCAGAGCGCTCGGGTTCGCAGCGTCGCCGCAGAAGTAATGCAGGAACTGCTCCACCTCACGAGGCGGCGCGACAGGCTCGCACAGGTAGCGCAGCGCCTCGCGCGCATCGTCGAGCTGCTTCTTTCCTTCCTCGAGCCAGTTCTTGAGGTGGACGTTGTTTGCACCGTCCCCACCGTCGTCGATATCCAGCTCGTCGGAGCTGTAGACCGCGATGGCCTGCTGCACGTCGCCGAACAGCTCCTTGAAGTCGACGATGTGACCATAGTCCTTGTCTTCACCGTCGAGGCGGTTGGTGCGGCAGATGGCCTGGAACAGGTTGTGATCGCGCAGCTCGTTGTCCAGGTAGATGTAGGTGCAGCTTGGTGCGTCAAAGCCCGTGAGCAGCTTGCTGACGACGATCAGCAGCTTCATGTTCGCGGGCTCCTCGATGAAGCGGCGCTTCACTTCGTCTTCGTACTGCTTCGTCGTCTGCCCCTTCTTGAGGACCTGCTGCGTGTAGGTGTCGAACTTGTAGCGCTCGTCGCTGTTCGCTGGCTCGCGAGAGACGAGGTTGTGGTTCGGCTCGTACGACGTGATGATGCCGCAATACCCGCCGAAGCTCGTGTTCTGGAAGAGTCGGAAGTAGTGGCAGGCGTCGTAGATCGACGGCGCGATGAGGATTGCCGTACCGCGATCGTTGTTCAGCCGCGGCTTGAGGCTGAAGTCCTCGATGATGTTGGCGATGATGCGCTGCTTGCGTTCGGCGGCGCTCATCAGCTCTTCCATCGTCGCCCAGCGCTTGCGCAGCACCGCCTTCTGGAAGTTGTTCAGGCCCCTGGTCTTCTGTTCGAACCACTTGTCGATGGCCGCCCGCGACGTCAGCCGCTGCGGCACGTCGCGCGCCTCGTACTTCAGGTCGAGCACCACTTTGTCGGCGACGGCCTGGTGGAACTTGTACGTGTGGATGTACGTGCCGAACACGTCGCGCGTCATCACCTTGTCTTTGCGGAGCAACGGCGTGCCCGTGAAGCCGATGAAGATGGCGTTCTCGAGCCAGCGCTTCATCTGCTTGTTCATCTCGCCGCCCTGCGTGCGATGGCACTCGTCCACGAAAACGTAGAAGCGGCCCTTCACGGACGGCGGCTCACCCTTGAGGTCCGAGACGTCGAACTTGTGGATGAGCGCGCACAGGAGACGTGGCGTGGCGGCCCCGAGCTTCTCCACGAACTCCGCGCGCGAGGTGATGCGCGGCGAGGCCGACTCCGGGGAGATGACGCCCGCGTTCTTCATCACCCCCTCGATCTGCTTGTCCAGCTCGTCGCGGTCGGTGATGACGAGGATGCGCGCCTCCGGGTCGTGCTCCAGTAGCCACTTGGCGATGAGCACCATCAAGATGCTCTTGCCGCTGCCCTGGGTGTGCCAAATGACGCCGCCCTCGCGCTTGGCGATGCGATCCTGGGCGGCCTTGACTCCGAAGTACTGGTGCGGTCGTGGCACCTTCTTCTGGCCGCCGTCGAAGATGATGAAGTTACGAAGGAGGTCGAGTAGCCGCGTTTTGTTGCAGAGCTGCGCAAGGGGCCCGTCGAGCAGCGCACCTTCGGTGGGTGGAGTGGCCGTTGGCGTCTCGTCCTTCCACTCGACAAAGAACTGCTCCGGGGTCCCGGTCGTGCCGTAGCGCAATCCTTGCGAGTCGCTGCCCGCGAGCACGAGCTGCACGGTGCTGAAGAAGGCCTTGTTGAAGATCTCTTCCTGGTTGGTGATGAGCTGCCGCACGCCGTAGGCGATCTCCACCGAGCTGCGTTTCAGCTCGATGACTGCGATGGCGAGGCCGTTGATGTAGAGCACCAGGTCGGGCCGCCGCTCGTGCCCGCCCTTGAGCGTGACCTCTTCGGCCAGGAAGAAGTCGTTCTCCTCGGGATGCTCCCATTCGATGAGGTGCACGGTCTCGTGCGGCCGGGCCTCGCTGACCTTGACCTGCACGCCGTAGCGCAGGAGTTGATACGTGCGCAGGTTGGCGGCGTAGAGTGTGGTGCCCGTCGAGTCGATCGCCTTGTGCAGCTCTTCGAGGGCGCGCGTGATGTGTGCCCCAGAGTAGCCGCGCCGCTCGAGGTTCAGCTCCAGCTCGGCTCGCACGCAGCGGTTTCTCTCATCCCTCGAGAGGTTGCCGAGGAAGTGGTAGCCGAGGTTGCCCTCGCGCGTGTCGTCGGTGAACAGCGCGATGACTCGATCCTGGGTCTTGCGCTCGGAGCGAGGCTTCTTAGACACGGGCGCCTCCGGTGGGGACGAGCCGCGTCTTGCCGGTGAGCAGCTCCTGCATCATCGCTTGCTTGAGGTGGCGGGTCTTGTCGCGGCGGGCTTCCAGCGTGGCGAGCTCGGCGTCCATGTCGGAGAGCACGGCGGCGATGGCGACCTGCTCGTCGTGCGGTGGCGCCGCGACTTCGAGCGCAGATACATTTGGTGTCGAGATCTCAAGGAACGTAGAGCCGAACGCCCGCTCGACCATCTTCTGCTTCATCGTCAGCAGCTTGTAGTACAGGAACTCGTTGCTCGCCTCTGGGCGACAGACCAACGACTTGAAGCCTTGATTCGTGCAGACAGGAGCGCCCGCGATCTTGAGCTCGCCGATCGTCGCGCGGCTACAGAGAAGCAGGGCACCAACGGGGAGCAACGCCGCGCCGCTGTACTTCAGGCCATCTCGCGAAATGGAGCGCTCTGTTTCGGTGAGGTACTTGCCCGCATAGCGTGTAATGTCCGTCGGCGTGCACCACTTGATTCCGCCGTTCCAATACGAGGGCTCGTTGGTGCGCGGTGTGCCGCCGCTGACGATCTCCGCCACATCCCCCAACCGCTTCACCTCCCACTCCCCGTGGAAGCCGGGGAGGCGGGTCTGGCCGGTGAGGAGCTGCTGCATCGCGGCCTGCTTCAGGTCGCGCTTCTTGGCGATGAGCCGATCGAGCCCGTCGAGCAGCGCGTCGACGTCGCTCAGAGCGGCAGCGATCGCGCGCTGTTCGGGGAGCGGGGGCGTCGGGATGGGCATCTGCCGAAGCGTGCCAGCGTTGACGTTCTTCTGGGCCCCTCCGATCTGGCCTTGCGTAAAGAACGTCTGCCCCTGCTCGGAATTGACGTAGTGGCACAGGTAGAGACTGTCGATCTCGCCCTTCTTCGGTCTCGTGATGAGGGTGGTGAAACTCTGTGCCAAGTCGTAGCTTGGTGGTACTACACACGTCGTTCCCGGATAGCCTGTTCGCGCGGTGAGCAAGTCCCCGCCACGCAGCCGCTTGTTCTTGAAGACGATTTCGTACGCAGGATCGACGAACAGCAGGTCGCGATCGTCGAGATGCCCAGACCTGATGTTCTGATTCCTGAGGAGCGGCACACCTGTGGGGCGGTACGCATGCGTCGCGGCACTAGCGATGCCGACCATGATCTTGTCGGCCAGGTCGGCAAGGGGCCTTACCTCCCAATCCGATGGGATGAGACCTGCATCGGTCTGCTTGTACCCCGGACTCAATTCCACAATGCCCCCATCTGCGAGAGGTGCGTCTCCACCTTCGCATTGAGCGCTACCACCTCCTGGGTGAGCTTCGGCAGCGACGTCGCATACCGCTCGGCCAGCTCGCGCACCCGGCTCGTCAGCGACTGCGAAACGCGGTCCAGCTCGCCCTGCACGGACGCCGACAGCCGGGCCATCCACTTGTCGTCGATGACCAGCGTCTTGATGTCCGCCCTGGTGAGCTTTGGGTACTTGCCGAGGGCCAGCGCGTCGAGGGACGCGTCCTGCTCCTTCAGCGCACGCTTGAGTGAGGCCGCCTGCTCCGTGAGCTGGAGCCACTGCTCGAGCACGGTGCACTCTTCCATCGCCTCCTTGTCTCCCTTGACCTCCTTGAGCCGCGCGTTGACCTCCGCCTTCCCGATCTTGTCGAGCGCGCCGAGGAAGCCCTCCTCGCCGCCGTGGTCCTCCTCGAGCGCGGCGATCGCCGACTCGGAGGCCTCGAGCTCGGCCTGCTTGACCTGGAGAGCGGCCTGCTCTTTCGCGAAGTAGCGCGCGACAATGAAGGTCTTGGGCACGAGGTCGCACGCCCAGCCTTTCTCCTTCTTCTTGCCCCTCTTGTCGGTCTCGATGACCTGCGTCGGTGCCGCCACCCAGCCATCGGCGGCGATGAGGTAGCAGTCGTCCTGCATCGCCTCGGCCCAGTAGTCCATGAGGTGCTGGTAGACATCGTAGGCGTCGAGCAGCGGCACCGCTCGGAACGCGGTGAGCAGGTCCTCGGCGATGCTCTCGATGAGCACCCTTGGGTGCCCTCCCCTGTCGAACTCGACGAGCTTCGACCTTGCTGCTTTTCTCCAGTCGGCAAACGTCTTCGTCGCCCGCTGCTGGAACGCGGTGAACTCGGAGTGGCTAAGGATCGACGCCTTCACGTTGGCGAGCGGCATCTTGAGACTCGCATAGCCAGGGCGGCCCGCTGACTCGAACAACAGGTCGCGCACGCTGGGCAGCACGTTCCAGTACGCATCCAGGGCGTCGAGGTCCCGCTCGGGGATGCCACCACGAAGGTGGCCGTCGATGTCGTGCAGATCCTCGGGTTCGGCACTGTCGATGTAGCGCGGCAGGTTCAGATTGAAGTCGTTCTTCGCGTCGGCGATCTCGTCGAACGGCACCATGCGGGCGTAGCGGGGCACGTCGACCTGCTTGGTGAAGGTGTCGACGATGCGGTGGAGGTCTTGCTCGCGGAGGCGGTTCTTGGGGCCGTCCTTGATGAACCCCTTGGAAGCGTCGATCATGAACACGCCCTTGCGACCGGCCGCGTTCTCCTTGTCGAGAACGAGGATGCAGGCGGGGATGCCGGTGCCGTAGAAGAGGTTCGCGGGCAGTCCGATGATGCCTTTCAAGTAGCCCGAGCGAACGAGTTTCTCGCGAATGACAGCCTCGGCGTTGCCGCGAAAGAGCACGCCGTGGGGCAAGATGCACGCGCCCTTGCCCGTGCTCTTCATCGAGCGAACGATGTGGAGGAGGTAGGCGTAGTCGCCCTGCTTGGCCGGGGGTTCGCCCCACGTGAAGCGCTGAAACGGGTCCTTCGCCGGCGTGAGGCCGGTGGTCCAGGTCTTGTCGGAGAACGGTGGATTGGCGACGACGTAGTCGTAAGTGCGGAGCTTCTCGCCGTCCTTGAACTTCGGGGCGGCCAGCGTGTTGCCCGACAGGATGTTCGCCGTCGGGAAGTCGTGCAGGATCATGTTCATACGGGCCAAGCCCGCCGTGGTGACGTCCTTCTCCTGCCCCTCCAGCGTGATGTGCTTGCCTGCCTCGGCCGCCACCTTCAGGAGCAGCGAGCCCGAGCCGCAGGTCGGGTCGTAGGCGGTGGTCGAGGCCTTCGTGTTCTTCGGCGAGATGCCGATCACCTTGGCGATGACGCGGCTGACCTCGGAGGGCGTGTAGAACTGGCCCTTGCTCTTGCCACTCTCGGTCGCGAAGTGGCGCATGAGGTATTCGTAGGCGTCACCGAGCAGATCGTCGTGGTCGGCCCGGTTCTGCGAGAAGTCGAGCTCAGGCTTCTGGAAGATGCCAACCAGGTTGGTCAAGCGATCGACCATCGCCTGGCCTTCGCCGAGCTTGTTCGGGTCGTTGAAGTCGGGGAAGTCGCTGCGGGCGAGTCGCGCGTTGGCGTCGATGAGCGGCTGGATGATCTGCGTGTTGATCTTGTCGCCGATGTCGCTCTTGCCCTTGAGCGCGATCATGTCTTTGAAGCTCGCGCCCTTCGGGATGGTGACGGGCGGGGCGAAGTCGGTGCTGTTCCCGTACTTGTCCGTGATGTACTTGATGAACAGCATGAACAGGACGTAGTCCTTGTACTGGCTGGCATCCATGCCGCCGCGAAGCTCGTCGCACGAGGCCCAGATCGAGGAGTAGAGGTCAGACTTCTTGATGGCCATCAGCGTCGTTCCTTGTCGCGTTCGAGCTCGTCGTGCTCGGCGCCGCCGGCACGGACCCACTCGTCCACCTCGGATAGCTTGAACTTCCAGAGGCCTCCGAATCCTGTGCGCAGACAGCCCACGACCCTCGACCCTCGACCCAGCGGTACACGGAGTCCCGCGCTACCCCGAGGTGCTTTGCGACGCCTTCGACGGACACCCAGGGCTCGTTGGTCGTCATCATCCTGGCGCCGCTCGACATACGTGGTCCCTGGGCACGCGAGCAGGATGCACCAGGCGAACTTTGCCTACAAGAGTCGGACAGAGTCGCATGCCGTCGACAACCTTCCCGCTTGCTCGAGGCGGCGGGCAGCCCCGGCTTCTGCCCCCCTCACCGCCGGCGCTCCCGCTTGACCCTCTGCTGCACGGCCGCCCCGCTCAGCGCCTGGACGGCTTGCGCTTCGACGCGCGGGCCCCGGGCTTGGCTTTCGCCCTGGGCTTCGCCTTGGCCTGCGTGGCCTTGGGCTTCGGCCTCGCCCTGGCCTTCGTCTTCGTCTTTGTCTTCGCCTTCGACTCCTGCGCGTCGTCCTCGACCGCTCCCAGCTCCAGCCCGAAGAGCTCCGAGAGATCGTCGGCGACCAGGACCTTCTCCTTCGCGGGGCCCTTCTTCGAGAGCGGCAGGCCCTTGCCGGCGCTCGCGAGCAGGTCTTGCTGGTCGACCTGGCGCAGAGTGAAGAGGAGCTCGGGCTTCTCGTCGAGCCGCGCGCCGATGCCGTAGAAGGTGGCGGCGACGTGCTTGCACATCGAGGCCCAGTCGGGGCAGCTACAGGTGAAGGTGAGTTCGGCGGGCGCGGGGAAGAGGCCGGTCGCCGGCTGGCAGAGGCGCTCCATCACGCCCTTGGAAAAGCGTCCTTGAAGGAGCTCGACGAGCGAGTCGATCCCCCCCGCGCAGTCGGTGCAGAGCGAGCGCCAACGCGGCTTGGGCAGCGGCAACACGTTGACGGCGACCTTGTAGAGCGCCGAGCCGCTGACGATCGCGCTGGCCGCGCCCGGGGCGAGCTGCAGGTCCACCACCGAGCCGTTGCGCACGTAGGTCCGCCCGCGCGGCAGGCGATTCGCGAAGTCGCTGTAGCGTTCGAGGTTCTCGCACCAGGCCTTCCCCCAGAAGGTCCTCGCGATGGTTCGCCCCTCGAGCAGCACCGGCGAGATCGGGTGGCCCTTCTTCGCCAGCTTCTGCAGCTCGTGCTCGGCCTGCCGCCGCCGCTCGGCCACGGGCACGTAGGGCTTCCAGCCCCGTCTATCGTAGAAGCTCACGCCTCACTCCTTCATCGCGGCGTTGAGGTCTAGCGCCACGAGCCGGAGCAGCTCCTCGTCCCCGAGCTCGGTCAGCTTCAGCTCGGCGCCGCCTTCGAGCAGCTCCTTCGAGAGCGCCTTCTTCGATTCGATGAGCGCGTCGAGCTTCTCCTCGACGGTGCCGCGGCAGACGAACTTGTGCACCAGCACGTTCTTCGTCTGCCCGATGCGGAAGGCGCGGTCGGTGGCCTGGTTCTCGACGGCCGGGTTCCACCAGCGGTCGAAGTGGATCACGTGCGAGGCGGCGGTGAGGTTCAGCCCCGACCCACCGGCCTTCAGCGACAGCACGAAGAAGGGCACCGCCTCGTCGTCCTGAAAGCGCGCGACCAGCTCCTGGCGCTTCTTCACCGCCGTCTCGCCGTGGAGCACGAGGCCCGGGCGACCGAACACACCGCCGAGAAACGCGGCCAGCGGCGCGGTCACCTCGCGAAACTGGGTGAAGACCAGCGCCTTCTCCTGCTTGGCGGCGATCACCTCGGCGAGCTCCCGCAGGCGCGCCCATTTGCCGCTGTCGGCCTCGGCCCACGCGCCGTCGCCCAGCCACTGCGAGGGGTGGTTGCAGAGCTGCTTCAAGCGCATCAGGAAGGCGAGCACCAGCCCCTTGCGCTTCATCCCCCCGGCGTCGTCGAGCTGCTCGCCGAGCTCGGCGACGGCCTGCTGGTAGAGCGCGGCCTGCCGGCGGCTGAGCTGGCAAAAGGCCTTGAGCTCCGTCTTGTCGGGCAGGTCGGAGATGACGCTCCGGTCGGTCTTGAGCCGGCGCAGGATGTAGGGGCGCACGAGGTCTCGCAGCGGGCCGTACGGGTTGTGCGCCTTGTCGGCCAGGCTCTTCGTGTAGCGCGTGAACTCCTTGGCCGAGCCGAGGAGGCCGGGGTTGAGGTAATCGAAGATCGACCACAGGTCGCCGAGGCGGTTCTCGATCGGCGTGCCGGTGAGCGCGATCCGCGCCCGCGCCCGGAGCTTCTTGGCCGCGCGGGTCTGCTGGGCCGCGGGGTTCTTGATCGCCTGGGCCTCGTCCAGCACCGCGAGCTGCCACTCCGTGGTGGCCAGCCATGGGACGCGCAGGAGCGAGCCGTAGCTCGTGATCACGAGGTCCAGGCCCTCGAGCCGCGCGGGGTCGATGGCCGCGAGCTCGCTGGCCGGCGTGACCGACGGGTGCGCCACGAGGGCCTTGAGCCCGGGTGCGAAGCGCTGGATTTCGGCGGCCCAGTTGGCGAGGAGCGAGGCGGGAGCCACGAGCACGCTCGGCCGCCGCTCCTTCTCGACGGACGTGCGCCGCAGCACGAGCAGCAGCGAGAGCACCTGGATCGTCTTGCCGAGCCCCATGTCGTCGGCGAGGCAGGCGCCCAGGCCCAGCCGCGAGAGCAGGTGCAGCCAGCGCACGCCCACCTGCTGGTAGGGCCTGAGCGTGCCGTGGAGCTCACGACCGGGATCGACCGCGGCGAGGGCGTCGGGCGAGCGCAGCCCCTTGAGGGTCTCGGCCAGCCACGGACCGGCCACGACCCGCGACCAGTCGGGATCGGCGCCGCTCGGACCGTCGCGCGTGACCTCCGCCCCGGCGAGCAGGCGCAGCGCCTCGGCGAACGAGAGGCCCCCCTCGGCCGCCAGCCGTTCGGCCTGCGCAAAGCCACGCAGCGTGCGGTCGAGCCGCTCGCGATCCACTTCGACCCACTGGCCACGCAGAAACGCGAGCCCGCTCGTGCCGGCCAGAAGCTGCTTCAGCTCGGCCGCTGTCAGCGCCTCGCCGTCGAGCGTGACCTGCATCTGGAAGTCGAGGAGCGCGTCGGTGCCGAGCGCGGAAGGGGCCCCGGCTCCGACGGTGGCCGTGACCCGCGGCCGGGAGGGTCGCCCCACGCGCCAGCTCGCGGGCATGCGGACCACGACGCCCGCGCGTTCGAGCGTCTCCGCATCCCCCAGGAAGCGGAACGCCTCCTCGGGCGACCAGCGCAGCGGGTGGAAGAGCTCCCCCGCATCCACCATCTGCTCGAGCCAGGCGCACTCCTCGGCCGCGCGCTGGACCGGGAGCAAGAGGGAGAGGAGCTTCCCCTTGTTCGCCGCGCCCGCGTACTCCCGCAGGGCCTGGCCGAGCGGCAGGTGCTGGGCCTTGCCCTGCCCCGAGAGGCGGTGGGTGTACGTCGCGAGGAAGGCGAACGGGGCCTGCTCGTCCTTGCGGTTCTCCGCGAGGTTGAAGTGCACCCGACCGACCACGTTCCAGGCCGGGTGGAGCCCCTTGAGGTAGTCCGAAAGCGAAACGCCCGCCTCGGCGAGCTCGACCGCAAAGGCCTCCCCGAGCTCCGCCCACAGCGCGCGCAGCACCTCGACGGTGAGGTACTCGGCGCCGGGCATCAGAGGTGCAGCCGCGGCCAGCTCGTCGAGGTCTTCCGGCGGCGGCGGCAGCTCGCGGTCGCGGCCCTCTCCGTCGGCCCGCGTGCAGAGCGCCGTGACGAAGCGGCTGCCGAGCTCGCGCCAGTAGCCGAACACGGGTGGCAGGGCCTGGCCCACCTCCCCGGCCCCGAGGCGGAGCAGCCCGTGCCCCGACCCGCGCGCGAAGGCCTTCCGCAGGCGCGCACCGAGTCCCGGCTCGAGCGCCGGGGCGTCCTCCTGCTCAACGATCCCGAGGCGTCCGTGCGGCGTGAGGGACGGGGTGAGTCGCAGCTCGGCTGGGCTTCGGATCGACGTCGCCACGGTGGTGATGCGCTCTTCGACGCACCGTAGCACGCCGCCGCTAGAAACCTCGATACCGCGGTCGATCGCGCGTCAGAAATCCCCCCCCTCGCGCGTCTGGCCTCCCAACCCAGGAGGAAAGCCGCCCATGAGAGTCCTGTTCCTCACCTCGCTCCAGGATGCGCTCCCCCCGCCCTTCAAGCCCCTGCGTCTGAACGGGCATATCCAGCTCGGTCTCTCCTATATATCGGCTCTCCTGCGGCAGCACGGGCACCAGACGGACCTCATGGTCCTCACGCGAGACACTCCCCGCGCGGCCATCGAGCGCGAGATCGCCCGCTTTCGCCCCACGGTGGTCGGGTTCTCGTCCATGACCTCCGAGTTCACCTTCATGCGCGAGACCGCCGCCCACCTGAAGCGTCGGTTCCCCGAGCTCTTCCTCATCGTGGGCGGCATTCACGTCACGCTGAACCCCCACGAGGACTACCTGACCGACTTCAACGCGCTCTGCGTGGGAGAGGGCGAGTACCCCATGCTCGAGCTGGTGCAGTGCCTGGAGCGAGGCGAGGCGCCCGTGGGAATCGACAACCTCTGGGTCCGGTGGAACGGCACGCTGCACAAGAACCCGCCCCGAAGCTTCGTGCAGAACCTGGACGCGCTGCCCTTTCCCGACCGCTCCCTCTGGACCCGCTGGATCCGTCGCGCCGACGAGACCCCCCACACCGTGATGCTCTGCCGCGGGTGCCCCTTCGAGTGCACCTACTGCTTCCATCACAAGATGCGGGACACGGCCCCGGGCACGTATGTGCGCCACCGATCGCCGGCGAACATATTGGCCGAGGTCGAGCCGCTCGCCGAACAGAGCTCGGCCAACGCCTTCTTCTTCGAGGGAGAGACCTTCAACGTCCGGATGCCGTGGGTCCTCGAGCTGTGCGAGGCGCTCACCGAGTTCAACGCCCGCCGCAAACATCCCTGCTCGTTCGGCGTGAACGTGCGCCCGATGCGCAACGACCAGGCCGAGACGCTCTTCGCGGCCATGGCGCGGGCCGGCTTTCGCTACGTCAACCTCGGCGTCGAATCCGGCAGCGAGCGCGTACGCCGCGAGGTCCTTCACCGCTACTACACCAACGACGACGTGATCTACTGGGTCCAGACGGCGCGCAAGCACAAGCTGAAGGTGGCCTTCCTGAACCTCATCGGCGTGCCGGGCGAGACCTACGAGGATTTCCGTCAAACGATCAAGCTGAACCGGGCCTGTCAGCCCGACTGGCAGTACCACAACATCTTCGAGCCGTTTCCCGGCGTCGATCTGCACGAGGTCTGCAAGACGCAGAACCTCCTCCCCGAGGTCCCCGACGACGAGATGATCCGGGCCAAGGCCATCCTCGACCTGCCCGGCTTCAGCACGAAGGAGATCCAGCGCGCCTTCGACTGGTTCAACTACGACGTCTACAAGGGCTACCGGCCCCGCTCGCTGCTGCTCCTCACCGTCGCCGCGGCGAAGTGCAAGTCGAACTACAAGCTCAACCGGGCTTTCCGCATCGCGCGCGAGCTACCCATGAGCATCTGGATCCGCCGGGCGTGGGACGAATTCCAGCGGTACTAGGGGGCGAATCTGCTATGCGTCTAATAGAACTCGGCACGACGGGCGTCATGCTCCCCGCTATCGGGCAAGGCACCTGGAAGTATACGGCGGGGGCGGAGCCTCTCCGGCGCGGCGTGGAGCTCGGGGCGTGTCTCATCGACACCGCCGAGGCCTACGGCACCGAGGAAACGGTAGGCGAGGCGCTGCGTGGCCTGCGGGAGCGCGTGTTCGTCGCAACCAAGGTCTCCGCGGCGCACCTCGCCTACCAGGACGTGCTCGCCGCCGCCGACCGGAGCCTCGAAGCCCTGGCAACGGACCATATTGACCTTTATCAGGTCCACTGGCCCAACCCTCGCGTCCCGATCGCAGAAACGATGGCCGCGATGGAGGCGCTGGTGACCGCCGGCAAGGTGCGCTTCGTCGGCGTGAGCAACTTCTCGGTGGCCCAGCTCAAGGAAGCCCAGGCCGCCATGTCCCGCTACCGGATCGTCAGCAATCAGGTCGGCTATAGCTTGGCCGACCGCAAGCACGAGCTGGACCTCCTGCCCTATTGCCGGAGCACCGGGGTGACCGTCCTCGCCTACAGTCCCCTCGGTGGGAGCCTCTCGAACCTCCACCGATGGGACGCGCAGAACGCGCTGCCTGCCCTCGCCGCGGCTCTGGGCAAGACTACGGCGCAGGTGGCGCTGACCTGGTGCCTCGCGAAGGAGAACGTCGTCGTTCTGCCCAAGGCGAGCTCTGTCTCCCGCGTCGAGGAGAACTGCGGCGCCTCGGCCTGGCGCCTGTCGGCCGCCCAGCTCGAACGGCTCGAGGCCAGCTTCCGCCGCCGCACCCCGGTGGAGGACGCCGTCCGCGGCCTGGCTCGCCGCGTCCTCGCCAGAACGGGTCACGCGCGATGAAGGTCATCACCTCGTGCCGCAGCCGGTACTGGATCTACGACCAGGCGGTGCAGCTGCTCCGGCGCGGCCTGCTCTACCGCCTGATCCACGACTACCCGAACTTCATGACCCGCCGCTGGGGCATTCCCGACGACAAGGTCGTCTCGCTCCTGGCCAACGGCCTCTACGCCCGGCTGCTGCAAAGCAACTACCGCTGGATGAGCCCGCCCATCAAGGCCTTCGCCGATCGGTCGATCCACGAGCTCTTCGAGACGCGCCTCTCCCGCGCGCTCCCCGACGGGGCGGACATCTTCATCGGGCTCTCCGCCTTCTCCCTCAAAGCCATCGAGCGGGCGAAGGCCCTCGGGCTCAAGACCGTGGTGGACCACGGCAGCCTCCATCACCGGCGCGAGCGCACGCTGCAGCAGGAGGAGCGCGCGCTCTGGCAGCTCGAGGGAGCGGGGCACTTCCCGATCGAGGGGCCGGGGCCCGCCGCGGGCGAATGGCTCATCGAGAAGGAGCACCAGGAGTTCCTCCTGGCCGACCGGGTCTTCGCGCTCAGCAGCATCGCCAAGCGCTCGATGGTGGCCGAGGGAATCCCCGCCGAGAAGATCCTCGTCAATCCGCCGGGGGTGGACCTGAGCAGCTTTCGCCCCGGAACGAAGACCGACGACGTCTTCCGGGTCATCCAGTGCGGCACGGTGCATCCCGGCAAAGGGGTGCAGTACCTCCTGAAGGCGTTCTACGAGCTTCACCTGCCCCGCGCGGAGCTCTGGTTCGTCGGCGGCGGGCTCGACACGACCTCCCTCGGGCCCGTGATGCGGCAGTACCGCCGGGACGACATCGTCTTCAAGGGCCCGTACCCGCAAAAGGAGCTGCCGGGGCTCTTCGCCCAGGGCTCCGTGGCGGTCATGGCGTCGGTCTTCGACGGCTACGGGATGGTAGTCCCGCAGGCGATGGCCTGTGGGCTGCCGGTAATCGTGACCGAGCAGGTGGGCGCCTCCGATCTGGTCGAGGACGGCGTGAATGGCCAGGTCGTCCCGATTCGCGACGTGGACGCGCTGAAGGAGCGGCTGGTCTACCTCTACGAACATCGCGACCACGCCCGCGCGCTCGGCCAGGCGGCCGAACGCACCGTGCGCTCCGGGCACACCTGGGACGACTACGGCGATCGGCTGGTCGCGCACCTGCGCGCGCTGGCGCCCCATTGACCGCCACACCGGGGCCCATGCGGTATAGGAGCGACCTCGACGGTCTGCGATGCGTCGCGGTGCTGGCCGTGGTGCTTTTTCACGCGCCCATCGCGGGGTTTGCCGGCGGCTTCGTCGGCGTCGATATCTTCTTCGTCATATCCGGCTATCTCATCTCACGCCTCGTCTGGACCGAGGTCGAGCAGGGCTCGTTCTCGCTGGCACGCTTCTACGAGCGGCGCGCGCGGCGCATCCTGCCCGCCGTGTCGGTCACGATCCTGCTCACCAGCCTGCCGGCCCTCTGGCTCCTCTTCCCGCGAGAGCTCCACGCCTTCGGACAGAGCGTGGTGACCTCCGCCCTGTTCGCGTCCAACCTCTACTTCCTCGACGCGGCGGACTACTTCGGCGGCAAGGACGGCTCGTCGTTGCTCCTGCACCTGTGGTCGCTCGGGGTCGAGGAACAGTTCTACCTGGCCTTCCCGCTGCTCTTTGTCTGCATCAAGAAATACTTTCGCGGGCGGTACGTCACGACCGTCGTGGGGCTGGCCTTCGCCTCGTTCGCGCTCAATCTGGTGGCGACCGTCTATGCGCCGCGGATTGCGTTCTATTCAATGCCCACCCGGGCCTGGGAGTTTCTCCTCGGCACCCTGGTCGCCATCGGCGCCCTTCCCGAGGTGCGCTCGGTCCTCTGGCGTGAGGCCCTCGCCGTCTTCGGCTTGCTGCTCATCTTCCTCGCGATCTTCTCCTTTGACCCGGGCACCGCCTTCCCGGGCTATGCGGCGCTCGTGCCGTGCCTGGGGGCGGCCTGCCTGCTCCACGCCGGAGAGCGGGACCTCACGGGCGTGTCCCGACTTCTGTCCGTCAAACCGCTCGTCTCCGTCGGACTCATCTCGTATTCCGTCTACCTCTGGCACTGGCCGCTAGACGTCTATTATGCGCTCGGCGTACAGACCTTCCCCTCACGCCTGGCCAAGGTGGGCCTGGTCGCCGCCGCTATCGGCTGCGGTGCGCTTTCCTGGTGGATCGTCGAGCAGCCCTTTCGCACGCGCCAGCTCGCGTCTTCGCCGCGCGCTCTGGTGCGCGCCTCGTGCCTCGCCGCCCTGGCCCTGCTCGCGGTCGGCGGCGCGCTGGTCCTGACCCGCGGCCTCCCCACGCGCTTCTCGGCGAAGGCGACGCAGTATGCGTCTTTTTTGGGCTACCCGACGGTACCAGTCTATCGGGACGGGGTTTGCTTTCTCACGCCGAAGTACAACCGGATAGAGGATTTCCGGACGGATATCTGTCTGAAGCCGGTCGCCGGCGCGCGGAATATCCTGCTCCTGGGAGATAGCCATGCCGCGCAGTACTGGAAGGGTCTCTCCAACGCCTATCGCGACGTCCGCCTGCTACAGGGGACCGGCGCGGGCTGCAAGCCGCTCCTCGGCGGGGCCTCGGGCGAGAAGCCCTGTCCCGAGCTGATGCGGCCGCTGCTCGGGGAGTTCCTCGCGCAGCATCGACTCGAGGCGGTGGTCCTCGCTGCCCGGTGGCGCCCCGCGGATCTGGGGCCGCTGCTCGCGACCGTCAAGCACGTGAAGAAGCTCGCACCCCGCGTCATCGTCATCGGGCCGATCGTGGAATACCGCATCGCGCTTCCCCGTCTGGTGGCGCTGGCCGAGGCGCACGGCCGACCCGAGGTAGTCGAGGCAGCCCGCGTGCGAGAGCTCAAGCAGCTCGACGGCATCTTCGCGCGCGAGCTAGCCGCCGCGCAGGTGGAGTACGTCTCGGCCTATCGCACGCTCTGCGGGCCGACCGGGTGTGTGACCACCGTCCCTTCCGGGGCGCCCGTGCAGTTCGACTACGGGCATCTCACTGAGGAGGGCGCGACCTTCATGGCCCAGGAGTGGCGCAAGGGCCGCATCTGGACCGGCCTGTAAAGGAGGCGACGTGACCCGACCTGTCCCGCTCACGATCTGGATCGGCTTCCCCGCTCCGTACCAGAACGACCTGCTGGAGGCCCTGGAGGCGACGGGCCGCGTGGACCTGCACGTCGTCTTCGCGCGCCACCTGCCCGCCGATCGCCTAGAGCTCGGCTGGAAGGCGCGGCTCGGCAGCTACCGGCACCGGTTCCTCTCCGACGGGGACGCGCTCTCTCTGGCCGCACGCCTCGCGTGGCGGCAGCGGCACCGCGTGCACGTGGTGAACGGCATCTGGATGGAGGCGCCCTTCGCGGTGGCCCTGAGCACCCTCGCGGGGGCAGGCTCCCGCTACCTCATCTTCTCGGAGTCCCCGGATGCGCGCGCCCCGCGTCCCCTTCCGCTGCGCATCACTCGCCGGGCCCTCGGCACCGCCATCGCGCGAGCCGCCACCGGGGCTCTGGCCGTGTCGCACTTCGCCCTCGACTACTATCGCGCGCTCGGCGTGCCGGAGCGTGGCCTCTACCCCTTCGGCTACTTCTGCCGGGGCGCGGACCGGGAGGCCGTCGCGCCGCACCGGCGCCCCGACCGGCTCGAGGTCCTGTATCTGGGGCAGCTCGTCCATCGCAAGGGGCTCGACCTGCTCCTCGAGGCCATCCGCCCGCTGCTGCGGCAGTCGGCGCGGCTGCACCTCGCGATCGCCGGCGCCGGCCCCGAGCGTGCGGAGCTCGAGCGGCGCGTCGCGGAGGTGGGCCTCGCCGGGAGGGTGCGGCTCGAAGGACCCGTGGCCTCGCACGAGGTCCTTGGCCGCATCGCCGCGGCCGACCTGCTCGCGCTCCCCTCGCGCTGGGACGGCTGGGGGATCGTGGTGAACGAGGCGCTCTCCGTAGGCGTGCCGGTGCTGATCTCCGACCGGTGCGGCGCGATGGACCTGGTGCGGCAGGGCGTGAACGGCTACGTGCACACCAGCGAGAGCGTGGCGTCTCTGCGCGCGAACCTCGAGGCCTTCGTCCGCCTCGGCCCGGCCGAACGCCTCCACATGCGGCAGGCCGCGCTCCAGACCGGCGAGCAGCTCCGGGTCCGTCGGGCGGCGGAGTACCTCATCGACTGCGTGGAACACGCCCTCAAGCGGCGCGCCATGCCCCCCGCTATTCCGTGGCTCGAAGCCCGAGCTTCTCGTACACGGCGGCAAAGTCGACCCGATCGCCACCCGGCATGCGCTGGGCCGAGTGCTCCTGCTCCTTGAGCAGCGCAGCCACCTTCTCCCGCCCTCGCTTCGTGCGTGCGGCCTCGCGGGGCGTCTGGCCGTCGAGCGCGGGCAGTTGCTCGTCGATCCACTGGGTGAGGTGCTGCTGCAAGAAGTTGCTCAGCAGCTCGGCCTGGACCTCCGGAGGAATGCCAGCCTGCGGCTGTGCGCGCGGGCGCTGCGCGTGCTCCCTGAGCGCGACCTCGAGGTCCTTGACGGCGTCCAGGCGATGGGTGGCCAGCTCGCCGAGGAGCCCGGCCAGGAAGGCCTTGCCCTGGGCCAGCCGCTCCTTCGACTGGGTCTCGAGCTTCAGCCGTCCCTTCTGGATCGCGATGATTCCGAGGTGGAGCGCTCCCGGCCCGAGCTGCTGTCGGCCCTTGCGGTCCATCCAGTGGAACGCCCCGTCGCCGTCGTCGTCGAGGTCCGGGTGCGCCGCGAGCTTCTCCGTCACCGCCTCGACGTCCGACAGGTCGAAGAGCGCCTCGCAGAAGACCACCTCCTCGCCGTCCATGGTCCGGATGCGCGGGGGCTGCTGGGCCATGGAGGCGCGAAGAAGTGCGTGGTGCGCGGGGCCCACGGCAGCGGCGGTGAGCGCCCTCGCCGGGAGATCGGGGCGCGCTTTCCTCGCCTTGGTGAGGGCGCTTCGCAGGGCCTTCAACACCGCGTCCAGGTGCCCCCGAGGCACTCTCGCGTTGTCGCCGGTGAAGATGCGGCGCCCGCCGTGATCGGTCACCCAGGCCAGCAGCGCGTCGAACTTCACCACGGCGTGCGTCCCGGTCTTCTCGTGCACGAAGAACGTGTTTCCGGTGATCAGATCTCGGAGCTCCAGCCCCTCGTCTACCCGGATCTCCTGAATCTCGAAGGCCGAGAACCACGCGTTCCTGAGCGCCTCGAGGGCCTTGGTCTCGGCCAGCTTGAGCCGCGTCCCCCGCTCGTGCAGGTAGCGATCGACATAGCGCTGCCCCGTGCCGTCGGTGAAGCCGTGCGCCATGAAGCCCGCGAAGTTGGACTCCTCCCAGGCTTCGGGGACACGCCGCTTGCCCTTGCCAAAGAGGGACGCGTGCGCCGCGAGACACCAGTCGTCGTCCGCGAACATGGCGGCAAACAGCTTCTCGGTGGCCGCGTTGTAGGCGGCGAGGAGCGACGCGCTCCCGTCGGCCTCGACGAAGTAGGGACAGTCCGAGGGGCACGCGAGCTCGCGCCCCCGGTGCTGCCCGCAGCAGGCGCTGCAGATCACCCCCGCGAGGGCCGGGCACGCGCGCCTCCCCTTCTGACGTTGACAGTGGCCGCACTTGCTCATGAAGTCTCCCTGCTCCCTGCGGGGAATACCTCAGAGCGGGCGAGGATGCACGCTCGGTCGCGTCCTCTTGCGGCGTGGGCTACTCGACCGCCGAAGGGACTACTTGATCGGCGAGGTGCAGGTGAGCGAGACCGGGTCACAGACCTGCGAGAGGCCACAGCAGGTGGTGCAGCCGCAGAGCGTCTGGCTCGCGCCGCAGAGCGGGGCGCACTGGCCGGCCACGCGCGCCTGACCGCAGGGGCAGGGCGGATAGCTCGTGCACTTGCCGGCGTCGCAGTACTGGTTGGCCGGGCAGGAGCCCGTCTGGCAGGTGCCGCCGCAGCCGTTATCCGCCCCGCAGGCCTTGCCGGTGCAGTCGGGCTTGCAGCACCCCATGGACTGGCAGAACTCGCCCACCGGACAGCTCCCTTGCCTGCACGTGCCGCCGCAGCCGTCGGCCGCGCCGCAAGCCTTGCCGGTGCAGTTCGGGGCGCAGATGCAGCTCCCCTTCGAGCAGCCCCACCCGAGCTGGCACCAGCCGGTCTGGCACTTCCCGCCGCAACCGTCCTCGGCGCCGCAGGCCTTGCCCGTGCAGTTGGGCTTGCAGACGCACAGGCCCTTCGAGCACATCTTGTCCGTCGGACAGGTGCCGCTCTGGCAAATACCCCCGCAGGTGTCGTCGGCGCCGCAGGCCTTGCCCGCGCAGTCCGGCTTGCAGATGCAGACCCCCTTGTTGCACATCTTGCCGGGCAGGCAGCCGCCGGTCTGACACTTGCCACCGCACTCGTCGTCGGCGCCGCACTCCTTGTTCGTGCAGTTCGGCTTGCAGACGCACACCCCCTTCGAGCACATCTTGCCCGGCGCGCAGCTCCCCGACAGGCACTTGCCCCCGCAGCCGTCGTCGGCCCCGCAGGTCTTGCCGGCGCAGTCCGCCTTGCAGACGCAGCTGCCCGCCGTGCAGACGCGCCCCGGAGCGCACGCCCCGGTCGCGCACTTCGTGCCGCAGCCGTCGTCCTCGCCGCACTGCTTGCCGACGCAGGTGCACGTCTTGCCGCCGCCCGTGCCTCCGGTCCCGCCCGTCGAGACGCACTGCCCGTAGGCGCAGGTCTTGCCGCTCGCGCAGCCGCCGGGGCAATTGCAGGAGTCGATGCAGGTCCCGCCCGAGCAGAACTCCCCCGCCTTGCAGGTCATGCACGCGCACGGATTGTCCACGCACTTGCCACCGACGCAGGACTGGCAGCCGCCGCAGGTCACGCCGCTGCACGCGTCCGCCGTCGGGCAGACCCGGTGGCACGCCATCCCGTCCCCACAGCTCTTGCTGCACGGGCTGATGGGCACGCACTTGCCGCCCGAGCAGAAGTTCCCCGGGTCGCAGGTCACGCCGGCGCAGGGCGAGAGGAAGCAACCGCTCACACACTTGCCCTCGATGCAGGTCTGGTTGCCCGCGCAGGTCACCCCCACGCAGAGGTCGGTGGTCGGCACGCACCGGTCCGCACAGGGCAGTCCGTTCTGCACCGTGCCACCTCCGAGGCCTTCGTCGAGGGAGCCGAAGGGATCCTCGGCGCCCTCGGGCAGGCCGGTCGAGATCGGGGTGACGCCCGCGTCTCCGGAGGTGTCTCCTGCGCCCGGTTGGGCCTGGCCCGAGCAGGCCGCCGCCAGGGCGAGCGTGAGCCCCAGCCCGAGCCCCAGCGACGGTCGACGACAGCCACGGTCGGAAAGGCGGGCTCCGGTCGGCAGACGGCGCATGGCTCCTCCTCGGTTCTGGGGTTTTGGGTATTCGTCGATCATCATGGCCCCGAGACCGAACACTGGCAAGATATTTTGTTTGCGATATTACGCAAATATTTGTCACATATCGATCATTTCTTCGCATAAGGGTCTTCTTGGTTACGTTGGTAGGCGTCTCCCGCCCCTGGGCCCCGCGCCCCCATTCCGTCGAGCGCGCCTCTTGAAACCCGGCCGGGCCCGGGCGTAGAGTCCGCCCGCCGGACGGCCACCGAGCGAGGGGCCGGCGCAACGCGCGCCGACGCACGCGGCCGACCGACGGGAGGGAGAGGAGGGAAGACCATGATCCCACCGAACGGCCCGCAGCAGGCTGTCCGACGAAAAGCAGGCGAGACCTCGGACGAACGACGCACGGAGGTGCGCCAAGCCGCCGAGGCGGCCGTGCTCGTGATCCCGAAAGAGAACGAGAGACCGCGCTTCTGGGCCGAGGTGCGGGACATCAGCCGAGGGGGGATGTTCCTCGCCACTGAGGAGCCCATCCCCGAGGACACCGTGTTCTGGGCCAAGATCGTCCCCCGCAACGCGCCCGCCGTGCGCGCGCTCGCCCGCGTGGTGCATACCCACCATCCCAAAGGGGTCGGGTGCAGCTTCGTGGACCTTTCCAGCGCGGCGCGGCAATCCCTGGACGTGTGGCTGGGTCGCACGGGGGGCCTGCCCGCGGTGTCCGGCGTGATCGACCCCGGCGGATCGCGTTAGCCCGGCGCGTCGCGCTCGTCCTGCGTGGGGCCACCGAGTCCCCGACGATGGCCAGGCCAGCCGCCAGGCGCGGGCCTTCCAGCCGCGCCGGTGACCCGCCGCGTCGCAACAAACGTTGGTGATTTCCGTGATCTGAGTTTCGCCCGGCTACCGTCGTGCTTGGCACGGGTGTTGAAGCCCTTACCCCGTGCAACCCCTGACGGCCCAAGGAGAGCCACCGGGCATGAACGAGGTCGGGCGTGGACGGCGCGCGGCGCGCATGGGTGGACGGGCCTGGGTGACCTGGCCGATGGCCCTCCTCCTCGGGGGGCTCCTGGCGATGTCGAGGAGCTCGGCCATGCCCGAGAAGGCGACGCAGGGTAAGCGGCGCAAAGCACCGACGACGAGAGCCCGCGAGCTGGGCATCCCCTTCAACGGCACGCCCGGACGCTACAACGCCATCACCGACGTGGCCGGCATCAGTGTCGGTCACGCGACGATCCATTCCGGCAAGGGACCGAACGCCATCCGCAGCGGGGTGACCGGGATCCTCGTGCGACCGCGTGGCTCGCGGCAGCCCGTGGCGGCGGCGAGTGCGCAGCTCAACGGCAACGGCGAGATGACCGGCCTCCCCTTTCTCGAGACCGTGGGCAAGCTCTGGGGCGGGATCGCGCTGACCGAGACGCTCAGCGTCGGAGCGGTGCGGGACGCCCTCGCGCGCTATCTGCACGGCCGGTTGCGCCTGGGCTCGGAGCCTTCCGCGCTCCCCGTCGCCGCGGAGACCTGGCCGGGGATGTTGAGCGACGCGTGGGCCTCCCCCGTCACGGGCGCGCACGTGGACCAGGCGCTCGACGCCGCGAAGCCCGGGCCCGTCGAAGAAGGGGGCGTGGGCGGCGGCACCGGCTCGGTCTGCTTCCAGTACAAAGGCGGGATCGGCACGGCCTCGCGCGTGGTGGGCAAGCACACGGTGGGTGTGCTCGTGCAGACCAACTTCGGCAAGCGCGGCGACCTCCAGATCGCCGGCGTCCCCGTCGGAAAGAAGCTCACCGGCCTGAAGCCGCTCTATCCGAAGCCGGGGCGCAAGAAGGACGGGTCGATCATCGTGGTCGTGGCGACGGACGCGCCGCTGCTGCCGCATCAGCTCAAGATGGTGGCCACACGCGCGGGCCTCGGGATCGGGCAGTGCGGCGGTATCGGCCGCGCCACCTCCGGGGATCTGTTCCTCGCCTTCTCCACGGCGCCGATCAAGCGCAGCGGCGGCGTTGACCACTGGGTGGGCCTGCCCGACCTGCGCCTCGACCCGATCTACGAGGCCGTGGTGCAGGCCACCGAGGAGGCGATCCTCAACGCGCTGGTCGCCGCCAAGACGATGACCGGCCGCGACGGCAACACCGTCTATGCCATGCCGCACGACGAGGTGCAGCGCCTGCTGAAGACGGCGGGCCGACTGGTTCCGGTCGAAGACGCAGCGGGGCCGGCGAAGGGCCCGGCGACGCGCCGCAAGGCCACCGCCGTGCGAGGTTCCGCCGCGCCATGAGCCGAGCCCGGTCGGTCCCTCGCTCACCGGCACGCGCGCTCTCCCTCGCGCTCTCCGTCACGTTCTCCCTCGCGCTCCTCGGCGCAGCGTGCGGCGTCCCCGAGCCCGGTGCACGCGAGGCGGCCCGCAAGGGACCGCTCCCCGAGGACGGCGAACTCCACCGCGACGCCGGCCCGCGCCTCGACGCCGGGCGCACGCGGCCCCGCGTAGGGCACTATCCCGTCGACCGGGTGCTCTCGCCGCTCACGCCCGCGGTCGTGGCCGAGCTCCGCGCGATCGCCGCGCGCGGCGCCTGGCGCGACGACGTCTTCGCCAAGGTGGGGGACTCGCAGTCCTACAGCCGCCACTTCATGGGCTGCTTCGACGACCCGAACGAGCCGGTGGTCCTCGATCACTACGCGCACCTTGAGCCCGCGGTGACCTACTTCCGCGGCGGGGACGCCGACGGCACCTCGCCTTTCGCGCGGCGCAGCCTGGCCACCAAGATCGGGCGCACCGTCGGCTGGGCCCTGCGCGGCGCCACGCCGGCTCCCATCGAGCAGGAGCTCGCGGCGATCCACCCGCGCTACGCGCTGATCATGTACGGCACGAACGACAGCAGCTCGACCAACTTCGGTCTCTACGCGCGCGACCTGCTCGCCCTCGTCGACGGCCTCGCGCAGAAGGGCGTGGTGCCCATCGTCACCACGGTGCCGCGGCGCAAGGACAACCCGGACGCCGACGCGCGCGTGCACACCTACAACGCCGTGATGCGGGCCGTGGCCCAGCTGCGCAAGGTGCCGCTCGTCGACCTCTGGCGCGCCGTCGAGGGGATGCGCTTCGCGCTCTTTCCGGACGAAGGGATCCACCTCTACTCGTACTTCGACCCGTGCGACTTCACGCGCGTGGGCCTGAGCTACGGCCTGAACGTGCGCAACCTGCGCACGCTCGAGATCCTGGCGCAGGTGAAGGCGGTCCTCGTAGACGGCGCGGAGGGCGAGAAGGGGACGCTCGCCGTGCCCTCGGGCTCGGGAACGGTGGAGGACCCGATCCGGATCGCCACCCTGCCCTTCTCGGACGCGGGGGACGTGACCCGGGCCGGGCCGTCGCACCTCGCGGCCTATCGCTCGGCCGACGGTGTCTCGTGCTTGCCGACCCGCGTGCGCGCGGGCTCGGAGGTCGTGTATCGCTTCCAGGTCGCGGAGCGGGGCTGGGTGCGCGCGACCGCCCTCTCCCTCGGAACTACCCCGGTGAACCTGCAGCTGCTCAAGGAGACGGACGGGGGCGCGGGCGCGACGGAGGGCGGCTGCCTGCGCCAGCACGAGAGCACCGTCCGCAGCTACCTCTATCCGGGGGACTACGCGGCGGTCGTGGACAGCGACGCGGCCGGACCGGCCGGCTCGGGGGAGTACCTGTTCACCCTCGTGACGGAGCGCTGAGCGGCTGCGGGCCTCGTCAGGCTCCGGCGGGCCGGATGACGCACTGCGACTTGAACAGCTCGCCAGCGTAACGGGCCCCACAAAGGGGCTTTCCCACGGCTGTGGGCTTCAGTATGATGGGCACCTCCAAACGAACCAGGCGGTGGACCCGTGGAGGCATCCCTCCCTGATCTGTACCGTGTGCAGGAAGAGGCGCGGCGCTCTTGCGACGCCGTGATCAAGCGCGTGAACTTCGCCGCCCTGGTCGGGCACCTGCGCGACGAGGTGGACACCGACGCCGGGCCGGTCGTGACCCTCCTCGTACGCAGCGTCCCCGAGGAGGAGAGCGTGGGCGCCTCCGCGACGACGTTGCGGGATCCCGTACCGGTTGGACCGCACGACGCGGAGCTCACCGACACGCTCGGAGCGTCGGAGAGCCCGCGACATTGGCTCGACCACCTGGACGCGGAGGAGGACGAGACCGAGGCCGCGATCTACGTGGACGCGCACTACGGCCGCCCCGACGCGCTCGTCGTGCACACCACCCTCGCCACGGCCTGGGAGGGCGAGGACTTCGCGGCCGCGCTCGAGGCCGCCGCGGCGAGCGCCGCGCCGATCACCTCCGACGAGGACTGCGCCCAGATCGTAGACACCCTCGCCGGCTGGCAGGACGTCCTCGCCGAGATCTCGGTGCACTAACTTTCTCTTCTCGTTGCGTATCACCGCTCCGCGCGGTACCCCCGTCCCTATCCGCGCCACGGAGCCCGCATGAGCTCACAGCTCGTCGCCACCGTCTTCTGTCCCACCTGCGGCGTGCAGAATCTCGAGGGCGTGCCGCGCTGCACGTCGTGCGGCAGCGCGCTCGGCCGCGACCTTGACCTGGATGCCGCCACGTCAGCGCAGCCGCTGCGGTGGCGCTGGACCGGCATCTACGTCGGCGGGCTGGCCCTCCTCCTCGCGGCCGTGACCTTCACGCCCTTCGTGAAGCAGCTCTTTCTGCCGCTCGAATTCCCCTCGGCCGAGACGGTCGAGCTGATGCGCTCCGCTGGCCTGCGCAGCGCGGTGCCGATCCTGCTCAAGGGCGGACCGCTCACCATCCTGTCGCTCATCGCGCTCTTCATGCTGGCGGGAGTGGCGCTCGGAGCCGTCGCGCACCGTCGCATCTACCGCGAGCTCGCCGTGGGCGGCGCCGCGGTGGTGCTCTTCCAGTGGGTGCTCTGGATCGCCGCGGCGAGAGGTCAGGTGGGCGTGCTCTTCGGCTCCCCGCTCAGCATGGTCAGCGAGGGCGCCGTCATGCACCTGCCCGCCCCCATGTTTCTCGTCACGGTGAACATCCTCTGCCTGCTCGCCGGCGTCGGCTTCGCGCGTCTCGGCGTGCACCTCGCCGAGCAGCTCACCGAGGAGGCGCACTGCGGGGCGTGCGACGCCACCTACCGCATCACGCCCAAGCGGCCGCTCGCCTGCCCGGGCTGCGGCGTCCCCGAGCAGCGGCGCAGCGTGGACTGGACCTGGGCCGCGCCAGCCGTCGGCGGCACGCTGGTGCTCTTCTTCCTGCTCGTGCGCCTCGGAGGGCCTCCCCTCGGCTTCTACTGGCGCTGCGACTTCGACCATCCCTCGGCGAGCTGCAAGACCGGGATCGACACCTTCAACCGCGCGCAGTGGGAGCGCTCCGACGCCTACTTCTACTGGCACACGGCACCGAAACACCCGGGAGGCGCGCACCCGGGGGTCATTCTCCACAACCTGAAGTACGTCGGCTTCAGCGCGCCGCTCTTTCTCCTCGCCCCCTTCCTCCTCTCCTGGCGGGGGCGGCGGGCGCGCGCGCGCACGGCCGTGGCGGCGCTGCTCGGGAGCTGGGCCGGCGCGACGCTCGTGGCCATGTCGCTCCTCGGGTTTGCGCAGTTCGAGGGGATCTTCCTCGTCTCGCTCCGGCTGCACCTCTTGGCCGCCGTCCCCTGGGGCGTGGCCGGCCTCTTCGGCATCTGGCTCGGACGCAAGCTCTCCCCGGA
Organism: Deltaproteobacteria bacterium; assembly: GCA_020848905.1. NCBI lineage: Bacteria > Pseudomonadati > Myxococcota > Myxococcia > Deltaproteobacteria bacterium. The sequence goes on from JADLHG010000009.1 coordinate 135,492, forward strand.
GCTCCTCGATCCGGGCGAGGAGCCCTGAGCGCGCCGCGCGAACCCTCGCATCTTCGAAGGAGGCTCGGAAAACGAGAGGGCGCCTCGGCCCGCCCACGGGACCCACCTGCCGGCAAGGCGGCGCCGGCGCGTAGGATCCGCCTCCCACGATCGATGGCACGACCGCTGCACTGCGGCTCCGCACCACTGGAGGAGGGGTCGTCATGTCTACGAGCAGGTGCCTGCACAGCCGTGGAGCTTTCGTCGCCGCGGCCGTGATGATCGTTGCGCTCGGTTGCGCGTCGCGCGCGTTCGCCCGCGGGGCGCACGGCGAAGAACGCCGGAACCAGTCGCCGGCCGAGGCGCTCAAGGAGCGCATCTTCAGCGCGAAGATCGATCTCATCGGGCACGCGGGCCAGGGGCGCGCGGCCGTGAAGGCTTACTCGCTGCGCGTCTTCGCGGGGCTCGTCGGCCTCGAGCTGAAGGCCGGCGTGGCGCACGTGATCACCGACCAGGGCAAGCTGCAGAAGAAGGTCTTCGTCGGCGCGAAGGGGCTGGCCGGAGTCGGCTTCGGCGTCCTCGGCGCGAAGGAGCAGCTCAAGAGCCCCGGCTCGACGAAGTCGCGCGACGGCTTCCCGGTGGTCGAGTACGGCGGCGGCCTCGGGCTCGCCATGGGCCGCGGCGTCGCGACCGGCAACACCCAGGTGGACTGGCGCTCGCCCGGCGGCATCGAGCCGATGGTCGAGGGGTACGGACTGATGGCGGCCGCGTTCGTCTCGGGCGGCCTGAACCTGAAGGTGCCCGTCTCCCGCCAGCGCGAGGTGCCGCACCTGCTGCAGGGCGAAGCGCTGCTCGGGCAGGCCGAGGCGGCGCTGCGGGCCGGCAACCTCGCCCGCGCGGGCGAGCTCGTGGGTCAGGTGGAGCAGGCCGTGAACACCGCGCGCCAGTTCTTCGAGGCGCCGCTCAAGTAGCCGGCTACGCCCCTCCTCCTCCCCCCGCGCACGCCCCTCCTCCCGTTCGGGCTGCTCCTCTGCTAGACCTTAGGGGCGCACGGAGGAGGCCTTCATGATCGACTACGCCAAGCTCGAGAGTGCCATCGGACTCAACTGGTACGCCGTCGACCCGAATCTGCGGCTGCAGCTCGAGCGGCACGTCCCCGCCGAAGACCTGGCCTGGGCCGAGGAGAAGGTGGCCGCGATGGGGGGGCTCATCGGCGGCCCGATAGCGCGCAACGCCGAGGCGATCGACAAGGGACCGGCGCAGCTCGTGCGCTGGGACCGTAACGGCGAGGAGGTGAACCAGGTCATCCATCCCCCGGCGAGTCTCGACACGAAGCGACGCCTCTGGAAGGCGGGCTTCCTCGGGCTGCCGTATACCGAGGAGGTGCAGCGCCGCGGCCGCCCCGTCCCCGCGCCCCTCACCGTGGCCTACCACTACCTGCTCAGCCAGGCGGACACCGGGATGCTCTGCGGCACCGGCATGACCACCGGCGCGCTGCAGATGATCGAGGAGTTCGGCAACGAGGCCACGAAGGCGCGCTTCGCCCCGCGACTGAAGGCGCTCGATTACGACGAGGGGCTCGACGGCTCGATGTTCCTCACCGAGCGCGTCGGCGGCTCGGACCTCTCCACCGTCGAGACCACCGCTCGCTTCGACGGCGCGAACTGGCGCATCAACGGGTTCAAGTGGTTCTGCTCGAACGTGGACGGCCGCGTGGCGATCGTGCTCGCGCGCCCCGAGGGGGGAAAGCCGGGGATCAAGGGCCTCGCCGTCTTCGCCGTGCCGCGCTTTCTCGACGGCAACCGGATGAACGGGCTGCACATCCGGCGCATCAAGGACAAGCTCGGCACGCGGTCGGTGCCGACGGGCGAGGTGGACTTCGTGGAGGCCGTGGGCTACCTGCTCGCCGGCGCCGAGGGGAACGCGCTCGACGGGCGCGGAATCAACCGCATGATGAGCTTCGTCACCGAGTCGCGCATCTCCGTGGCGGCGATGGGGGCGGGGATCGCGCGGCGCGCCTTCCTCGAGGCGGCGATCTACGCGGCCCAGCGCGAGGTGTTCGGGCGACGGCTGGTCGACCACGGCATGGCCCGCGAGATGCTCATGCGACTGCTCGTCGGGAGCGAAGGGGCGGCGGCGCTGCTCTTCAAGACGGGCGCGCAGGTGCTCGAAGGGTGGAAGCCGCTCGCCGGACGGGAGCCGCTGCTCCGGCTGCTCGTGCCGCTCACCAAGCTCCGGTGCGCGCGGCGCGGGCTCAACGCGGCGGTGGACGCGCTCGAGATGTACGGCGGCAACGGCTTCATCGAGGACTGGCCGCTCGCGCGGCAGCTTCGCGACGCGCAGGCGCACACCGTGTGGGAGGGGACCGAGAACATCCTGGCCCTCGACGTGCTGCGAGCCATCACCAAGGACCGCGCCCACGAGGCGGGGCTCGCGCTCGTCGAGCAGGTGCTGGCGCGCGCGACCGACCCATTGCTCCGGCGGAGCCGCGAGGCGGTGGCGAAGGCGGCGGGCGAGGTCCGCGAGGCGCTCGGCTTCATCGCGCAGAGCGACGCGGAGCTGGTCCGCACGCGGGCGCGCCGCTTCGCCACCTACTTCGCGGATCTGCTCGAAGGGACGCTGCTCCTCGACGAGGCGAGGTGGGAGCTGGAGACGCACGGGTCGGCGCGCAAGGCACTCGTGGCCGACTGGTTTGCGCGGGAGCAGCTCACGCCCGAGCGGTGCCGGGGGATCTGTTCGCGAGACGCGACGCTCGAGGAGCTCTTCTTGCCGGTGCTGCGCTATGAGCGCATCGCTCCGGCGGAAGCAGCGGGGCAGCTCACGGGGCGCGCGTAAGTTACAGAGGGGAGGATGTCGGCAGGAGCGCGGAGGCCGAAACGGCTACTTCACCTCTTCCCAGGGGATGGCCCTGGTCCACGGGAGCGCGCCTTCCATATGCGTGGCCTTGCCGGCGACGATGCGCGTGTCGAAGCCTTCCTCGGTCTTGTATCCGTCCGTCCAGAAGGCGTAGGGGCGCTCGTAGGTCTTGCCGCCAAACGTCGCCTTCACCGTGAAGAAGATGCTGGTCGAAGGCTTGTAGCGGAACCCGCCCCCCGGGGAGTCCGTCTCGCGCTGGATCTCGATCAGGGTCGCCTTCACCTTTGGGCGACCGCCGGGGACCGCTCCCGAGCTCTTCTGGGCCAGACTGGAGAAGCGGAACTGGAAGTCCTGCTTCGCGGCGCGCTCGATCGTCCAGCGCTGGAAGGTCGTCACGGCGCGGGTGAACCAGTTCGCTCTGTAGATCGTCTTCTCCGCGGCGCTCGCGGTGCCGGCGAAGAGGCCGAGGCAGCAAGCGGCGAATAGGGTCTGCATGGCGAAGCGCTTCATGGCGTGCTCCTGTGCTCGTCGTTGTGGATGACGAAGAGGATAGGTAGCAAGCGGAGGGCCAGGATCCGCTGCTAAAGACCACCGCAAAATCGGCTATCTGGCCGTCGCGACGGTCTGGCTGACGGGGCTGCCGCCCGGCGGGCGTGGTCAAGGACGCATCCGGCCAGGTGGCCGACCGAGTCTATTCCCGAGCCTCGGGTCGGGGGTCTCCGGCGTGGGGAGACGAGGCGGCCGCGGGATGCGCGGCGCGTTGGCCCGCGCGCCGGACGGCCAGGCGATGGGCGACGCGCTGGTCCCTATGGTGCTGGGCGCGGAGCTCGCGCACGTAGGTGTCGTAGTCGCCGAGCAGCACGCGCAGGGTGTCCTTGAGCCCGTGCTCCGGGTTGCCGCTCTCGCGCTTGAGCCGCTGGTGGTAGCGCAGCGCCACGCCGAGGGTGAAGCCGTTGTCCATCACGGGGCCGCTGAGCAAGATGGCCGCGGCGACGAGGGCCGGAGAGAGCCCGAGCGAGAGGATGGGGATCATCTTCAGGTTGTCGAAGATGAGGTTCTTGCCGATCCAGTAGGCGAGGGGGCCCTTGCCCTGCTGGAGCATCCAGCGCGAAGGAAAGGTCGCGGCGGCGAGCAGGTTCAGGCGAAAGAAGCGCCCCTCGGTCGGGGGCTTTGGGGGTTCGATCGCTTTGCCTGTAATTCGCGCTTTCAGCTCCATCCAGTGGGAGAGAGCGGAGATGAGCGTCATGCGCTGCAGGCGCTTGAGGGAGCGCACCGTGGCCCGCAGGTCGGGGCGTCGGATGAGGCGCCAGGGCCGCAGCCAGGCGGCGGTTCGCCCCCCTCCCGGCGCGGGCGCGAGCTCCGGGCGGCGCCCGGGGAGCAAGCCCGCCAGCCGGCTCTGGGGACGCTTGTCGCCAGTCGCATTCGGGCTCTGGCTCGGCTCGGGAGCGGGCCCACGGGCATGCAGGGCCGCGGGATCCATGAGGACCCCCGCCAAAAGGAAGACGACCAGGCCGACGCGGGCCCTGGGGCTGTGCCACTGCATGGGACCTGGCTAGTGCAAGGGGCGATCCACTCAGAACAGGGGTCTCGCCGAGAGGCGAGCTACTCGGGCCAGAGGTCTCGCCAGGTCCGGGGCGAAGCCGACGAGCGCGCCTCGGACCCGCCGAGGAGCTCGCCGCCCACTGGCTCGCCACCGAGGAGCTCGCGCGAGAGGAGCACGTTCTCGAGCGCGGTCTCGGCGAGCACCTGCCCGCAGGCCTCGACGATCGCGGCCGCGTCGAGCTGCTGGTCGGCGTAGACCTCGGCGGGACGGCCGCACTTGCTCGGCTTGCGCACGCCGAGCGCGAGCTGGCGAACTCCGACGAGGCTGCCCAGGTTGTCGAGCAGCCCGACCTCTCCGTCGGCCACCGAGACGATGGGTATGCGTCGCCCGGCGACGAGGATCAGGTCGGCGCGCGTCGCGAGCTGCGGCGACCCGGCCACCTCGACGTGGCGCCGCAGGTGGAGGTCGCCCGTCACGCCCAGGCCCTCGCGCATGTGGCGATAGCCGTCTCGCGCAGCGAGGGTCCCGGCGAGCAGGTCGGGCGAGGTCACGACGAAGACGTTGGCGTAGATCCCCCGCGCGAGAAGCGCGTCGGAGGCCTTGAGCGCCTCGCTGGCCATCCCGCCGAGCGCGAAGAGGTGCACCACGTTCTCGCCGGGCTCGTAGCCGGCGTAGCCCCGGTAGTCCACGAGCGCGTAGGCTCCGGCCAGCACGTCGCGCCGGAGCGTGGCGAGGAGCTCCGCTGCGGGGAGCGGGGCCACCGTGCGTTCGTCGAGGGCGCCCGGATGCGGAGCGAAGCCCGCGGGGAGCAGCGCCGCGCCCGCGGGGAGCTCGGCCTTGAAGCGCTGCTGTCTCCCGAGACGCGCGAGGAGCTCGTCCTGCCGGAGAGCGCGGGTGATGCACCGGATGAGCACGCCGCAGCGGCCCTGGTTCTCCCCCGAGAAGTGCCGCGCGATCGCGTCGGAGAGGATCCAGTCCACCTCCAGCGCGAAGCACGGCTCCCAGGAGATCAGGTTCGGAAATTGAATGTCCGACTTCCACGAATGCTGCGCCCCCTCGGCGGAGAGGGTGACGCCCGACGGCGTCCCGACCAGGATGAAGCTCGAGCCCCAGTAGAGGTCGTAGAAGAGCTGGTCGTAGGCCCGCTTGATGAAGAAGTCGTAGATCGAGAGGACGGGAAGAAACGGCAGCCCGAGCGCCTCGCCGAGCTTGCCGAAGGCCCCCATCGCCGAGACCGCGTTGGCCTCGGTGATGTCGAAGCGCAGGTGCCGGCTGCGCCGCGTCTCGGCCGGCGAGAGCGCGGGGCGGCGCGGCTCGTGCGCGGCGAACGCCGCCTCGGGGTCCTCGCGCGGCGCGGGGGCGTAGACCTTGCCGTCCAGGATCGGGTTCAGGTTGGTCGAGGTCCCGACGTCCGGAGAGAGCGTGAGCAGAAAGGATGCGGCCGCGGCCCAGGCGCGTTCGTCGTCGGGCAGGCGCGCGCCGTTCTCGCCTGGAGTGCCGAGGCGCACGAGCTTGGCGAGGAGCTGGCCCATGACCCACTGGGTGTGGATCTGCGGCACGAGCTTGAGGTTCACGCCGACCGTCTCGGGGAGCGTCGCCCCCGCGCTCTCGGCGATGGCGCGGCGCACGCGCGTGCGGTTGCGCTCGGCCAGGGCCCACGCCCCCTCGAGCTCGGCGCGGAGCTCGGCCCCGCGCGCGGCGAGAAAGTCGCCCTCGGCTGAGCCCGCCGGGAAGGGCTCGAAGGGGTCGGCCGGCGAGAGGCCCTCCTTCGCGAGGAGCGCGGCGTAGTCCTCCGCGTCGGGGAGAGCCGAGTGGTTGCCGGGAGCGGCGGCGAGGCCGAGGCCCCAGCCTTTGAGCGTGTGCGCGAGGACGAGCGTGGGTGTGGCCCCGCCCGCGCGGCACCCGGCGAGCGTCTCGACCAGCGACGGGAGGTCGTGCCCGCCGAGGTCGGCGAGCAGCGCCTGGACCTCCGCGTCGGGAAGCGCTCCGAGGAGCCCTTCGAGCTCGGGGGCCTTGCCGAGGAACACGCGCCGGCTGAGCGCGCCATCCTTCTTGTAGAGCAGGAGCTGGAGCTCGGCGTCGTCGAAGCCGGCCTCGAGCAGCGCGCGCAGGCGGTCGCCTCCCGGCCGCGAGAAGGCCTCGCGCCGCAAGGGTCCGTGCCGGAGCTGCACCACGCGCCAGCCGTTGGCCCGCGCCGCCTTCTCCACCCGGTCGGCGTCGGTGCCGCCGAGGCCCGCGCGGTTCACGAAGCGCACCCCGTCCAGGCTCTGCCGGTTGTAGTCCACGATCCAGGTCAGGTTGCCGAGCCCGCGCTCGGCCGCCTCGGGGAGCGCCTCCCAGAGGGACCCCTCGCGGAGCTCCGCGTCGCCGACGAGCGCCCAGAAGTGCGCCCCCTCGGCCACCTCGTGCCCGTGGTGCGCGGCGTACCGGTGGCCGAGCGCCGAGTAGAGCGCCACGACCGGCGGGATGCCCACCGAGCCCGCCGGGAAGAGGTGGTGCGCGTCGGGGTCGCTCGGGGCGTGATAGGACTGGTAGACCGCTTCGCCGCGCGCGGGAAACTGACGCAGGCGCTCCATGGCCCCCCGCGCCTCCTCGGCGGAGAACCAGCGCCTCGTGTTGGGGTCGCGCCCGAGCCCGAGGAGATAGAGCAGCGCGTGGTCCGCGGGAGAGGCGTGCGGCTTGCTGGCGATCCAGTCGGCCCCCCGGCGCACGAAGAGGTGCAGCGCCGCGAGGAGGTGCAGGCTCGAGGCCGCGGCGGCCGGGTGTCCCCCCACCTTCGGGTCCCCCTCCTCGGTCGGTCGCTCGTTGGCGCGCACGATCATCGCGGTGGAGAGCGCGAGCGCGCGCCGGGCCACGCGGTCAGCCAACTTGAGGGTTGCAATGCTCGGCGAATTGGTGTTTGTCACGTTACCGGCTCGCAGGTCCGAAGGGTCCCAAGGGTCACGCCGCCCACGCCCGAGCAGCCTTCCGCCCCGCTTTCGCGAAAAGTGGGGCGGCGGCGCATCCGGGCTGGAAATGCCGGGCGGCGGGCCCCAAGATAGCCCGAAGCTCGGCGCCCGCAACAACCGGATTGTGGCGCGCGAGCGTGGCGGGAGGGAGGAGTGCACCGCGCCGGTCGAGGAGAGGAGTCTTCGATGAACAAGCTGTCCGACGCCATGCAGCTCTGGAGCGTCAAGGACGCCCGCGAGCTCTACAACATCGTGAACTGGGGCCTGTCCTTCTTCGACATCAACGAGAAGGGCAACGTCACCGCGCGCCCCCGAGGACACGAAGGGCAGGAGATCGACCTGCAGGAGCTCGTGCAGGCGCTGCAGCGGCGCGGGATCCAGCTTCCGATCCTCATCCGCTTCTCCGACATCCTGCGCACCCGCATCGAGCAGCTCAACGAGGCCTTCCGCCGCGCCATCGGCGAGTACGGCTACAAGGGGACCTACTCGGGCGTCTTCCCGATCAAGGTGAACCAGCAGCGCCAGGTGGTGGAGCAGATCCTGCACTACGGCGAGCGCTACAGCTACGGGCTCGAGGCCGGCAGCAAGCCGGAGCTCTGGGCCGTGCTCGCGATGGTGGAGAGCCAGGACCGGCTCATCGTCTGCAACGGCTACAAGGACGCCGAGTACATCGAGATGGTCTGCCTCGGCACCAAGATGGGCAAGACCATCATCCCCGTGGTGGAGAAGTTCACCGAGGCGCAGCTGATCATCAATGCGGCGCGGCGCCTCGGCGTGCGGCCGATCATCGGCGTGCGGGCCAAGCTCTCGAGCCGCGGCTCGGGCAAGTGGCAGGAGAGCGCGGGCGAGCGCAGCAAGTTCGGCCTGAACATCACCGAGATGCTGAACCTCATCGAGCTCCTCCGCGAGGCGGAGATGCTCGACTGCCTGCAGCTCCTGCACTTCCACCTGGGCAGCCAGATCACGAACATCCGCTCCATCCGGGAGGGGATGGCCGAGGCCGCGCGGCTCTTCACCGAGCTCTACACGCTCGGCGCCAACATGCGCTACCTCGACGTGGGCGGCGGGCTGGCCGTGGACTATGACGGCAGCCAGACCAACTACGTCAGCTCCTCGAACTACACCCTGCAGGAGTACGCGAACGACATCGTCTCGACGCTGCTCGACGTGTGCGAGAAGGAGGGGGTGCCGCACCCGGTGATCGTGAGCGAGTCAGGTCGCGCCGTAACGGCCCACCACAGCATGCTGGTCTTCAACGTGCTCGGCTCGCACAGCTTCGGAGCGGTCGAGGTGCCGAAGGAGCTGCCGGCCGACGCCCCCGACGTGCTGCAGGCCCTGCACGAGGCCTACCGCAACGTGAACAAGAAGAACTTCCAGGAGCTCTATCACGACACGCTCGACTACCGGGACAAGGCGATCAGCCTCTTCAACTTCGGCCTGCTCGATCTGAAGACGCGGGCGCTGGCGGAGAACATCGCGCACGCCACGGTGCAGAAGATCCTGGGCATGCTCTACGATCGCAAGTACGTCCCCGACGAGCTCGAGGGGCTGCAGAAGGCGCTCGCCGACACCTACTTCTGCAACTTCTCCATGTTCCAGTCGGTGCCGGACTTCTGGATGGTGCAGCAGCTCTTCCCGGTGATGCCGATCCATCGGCTGGACAAGGAGCCCACGCGGCGCGCGGTGCTCTGCGACATCACCTGCGACTCCGACGGCAAGCTGGACAAGTTCATCGACCTGCACGACGAGAAGGACACGCTCGAGCTGCACTATCCGAACGGCGAGCCCTATTACCTCGGGATCTTCCTGCTCGGCGCCTATCAGGAGATCCTCGGCGATCTGCACAACCTGTTCGGCGACACGAACGCGGTGCACGTGCGCCTCACCGACGACGGGTACGAGATCGAGCACTTCGTGCGCGGCGACACGATCCAGCAGGTCCTCTCGTACGTGCAGTGGCAGACGGACGACCTGGTCTCGAACGTACGGCGTCAGGCCGAGACGGCCGTGAAGGCCGGGCGCATGACCCTCGAGGAGTCGGGGCAGCTCATGAAGCGCTACGAGCAGGGCCTGCGCGGCTACACCTACCTGGAACAGACGGGCGAGTAGCCCGATCCGGCGGCTGGAGTTACGGCCGCCGGCTCCCCGACCTCCCGCCTCGACGGCGCCTTCCCTCCGAGAGCCCGGTCCCCCTGAACGCGCGGAAGTGCTGGAAATGGCACCTCTCCGTGGGCCGGCGGGGCGAGGATCCGACGGCGCCCGGCGGCCTCGCAGATGTGGCCTCCTGTTTGCACTCCTAGGCCTCAAACGACGGATGGACCGACGCCGCCACGCGCCACCGAGCGCTCCGCGGAACGCGTCCGAGCACGAGGAGCAACGCCATGAGGGCCGTTCGATACGCATACCTGGGAGCCGCGATCGCGCTCTGCGCCGGGACGGGCTGCGGGCTGGAAGAGGGCGCAGAGGGCGGAGAGGTCGCGGGAGAGCGCGCCGCCCAGAGCGGTGAGAAGAGCGCGTTCACGGCGGCGATGGACGCCGCCGAGGAGCAGCAGAAGGCCCTCGCCGGCTATGCGAGCGTGGGCTCCTGGCTGGCCGGCACGCGCTACGTCCCGTACGCCAAGATCGACGCCGCGAAGAACGCGATAGTCCAGATCAACGAGCACCTGCGCAAGGCGCAGACGCTCCTCACCGAGGCCCGCACCAAGCATCGGGCGAGCCCGAAGGCGGCCACCGAGTTCGCGCGCAGCGACTACGAGCGGTACAACGCGCTGCTGCCCAAACTCGACAGCATGTCCATCGTCTACAATGCCGAGTACATCCTGCGCGCGTTTTCGCCTTACGTGCTGATCCGCGACCAGGACGTGCAGCCCGTGCAGCTCTGGGATTTCGACTTCGCCAAGGGCCTCGTCCATGATTGCCGTCGGGCCGGCGAGCGCGGGATCGTGGTCCATCGGAACCCACTCACGGGGGAGATCGTCTGGAAGAGCGCGCCGTATCGGCACAGCATCGCGGTCGTGGGCGAGAACGCGGACGGCACGCCCATCTACGAGACCGCCGAGCACAAGAGCGTCTCGAGCGCCTACGACCCCGAGGAGCGCGCCTGGGTCAAGTACGTGGGGTCCCGCGAGGAGATCGCGGCCGCGTCGGTCTACGACGAGGCGGCGGGCGTAGTTCGCCACAAAGAGGCCCAGGAAGATCGCCACGGCATCTGCGGCGTCTACAACCCGGCCAAGGGCGCGGTGGAGTGGCAGGGAGATGGTATCGACGACGCGGAAACGGCCGGTCGGCGCGACTGGGGCTGCGCGGGCTACTACAATCCCGAGACGCGCTCGGTGGAATGGGTCTGGCGGCACTACGGAGGCGCCGCCTGCATCTGGTCCATCGACGGCGACTTCCACACCTCGAACGGGAACTGGGGCTTCCATTACGATCCCAACTAGCCGGGACGCGCTCCGCCCGCAGGGCGGCGCAGCGCGAATGAGCGGTGCCATGCGACTTCTGCCCCTTCTCTTCCTCGGTGCAGCGCTCGGGTGGCTTCCGTCCCTCGGGTGCGGCGCGCCGGACGGCCGCGACGCGGGAGAGCGGTCGGCTCAGGGAGGCGCCCGAGACGACCTCGCCGCCGCCCTCGACGCTGCAGCACTGGAGAAGTCCTCGCTGCTGACGCTCGCCAAGCGCAGCTCCTGGCTCGACACGCGCTACTACATCAGCAAGGCGAACGAGACGACCGCAAGGCAGCACCTCGCCGCGTGGAACGCGCGGCTGCGAGAGGCCCAGTCGCTCGTGCGCCCGGTCGTCGTCTCGCACCGCCGGAACCCCGGAGCGCCCGCGGAGCTGGATCGCTCCGACGTGGAGGCCTACAACGCCGCCGTCGCCGAGGCCGAGGGCCTGACGCTGGTCTACAACGGGGCCCACTTCCTCGCGGGGCTCTTCCGCGGGGTCTCCGCCCGCGCCGCCGACGTGCTCCCCGTCGAGCTCTCGGCCTTCGACTTCGTCGCGGGCTTCGCCCACGAATGCCGCGTGCTGAAGGAGCACGGACTGCTCGCCTTCCGTAACGCGCAGACGGGCGAGATCACCTGGCCCAGCGCCCCGAAGTCGAGCGTCGCCGTCACGGGGGTCAACGCCGACGGCAGTCCGATCGTCCGCTCTCGCGAGCACCACGGTCTCTCCTCGGCGCTCGACCCGGCGACCGGCGCCTGGGAAGTGCACGAGGGCAAGCTTCGGAGCTCGAGCGCCTCGGTCTACGACCCCGTGGAGCGGAAGGTCCTGCATAGCGACAGCGGGATGCACGCCGGGATCGGCGGCGTCTTCAATCCGGCCACCGGGAAGGTGGAGTGGCGATCGGCTTCGGACGCGGGCTTCGCCGGCTACTACGACCCCACGCAGGGCGCGGTGCAGTGGAAGTCCGAGGTGAACAGCGGAGTGGCCTGCATCTGGCGCATCGACGGCCAGTACTTCACCTCGCACGGTGCGTACGGCTTCGAGGACACCACGTACTACCCCGTCTCGAACGGCGATTGACGGACCCGCCGAGCAGCTCGCCAAGGCCGACGCGCGGGCCACCCGGGGCGCCGGTCCGTCGGTCCGCGGCTCCTTGACACGCTACCCGCGCGATGGTGTCGTGCCTCCATGACGATACGACGAGTTCATCGAGCGAAAGTGATCGTGGGGGTGCTGGGGCTTTTGGCGGCGTGCTCGTCGAAGACGACCGGCCCACAGCCCGTGGCCGATGCGGCGGAGGCGAAGGCCCTCCTCGACGGCGTCACGCCGGCCCTCGCGGAGCGCCTGGTCGAGGCGCGACGGGCCTTCGAAGCGCAAAACCCGGGCGGGCCGCCGTCCTTGCCCAAGGCCGACGGGGTGACCTCGGTGACCGTGTCGTGTCCGGGCGGCGGAAGCCTCGTCGTGCAGGTGACCGCGCTGCCGGGACCGCTGCCCTTCAACTTCGGCGGCACGGCGCGCCTCGAGAGCTGCGCCTTCGGGGACTACGTGCTGAGCGGCGAGCTCGCCGTGACCGTCCGCGGAGAGGGCGCAGGGTTCGTGCTCGAGCTGTCGGGCCAGCTCACGGTGAGCTTCGGCGGCCGCACCCTGCTCCTCGAGATCGAGAAGCTGACGATCACCTGGGGGAGCACCACGACCGTGTGCTACTCGGCGACCGTCAAGATCGGCAGCCTGAGCCTCCCGCTGCACGGCGGCACCGCGGGCTGCAGCGGCTCGCCCGACGCGGGCGTCCCTTCCGACGCGGGCGCCACGCCCGATGGGGGCAAGCTCGACCGGGGCGCGTCTTCTCCCGACGGAAACACCACGATGGGCGGGTTCACGAAGCGCAGCTCGAGCGTCACCGGACTCGGCTGCCTGATCTGGGACGGAGCGCGCTACGTCGCGGGTGGCGCCCGTGCGGCGCTCGCCGAGTCCGCCGACGGCCTGACCTGGACCGCGATGTCCAACACGGGTATACCGAGCGACGCGACGATTCGCAGCCTGGCCTATTCGGCGGCCAACAAACGCTACGTCGCATTGCTCTCTCGCACGAGCCCCAGCCTCACGTACGTCTACACCCTGACGCAGGGGCAGAGCAGCTGGAAAGACCTCGATCACGGGGTGAATGGCCATCAACAGGTCATCTGGGCCGGCGATCCCGTGGGCGCGTACGTGCTGCTGACCAGCCAGCTCTATCGATCTGCCGACGGACTGACGTGGACCATCACGGACACCGGCGCATGGCAGACGCCCTACGCGATCGCCTGGGGCGGCACGGGGGCGAAGGTGCTGGTGGCGGGGGATGGCGGGACGATCTTCACCTCACCCGACGCGACGACGTGGACGCCGCACAACGCCGGCACGATGAACCGCATCGCCGCGGCGGCGGGGCTCGGCAAGCGGTGGGTGATCATGCTGGCGGCGAACGCGGGCCTCTACAGCTCCGTCGACGACGCGGCGAGCTGGAAGAAGGTCACGCTTCCCCGCGGCGGCAAGGTGCACAGCGTGCACCGCGCGGGGGATCGCTTTCTCGTCACCACGGTCGAACGGCAGGCCTACTTCTCGACCGACGGAGAGACGTACACCGGGGGTGACGTCTTTCTGCCCTCGCAGGTCCTCGCCGCCGCGGCGAATGGAGACGGACCGCGGATCGTGGTGCTCGCCGGGGGCGGCGTCTACACCGCCGAGAAGTGAGCTCCCCTGCGGGGGCGTCGGGGAGAAGGAATTGACGCCGCGAGGGCGCACGCGTCACGCTTAGACATGGACCTCCGAAGCTGCAGAGCTCCTCTCCAGGCTGTCCGGCGCGGCGGCTGGCTGATCTGTCTGCTCTGCGCGGTGCTCGTGGGCTCCTCCGCCGAGGCCGGGCGCGCGAAGAAGACCGCCAAGGCGGCGGCCAAGACCGGCGGCCACGCGGCCCGCGACGGGGCACGCACCTTTGGCCGCTCGGTGCGCGGGCTCTTCAAGAAGGGTCCCAAGGGCGCCAAGGCGGAGTGGAAGAAGAACGCCGCGCTGACCAAGAAGAACGCCAAGGCGAACGCGCGAGCCACCCGGGGCGCGGCCGGCGAGTAGCGATCGCGCGGGGATCGCCGTTGCTCGCGTGTGGCGTTCGGCTTGCAGGGATCTCGCTCCGCCGGGGCTAGGTGGCGGCTTGACGCGCCACGTCCGCGGCGTCGCGGCGTGCGACGTCACGCCGAGGAGAGATCACCATGCGCGCGATCGTCCGGGTGGCCTTGGCCACGAGCCTCGGGCTCTTCCCTCTCGTTCACGGCACGGGGTGCGGCCCGGAGGGTTCAGAGGGCTCGGGGAGCGAGCGGGCCGCGCAAGGGGGCGCCAAGGACAAGGTGCGCGAGGCCCTGCGCCGCGCCGCCGAGGACCAGGATCGGCTCTTCGCGCTCGGGTCGCGTGGCAGCGTGCGCAAGCAGCGCCTCTACGTGAGTCGCGCGAAGACGCCGGAGGCCCGCGAGCTCGTGGCGACGATCAACGAGACGCTCCGCGGGGTGCAGACGGCGCTCCGCGACGCGCTCGCGGCGCACCGACGCGAGCCGGGGGAGCCCGTCGAGCTCGCCCGCTCGGACTACCAGGCCTACAACGCCTTCCTCCCCGGGCTCGACACCGTGCGGCTGGTCTACGATGGCGACGCGATGTTCGCCGCCTTCGCGGCCGATGTGCCGATCCGGGCGGCGGACCTCGTGGCCGTCGAGCTCTCGGCCTTCGACTTCGTCGAGGGCTTCGCCGGCGAGTGCCGCAAGGAGTGGAGGTCAGGGCTCATCGCCTACCGCAACCCGCGCACGGGGGAGATCTCCTGGCACAAGGCGTGGCGCTCGAGCATCGCCGTGGTGGGCGTGAAAGCCGACGGCAGCCCGATCCTCGAGAGCAAGTGGCGCACGGGGCTCTCCTCGGCGCTCGATCCGGTCACGAGGCGCTGGGAGGTCCACGGGGGAGGGTGGAGCAATCCGTCGGCGTCGGTCTACGACCCGGACCAGGAGCGCGTGATCCACCGCGACGGGGGCTGGAAGACCGGCATCGGGGGCGTCTTCAACCCCGTCACGGGCCAGATCGAATGGCAGTCTTCCTGGAAGACCGGCCACGCGGGCTACTTCGATCCCAGGAGCCAGCGTGTGGTCTGGACCTCGGAATGGAAGAGCGGGGTGGCCTGCATCTGGCGTCTCGGTGACGAGTTCTTCACCTCGAACGGTGGGCCGGGCCTCGAAGACGACGACGACTAACTGCCGGATCGGTTGCGGCCGCGGGGGCGAGCGTGGCGGTCGTTGGCCCCGCCCCTCCTTCGCGCTATTCTCCGCGCTCTCACACCTCACGTTACAGCGGAACGAAGGGAGCGACGCATGAGGCGCGGCAGCGGGGATCTTTCTCGACGACGGACGACCTGGGCGCTCGCGGCGCTGCTCGCCGCATCGGCGTGCGGTGGCTCGAGCTCGAGCACCGACGGAGCGGCGACGGGGGACGGCTCGACCTCGACGGCCATCACCTCGGCCGAGCAGCTCATCACGCGTCTTCTCTCGGCCGACATCATCGGGGATGGCAGCCGCGAGTGGACGGCCACGGTGCTGCGCAGCCCGCTCAAGCGCGAGGATGCCATCGCGCCGGCCAGCGGCACGAGCGCCTTCGTGCCGACGGGGGACTACTGGTTCGCCTTCGTGGACCGCGCCCCGCACGCGGCCTTCGCGCACCCCACGAAGTACGTCTTCGTGGACGTGGCCACGGGGAAGGTCACCGTCGAGGACCAGACCTGGTGGCCGCGCCTGAACGGCAAGGGGCTCACGGTCGCCGGGCGGCCCGTGGCACAGGTCTTCGCGCCGCTCGCGTCCCCTTCTCCAGCGGCGGCGAAGCGCCCGACCGGCGTGGGGGACGCCTCACGCGACGGCACCCTGCGCGCGGCGTGGGTCATCTACCCCGACTACACGGCGCAGAAGGCCGAAGGGCGCCTGCTCGTGGACGGCGTGGGGGCCGGGCAGCGCTACCTGAACGTCGCCGCCGACCTCGACCGCGACGGGAAATGGAAGAAGAACGCCGAGGGACCCGAGTGGCTGGTGCGAAACTTCGCCTTCACGGGGGGCGCGGGCCCGAAGCTCTCCGACCCCTTCGAGCTGCCGCTCGACGCGCAGAAGAAGTTCGCGAACCAGGCCTGGACGCGGGTCAGCGCCCCGGCGAGCCCGGTCGAGGCCAAGTCGTCCGACGAGTGGGACGGGAGCCTCACGGTCACGCTCGACTCCAAGGACCTCTACTTCAGCTTCACCAGCTGGACGGGGCCGGACTGCGACAGCGAGCTCTCCGGGGTCGGCTGCGGGGCCGGGCTCGTGGGCCCGCGCGAGCCGCCCTACACCCCCCCCACGGTGAGGGGCGCCCCCTGCGCCTACTTCTGCAAGCCCGAGGACCAGAGGCTCGAGACCTCGTGCAAGGCGCTCGTGATCAACCTCGGGGACAGCCCGGGAGCCTCGTGGATGGAGGCCGAGATGAACAAGGCCTGGGCCTTCTTCTCGCTGCGCCTCGGGGACGGCGCGGCCACGAAGATCGATCGACCGACGGCGGAGCAGGCGCTCGCGGCGATCACGGCCTTCGTGAAGGACGTGAAGTGCCTGGACGAGGCGCATATCTACCTCATCGGCCACGGCTACGCGGACGGCGGGATCCACGCCGAGAACGGCCACGGCCGGCTCACCCCCGCGCAGCTCAAGGCCGCCATCCAGCAGGCGGCCCATTGCCCCGCCACCATGGACCACAAGAAGAACGAGTGCCGCCAGCCGGGCTACTGCAACCTGAACGTGACCATCATGAGCTGCTACGCGGGGAACTTCCTCAAGGGCGACAGCTCGCTCGGGCTGCCGGGGGTAAACGTCTTCGCCAACGCCTCGTCGGAGGTCGTCTCTTGGGGCTGGATCGACGGGGACGACAAGGGGTTCATAATCGGTGGCACGCTGCGAAGCGCCTTCACGAACGATCAGGCCGACCGCGCGCCGAACGGCAACGGCGACGGCGTGACGACCAACGAAGAGGCCTGGCGCTTCGCCTCGGCCAACTACGACCGCGGCACGAACGATCAGTACAAGAGCGACCCCCAGTCGAGCGTCAAGGCCGACTGCAACTGCGTCTGCGCGAGCAGCACGACCTGCACCGCGAACGACGCGGCGCTCGTCAGCGCCTACGCCATCTCGACGCTGCTCCAGTCACCGCTCTACGCGGCCTGCTTCTACGTGAACCTCGTGCGCATCGTGCACTCCTCGGGCAGCGTGCCGATAAAGAACGTGGCCCACGACTTCACGACGATCATCCGCTACGCCGCGGCGGTGACCTTGATGCAGCTGCTGCAGGTGAACCAGCTCTTCAATAACTCCGACTTCCCCTGCGGCCAGGGGCCGAACGGGTACACGTTGTGCCCGACCGGCGCCTCGCCCGTGCCGGCGGGGGACATGGTCGTCTTGACGAGCGTGCTGGAGAAGCCCGTCCCGCTCAAGGATCCGAAGAGCTACTTCCAGTACGGCTTCGTCTTCGACGCCGACGGGGTCGAGCTCAACAACTACCAGCCGGGGGCGCAGTACCCGAACGACTTCTTCAAGGGCACCGACCGCTGGTACGTGGCGGGCTACGACCCGGCCAAGGGCTGGACGCTGCAGGTCACCGACGCCTCAGGGGGGACGACCAAGCCGCTCGCCTCGGCGGCGCGGGTGATCATCAAGGACAACGCGATGGTGCTCGTCGTGCCGGCGGCCGAGTTCAAGGTAGCAAAGCCCAAGTTCCGGCTGACGGCCTTCCGGCACGGCGGAGACTACGGGATGAAGGCCCCCTACGATTGGGACGGGAGCCTGCTTCCCGCCGTGGCGGACGGCCTGCAGGCCATGCCGTAGGCTGGAGCGACCCCCCCCGACGTACTACGGCGCGAGACCGCGCTTCAGCGTCCGCACGTCGAGAAAGACCTCGAAGACCACGCGCGAGAGCGCCGCGGCCTGGGCCTCCTGGCGCGCGCGACGGAAGCCGACGAGCGGCGTGAGCTGCGCCAGCTGGTCGCGATAGGTCTGGCGGAAGAGCGCCGCGCGCGACAGATCGTAGGCGTCGTAGGCGTGGTAGCTCTCGTCGAGCTTCTTCGCGAAGAGCCGGCTCAGCGCCACGTCGAACTGGCCGTACATGCCGGCGCCCGGCTGGATGCGGTCGTAGTTGGGCAAGCGCTTGTACTCGGGCCCCACACCGATCTCCTTCTCCCAGACGGCGCGGTGGATCTGGCCCGCCTTCCAGGTGGCGTTGGCCAGGCGAATGGCCCAGCGCAGCCCGCGCCGATCCTCGGGCGAGAGGTCGGCCTTCTGCGGGAAGCTGGAGAAGTCGGGGCGGGCCCGGTGCCCGGGCTCGACGAGCCGATCGATGTGCGCCGCCATCTGCTCCGCCGTCACGGTGAAACGAAGGCCCAGGTCCTGCGCCACGACCGTGGCGATGTCCTCGAGCGAGGCGTGGGTCAGCAGGTGCCGCACCCGCTCCTCGTAGTGCGCGCGTTCGGCGGCGCTGTACAGGCGGCGGCCCGAACTCTCGGCGCGAAAGAGCAGGCGCGGCAGCCAGCGGAAGGCCGTGGGGCCCGCCTTGGTGGCCGCCTCCTTGTACGCGGCTTCCTGCTCGGGCAGGGCGTGGCCGTAGGCGGAGAAGGCCGGGGCGAAGGCGGCTCCGGCCTGCTGGCACGCGGCGCGAAAGACCTGCCGAACCCGCGCCGATTGCGGCGCGTCGACGCGACCGAGGCCCTGGAGCGCGAGGAGGGCAGCCTCCTCTCCGACCGCCTCGGAGTAGGTCTGGTTGCGGGCGGCGAAGCGGGCCACGCGCAGCGCCAGCTCGGCCCGGAAGCGCACCTGCTGTCCGAGGACGCGAGCGCGGGCGAGCAGGGGCCGCTGCTTCAGGTCGGCCCAGAAGGCGGACAGCCCCGACTCGAAGCCCACGAGCTTGGCGTGGAGGGTGTTGCGCGAGCGGAAGCTCGGCTGCTCGGCGGCCACGAGCGCGCCCTCCGCCAGCTTCTCGTGCAGGCCGTGCAGGACCGGCCGCGAGCCGACGCGGAGCTCGAGGCCGAAGAGCCGGAACGCGAGGCTCCGGCCGGCGGCGAGGGTCCGCTCGACGAGCCCGGCCTTGGACGCGGGCGCGGCATCCCCGGCCGGCGCGGCCTGCGCCGAGGTCTGCGCGAACGCGAGCAACGCCACGACGGCACCCACGCGAAGCGCCGAGCGGCGGGCGCACGACGGGTGCGGCTGAGACGAGCCCGAGACGATCACGGTGGCTGATGGTTCAAGATCCGCGCCAGGCGCGAGGCGAGGAGCCCGTGCCCCGAGGAGAGCGCGCCGCCTTCTAAGGCTTGGCTTTCTTTCGCGGTGTGCGACTCCGGGCGGCTGGCCGGTCTCCCGTCCCCCGGCTCCGCGTGCCCCGGCCTGGCCCCCGCGCCGGCCGGTCTTCAGGCCCCACCGGACTGCGCCCGCCCTCGAGCCCCGCGAGCAGCTCTCCGACGAGCTTGCGTCGGAGCTCCACGATGAACTGCCCCATGACGTGGAGCGCCACCTCCACGAGGGCCTGCGGCGGCACGGGGAGGCCGCGGCCCCGCAGTCGGCGCACGAGCAGGGCCGTCTCCTCCCCCACGAGCCGGCTCACGGCGTCCCGGTAGATCACGAGGTCGGCGGTCGGGAAGAGCTCGCGCCCCATACCGAGCGTTCGCGCGCGCGCGATGAGCTCGACCAGGCTCGCGTCCTCCGACGAGTACCGCTGACCTCGCCCCTGGCGCGTCGGAGACACGAGGCCGATCTCGGCAAGCGCTTCGAGCTCGTCGGGGTCGATCCCGCTGCGCGCGAGCAGCGCCTCGCGGGTGAGGGCCGGACCGCCGCGCCGAGACTCCAGCGCCGCGAGGATCCCGGCCTCGAGCTCCGCCGGACTCGGAGCGACCTCCGCCTCCCCTCCCCCGCCCGAGACCACGAGGGACTTGATCACGCGAAGTGGAAGGCGCCGGTCCTGTTGCAGCCGCCGCACGAGCTGGATGTGCCCGACGAACGACTCCTCGTAGTAGGCCATGTTGCGCGAGGTCTTGACCGTCGGGCGCGGGAGCAGGCCCTCCCGGATGTAGAACCGGATCGTGGCCGGCGGGACGCCCGTGCGCCGCGCGAGCTCGCTGATCTTGAGGAGGCCGGGGGCAGGTGGCATCGGGCAAGGCTATAGCAGAACCTCGGTGGAGCGACCACCGCGCGCCGCGATCGGCACCTACCTTCGGCGCTTCTTGGCCGGCAGGGGGTCCACGACGAGGCGCAGCCGCCCCGTGGCCGCCTTTTCGAGAATCGCCCCGATCTGGAAGGCCGCGCGCTGCACGTTGATGGTCGTATCGAGCGCCACCTTCGCCGCGTCCTCGACGGAGGCCACGCGGCGGGCGTGCTCCTCGAGCACCCTCGGCAGAAAGCTGCGGAACATGCCGATCACGTCGATGTGTGGATTCAGGTGCCGCGCCGAGCCGTCCATGTTCGCCAGGCTCTTGCAGACGAGCGCCACGATCGGCGGGGCCTGGATGTTGTTCCGGGCGGCGCAGCGCAGCAGGTCCACGAGCAACGTGCCGAGGTTCAACCGCTCGAGGCGCATGCCGTGGTAGCGCGGCAGCAGCCGCCGCACGTCCATGATCCAGCCGATCTCGTCGGCCTCGCGCGTGGGCTTGCCGAGGTCCAGGAAGGCGTGCGCCACGCCGTGGCTGTCCTTCACGAGGAAGTTCAAGAAGACGCGCACGAGGTTGTCCGAGACCTGGCGTTCGATCCGCCCCACCATGCCGAAGTCGAGGAGCGCCACCTTGCCCTCGGGGGTGAGAAAGACGTTCCCGGGATGCGGGTCGGCGTGAAAGATGCCGTCGAGGAAGAACTGCTGGAAGTAGGAATGGGTCAGCACTCGCGAGAGCGTCTCGCGCCGGGAGGTGCCGAGGCACTCGACCGGGGCCTGGGAGAGCGGCTGGCCGTCGATGAACTCCATGACCATTACCGACGGGGTCGTGAGCTCCAGGTAGACCTCGGGCAGGATCAGCTCCGCGCGAAAGCCGTCGAGGTTGCGGCGAAAGACGAGCAGGTTCTCCGCCTCGTGGCGAAAGTCGAGCTCCTCGGCGAAGGCCTGGGAGAGCTCCTCGACGGTACCCGGCAGGTCATAGGTCTCGCCACGCGAAAGGTGCCGCTGCGCCAGGGCCGCCGCGAGCGCCAGGATCTTCAGGTCCAGCCCCACCCGGCGCTCCACGCCCGGACGACGGACCTTCACCGCGACCGAGCGCCCGTCGTGCAGCCGCGCCCGATGGACCTGGGCCAGCGACGCCGCGGCGACCGGCGCGCTCTCGACCGAGCGAAAGGGGTCGTGCCCCACGGCCTCGGCGTGAGCGCGCAGCGCCACCTCCACCTCGCCAGGCGACATGGGAGCCACGCGGTCCTGCAGCCGTTGCAGCGTCCGCATCGTGACGGGTGAAACGAGGTCGGGGCGGGTGGAGAGGAGCTGCCCGAGCTTGATGAAGACCGGACCGAGGCGCTCGAGCCCGTCGCGCAGCCTGCGCGCCGAGGCCTCTTCGTCGGAGGCCGCCGCCAGACGACGCCCGCCGAGGAGCTGTACCAGGGTGCTCTTCTCGAACGCGGCCCGTCCGGCCCACCCGCCGAGCGCCTCCACGATGGCCCGGCTGCGGTCCCAGAGGCTTTCGGGCCCCGTCCCGGCGCCCGCCACGCGGAGGGCCTAGGCCTGCGCTTTTCGCGCCCGGCTGCGCGTCCGGCTCTTCCCCGCGCGCGCCGGTGCGGCCTCGGTCTCCTCGTCCGTCTCCTTGCGCTCCGTCGCCTCGCCGGACTTGAGGAGATTTCCCACCAGGCGGCGCGCATCGCGC
Organism: Deltaproteobacteria bacterium; assembly: GCA_020848905.1. NCBI lineage: Bacteria > Pseudomonadati > Myxococcota > Myxococcia > Deltaproteobacteria bacterium. The sequence continues at coordinate 157,144 of JADLHG010000009.1, forward strand.
TCCAGCGTCTCTCCGCGATCTACGACGTCGTCCACGAGATCCTCGACGGAGGTGACGGCGCGTCGCAGGGCGCGCGCCAGCGGGGTGCGGGTCTTGGTGGCAGTGGCTCGGGCCATGGATTCCTCCGGGTTTGTTAATTAGTAACGAGTACGACTTTTCACTTTGACAGAACGGCCCGGGCTTGGCAAGCGAACTTGACGGGGCTAACGTGCCTCGGCTCAAGAACCGAGGCTGGAGGGTCCCATGACGCTGCCCAACGAGCTCATCGCCTGGCAAATGGACGCACCGCACCGCGAGCTGGTCCGACGCGCGCTCCCCATGCCCACCCCCGGGCCCGGGGAGGTGATCGTGGAGGTGGCCGGCTGCGGCCTCTGCCACACCGACCTCTCCTTTCTATACGGAGGCGTGCGCACCAAGAAGGAAGCGCCGCTCACTCTCGGCCACGAGTTCTCGGGCAAGGTCGTCGCCGCCGGCGAGGCGATGCAGCGGCTCCTCGGCAAGGAGGTGCTGGTCCCGGCCGTGCTTCCCTGCGGCGAGTGCGAACTCTGCAAGATGGGGCGCGGCACCGCCTGCCGCAAGCAGCTCATGCCGGGCAACGACCTGGACGGCGGCTTCGCCACCCACGCGTGCGTCCCGGGGCGCTTCCTTTGCCCGGTGGAGCGCGGGGACTTCGCCCTCTGGGAGCTGTCCATCATCGCCGACGCGGTGACCACGCCGTATCAGGCGGCGGAGCGCGCGAACGTCACGGCGGGGGACGTGGTGGTGGTGATTGGAACCGGCGGGATCGGCAGCTACGCGGTGCAGATCTGCGCGGCGCGCGGGGCCCACGTCATCGGCGTGGACCTCGACGCCGAGAAGCTAGAGCGGGTGAAGAAGTTCGGCGCGGCGGTGACGGTGAACGTGACCGGCATGGATGCGCGCGCCACGAAGGACGCGGTACGCGAGGCGGCCAAGGGCGCCGGCCTGAGGCCCCACGCCTGGAAGGTCTTCGAGATGTCCGGCACCGTCGGCGGCCAGAGCGCGGCCTACGAGCTCCTGACCTTCGCCGGCACGGTGGGCTTCATCGGTTTCACGATGGAGAAGATCCCGGTGCGCCTCGGCAACCTGATGGCCTTCGACGCCACGGCCTTCGGCAACTGGGGCTGCGCGCCGGAGCTCTACCCGGGGGCGCGCGACCTGGTGCTCTCGAACAAGGTGCAGGTCCGCCCCTTCGTCGAGCGCTACCCGCTCGAGGAGATCAACCAGGTGCTCCTGCGAGCGCAGAAGCACGAGCTGAAGAACCGCGCCGTGCTCGTCCCGTAGCGGCGCGCGCACGGCTGGAGGAGGTGTTCATGTTGCTCACCGATCGCGTCGCCGTCGTCACCGGGGCAGGTCGCGGCATCGGCCGGGCCATCGCCGAGCTCTTCGTCGAGGAAGGGGCGAAGGTGATGGTCAACGATCTCGAGGAGGCCGTGGCCCAGGAGACCGTGGCCTCCTGCGAGGCCCTCGCCGGGCCGGGGACCGCCGCCGCGAGCCTGGGCTCGGTGGCCGACAGCGCGTACACCACGCGGCTGATGCGCGAGACCGCCGAGCGCTTCGGCGGCATCGACATCCTCGTGAACAACGCGGGGGTCACGCGTGACGGCATGGCGCACAAGCTCTCCGACGAGGACTGGCGCCTGGTGATCGACGTGAACCTCACCGGCACCTTCAACTGCTGCCGGGCGGCCGCGCCGTATCTGCGGGACGCGGCCAAGGCCGAGCTCGACCGGCAGGGCGAGGTGCGCCACCACCGGAAGATCGTCAACTTCTTCTCCACGGCGGCGATCAACGGCAACCTCGGCCAGGTGAACTACACCGCGGCGAAGATGGGGAACATCGGCCTCACGCGCACGCTGGCCCGCGAGTGGGGCCCCTTCCGCGTGAACGTGAACGCGGTAGCCCCGGGCTTCACCGACACGCGAATGACGCAGGCCAAGGAGGACGGCGACGGCGCGCTCGGCATCCCGCGCGCCCAGCGCGAGGCCTTCATCCAGCGCCTGCCCTTCGGCCGCCCCGCCTCCCCCGAGGACGTGGCGAAGGTCGTGCTCTTCTTCGCGAGCCCGCTCTCCGACTGGGTCACGGGGCAGGAGATCAACGTCTCCGGCGGACACCAGATCCCGTAGCAGGTCCGTCGCCGCCGCTCACACCAGGCGTTCGACCGCCCCCGCCGCCTGGCAGACGGTGATCTCGGCGGTGCGCCCGGTCGCCACATGGTAGTCCTCGCGGAGCGCCTCGCTGACGGCGACCTGCGCCGCGCGCGCGACCAGATTCAGCGTGGCGCCGCCGAAGCCCGCCCCGGTGAGGCGTGCCCCGAAGACGCCGGGGAGCCGGCTGGCGAGCTGCACGAGCAGGTCCAGCTCCGGGCAGCTCACCTGGAAGTCGTCCCGCAAGCTGCGGTGCGACTGGTAGAGCAGCCGTCCGAGGTCGGCGAGCTCGCCCGTCTCGAGCGCCACCGCCGCCTGCTTGACCCGGCTGTTCTCGCTGATCACGTGCCGACAGCGCTGGAAGAGCTCGTGCGGCCAGCTCTCGCCGTAGCGGTGGAGATCGGCCAGCGTCACGTCGCGGAGCGCCTGGAGCTTTGGCTTGTGGACCTGCAGGCGGCGGAGCCCCTCCTCGCACTCGGCGCGCCGCTCGTTGTACGCGCTCGTGGCCAGCTCGTGTCGGACACCGCTGTCGCAGACGAGCAGCGTCAGCTCCTCGGGGAGCGAGAGCAGCTCGTAGTCGTGCGAACGGCAGTCGAGCAGGAGCGCCGACCCGGCCTCGCCGAAACAGGCGATGAAGGGGTCCATGATGCCGCACCGGGTGCCCACGAAGCGCTGCTCCGCCTCCTGACAGGCGAGGGCCACCTCCGAGGGATCGAGCGCCGCGTTGGCAAGCGAGAGAAAGGCCTGCGCGGCGGCCACCGCGAGGGCGGCCGACGAGGCCAGCCCCGAACCCAGCGGCACGTCGCTCGCGACGAGCAGGTCCGCGCCCCCGAGCGGGCGCTCGCGCTCCTCGAGGGTGCGGGCCACTCCGCGCAGGAGCTCGACCCAGGTGGCGCCCGTCCCCTGCTCGTCGTCGTCGTCGAGGGAGAAGCGCCCCTCGGCACCAAGAGTGGCGGAGAAGGCCTCGACCTGCCGATCCCCTCGCGGGGCCAGAGCTACGTAGGCGTAGCGGTCGATCGCCACGGGCAGCACGAAGCCGTCGTTGTAGTCCGTGTGCTCGCCGATCAGATTCACGCGACCGGGGGCGCGACAGACCACCTCCGGCGCGCGACCGAAGCGCTCGCGAAAGGCGCGGTTCACGGCGGAGATCTCGAGGCGCATCACCGGGCCCTCCTCTCGCGCAGGACGTGCAGCAGGTTGCGAAGCGCGCGGCCGGGGTCCAGCCGGTCTCGCAGACGCAGCCTCGGCGCGTGCGCCGCGAGGAGCGCGGTGAGGCTGCGGTCGCCCGGGCCGTCGTCCAGCCGGCGCAGGATGCTCTCGGGCTGGACTCCCGGGTTGAGGCCTGCCCGGTTGCGCGCCGCCGCGTAACGCGGCCGGGAGCTCTGCGTGCGGTAGACGTCCGCGCCGAGCTCCATCCAGCTGCGATAGGTGCGCCCGAGCACCCAGGACCAGACGTCGCGGGCGAAGCGCTCGTCCCCCGGCTGCGCGGCGAGCGAGCCGTGGTACCAGTCCTGCTCGCGAATGCCGTAGAGACTCGGGCGCCCACCGGGGCCGTCGAAGCCCCCCGAGGCGTGGAGCTGGCTCACGAGCCGGCCGAGGCCGCGGTGCTGCGGATGATTGCGCGGCTCGTGCGGGTTCAACGTGATCACCACCTCGGGACGCAGCTCCTTCGCGAGCTCGGCGAGCCGGCGTCCCAGCTCCTTTCGAGGCCAGCTTCGAACGCCGCCCTCCCAGCCGTCCACGAAGCGCGGCTCCGCCAGGTCGGGCGAGAGGAAGACCACCTGCTCCACGCCGTGAAAGCGCGCGGCCGCTCGCAGCTCCCGTCGTCGCGCCCGCGCGAGGTCCGTGGGCGTGCGGATCCCCGGCACGCCGTCGCCGGGAGTGCGCTCGACGAGCGGGTCCTCTCCCGGTCGACGCTCGCCTTCCGGACGAAGCCCCCGGACCACCTTGCCGCGCTCGCCGTTGGTCACGAGCGCCAAGGTCACCCGCACGCCGCGCTCTTTCATCCGCCCGAGCAGGTCCCCGATCATCGTCTCGTCGTCGGGGTGCGCCATGACGATCAGCACCGCGGGAGGCCGCGCCGCCGCGACCGCAGACCTCGGGTTCGCCCCGAGCAGGCCGATGAGAAGGACCCAGGAGAGGATCGACGGGTGCCGCATGCGCTCTCTTTCGCCCCGCGAACGCACCACGCCCCACGAGGTGCAGGTCTTCCATAGCAAGGCCGGGGCCAAGCTATCGAGATCCTCGATAGCAGCTCGTCGCCATGATCACCGGGGCTTCGGCGTGGCAGGGCGTGGCAAGACCCGGCCCAGCAGGCCGTTCTGGCAGGTACGGGGTGGCTCCAGCCGCCACGGGCGGGGCCACGCGATGGGTTTCCGTCCCCAACCGCGCGAGCTACCCGGGTGCGGCGCTCGACCCGGGTACGGTGCTCGACCCGGGTACGGTGCTCGTAGGAATCAAGCCTCGCAGCTTCCAGCCGGTCCTGAGCAGCCAGGTTCGCGGCTTCAGCACCGGCGGGTCTCCGTCGGGCGGCACGGGCGAAAGATCCCTCCACCCGTCGAAGAACCGCGCCGAGCTGCACGCGTCCAGGTCGCGCTTCGGCACCCACTTGCCACGCGCAACGCTATGTTTGCGCGAATTTTGAAGCACGTACGCGAGCGCCGCCTTCACCTCGCTCGGCGTCTTCAGGATGTGCTGGTGGTAGCGGTCCCGAAAGACCCGCCCCTTGCGGCCCACGGTGCGGTTCAGCGCGTGCGCCAGCCGGATCGCCAGCGCGCGCAGCCCCTTCATCAGCACGCCCCGGTCCTTGGCCTCGGTCACGAGGTGCAGGTGGTTCTTCTGGATCGAGTAGTGCGCGAGGTTCATCCCGAACCGCCCCGCCGACTCCACGAACGCGTTTTCGATCGCTCGGAGCTGCTTCTTGCTCCGCAGGTTCGGCAGCCCCCCCACCACCTTCATCGTGACGTGCACCGGAAACCGACTCGCGAGGAGCGGTCGCGCCCGATGCGGCAGTCCGCTCCCCGGCTGCTTCTTCCTCCCCGCACCCTCGCGCTTCCCGCCCCACCCCTTCGCCTCCCGCATCGGCAACGGAAGCTGGGTCGCAGAACCCGCCGGCCGACGCGTGCCCGAAGGCCGGTCATCGCCCGAGGAGGATTTATGTTTGCGCGCCAGCATGATTAAGGCCCATACTAGCAAAACGCTGGTCTGCCGTCAAGCGATCTCCTTGCACGAACACACAAACATAAAGGGGTATGAAGTGAAGACCTCGGAGGGGCCTCGGATACGCGCCCTCTACGAAGAACCAACCACACGAAGAACGCTCCGCGGCGCCCCGATCCACCCCCACCGCCCGCGTGCGCCCACCACCGCCCGCGCTCTCGCCCGCCTCCCGTCGCCCGCCGCCCCCTCCCCTCCCTCGCCCTCAGTCCCCGCTCCCCCCCGCTCCCCGCGCTACAGATCCATCTGCTTGGCGATGATGACCTTCATGATCTCGTTCGTGCCGGCGAAGATGCGCTGCACGCGCGCGTCCATGTAGGCCCGGGCGATCGGGTACTCGAGCATGTAGCCGTAGCCGCCGAAGAACTGCAGGCACTCGTCCACCACCCGCCCGGCCATCTCCGTCTGCCAGAGCTTGGCCATCGAGCACTCCTTCACCAGGAACTTGCCAGCCATGTGCTCGGTGACGAGCTTGTCGATGAAGGCGCGCCCGACCTCGATCTCCGTCGCGCACTCGGCCAGCTTGAACTGCGTGTTCTGGAACTTCGAGATCGGCCGCCCGAAGGCCTTGCGCTGCTTGCAGTAGGCGATCGTGTCGATCAGCACCTGCTCCGCCGCGGCCTGCGAGCAGACCGCCAGCACCAGCCGCTCCTGCTGCAGGTTCTGCATCAGGGCGAAGAAACCGAAGCCCTCCTCCCCGAGGCGATTCGCCACCGGCACGCGGCAGTCCTCGAACGCGAGCTCCGAGGTGTCCTGCGAGAACATGCCCATCTTCTCGAGCTTCCGGGCCTTGATGAAGCCCGGCATGCCCTGTTCCACCACGAAGAGCGAGATCCCCCGGTGCGCGTTCTCGGGGTTCGGGTCGGTCTTGGCCGCGACGATGCAGAGGTCGCACAGCATGCCGTTCGAGATGAACGTCTTCGAGCCGTTCAGCACGTAGTGGTCCCCGTCGCGCACGGCGCTCGCCGTCATCGCCGCCAGGTCCGAACCCGTGTTGGGCTCCGTCATGGCCAGGGCCGTGATCAGCTCGCCCGAGGCGCACCCCGGCAGCCAGCGCCGCTTCTGCTCCTCGGAGCCGAACTTGGACAGGTAGGGGACCACGATGTCCGAGTGGAGCGGCATGGCGAAGCCCGACTCGTAGACCTTGGCCAGCTCCTCCATCACCACCACGGAGTGCAAGAAGTCGCCCCCCGGGCCCCCGTACTTCTCGTCGAGGGACGGGCAGAGAAAGCCCCCTTCGCCCGCCTTGCGCCACGCCGACCGCGCCACGATCCCTTCCTTGTTCCAGGAAGGCTGGTTGGGGATCACCTCCCGCTCGATGAACTGACGAAACGCCTTCCGAAAAATCTGATGCTCTTCACCGAAAACATGGCGGTCCACGGTATGTGCTCCTTGGTTCCAACAAGTGTAGGATAGGGCTCAGGGCCAGTCGACAGGGCCGGTGCTGACGAGCAGCCCTTCCCCGGTCAGCGGGTACTCCTCGAGCAGGGCGCAGACGTCGCGTACCGTGATGGCCTCGAGGCGCGCCGCGTCCTCGGCCAGCGTCGGGGCCTTGCCCACGAGGTGCAGGTTGTCCGCAAGCTGCGTGAAGCGTCCGACAGGCGAATCAGCCTCGGTCGCCAGCTCGGTCCGCAGGCGATGCTTCACGCGCTCCACCTCGGCCGCCGTGGGTCCCTCGCGCGTGAGCCGCTCGGCCTGCTCGCGCAGCGCCGCCAGCGCCCCCTCGGCACGCTCCGGCTCGCACTGAGCCGAGAAGACGAAGAGCCCGACGTCCGAGAAGGGCATGTAGAAGGCGTCCACCTCGGGGCAGATGTCCTTCTGGCGCAGCTCCCAGAAGAGGCGGCTGTTGAAGCCCGTCAGCACGCTCTCGACGAAGAGCACGCGCAGGTCGTCGGCGCGCCCCGCGGGGGCCGGGAAGGCCAGCACCAGCCCCTGCTGCGTGAAGCGGTCGGTCACCTCCTTGACCACGCCCGTCCGAACGCGCGGGGCGACCTGCGCGCGACCGCTCTCCCCCGCGGGCCAGTCGGCGGTCAGCCGTTCGAGCTCCGCCACGAGCGCCGGGGGATCGAGCCGCCCGGTGGCGATGAAGAGCATGTTCTCCGGGCCGTAGCGTCGCGCGTGATAGGCGAGGAGCTGCTCGCGCGTCATGGCCTCGATTGTCTCCTCCGTGCCGAGGACGGAGTGCTCGAGGGGCGACCCCGCGAAGGCCCGGCCGAGCGCCAGCTCGAGCAGCACGTCTTCCTGTTCGTCGTAGTGCTCCGCGATCTCCTCGAGGATCACCTGGCGTTCGAGCTCCACCTCCTCCGCGGGGAGCACGCTGCGCATCATCTCGCCGAGGAGCGCGAGCTGCGCGGGCACGTTCTCCGGCGGCAGCCAGCCGTGGTAGATCGTCTCCTCGTGGCTCGTCGCCGCGTCGAAGTAGCTCCCCAGCCGATCGATCCCCTGGTTCAGCTCCTGCGCGCTCAGCCGCGCCGAGCCCTTGAAGCACAGGTGCTCGAGGAAGTGACTCCCTCCCTCTTCGCCGGGACCCTCGTCGCGCGAACCGGTGCGGACGAGGAGCCCCACCGCCGCCGACGGAAGATGGTCCGCGGGTTCGAGGCAGACGCGCAGCCCGTTCCGTAGCTCTCGCTGGATGATCTCGCTCATGCGGCGCGAACTCTAGCAGAGGTCGGGCCGCGGCGGACGCTTAGAAGCGCACGGGGGCCCAGTCCTGCAGGAAGCCGCCCGCAGAGCTCCAGAACGCGCTCTCGTGCACGATGTCCATCCGCCAGTCGCCTGCGATGGGCTGGGGGCGCTGCCACACCAGGCTGAAGACGCCATGTGAGACGTCTGAACCGGAGAGGCCGACCCGCTGCTGCGCGGCGGCGTCCAGCGCGGGGTAGAACGAGCTGTGGATCTCCGTCGACGGGTTGGTCATCCCGCCGCTCGGCCGGTTGTAGACCTCGTAGCTCCTCAGGCGGAGCAGTTCGGCGCGCCCGTCTGCCGTCGCCACGCCGTGGGTGAGCGTCGCCACCACCGTCGTCAGCCCACGGTTCGCCTGCAGGACGAGCGTCCGCTGACCGTTCACTGCCCGCGAGACGGTCGCGGTGATCGGGATGCCCTGCTGATCGCCCCACTGCTGCAGGAAGGAGAGCGCCCCTGCGACCACCGGGTGATCTCCCGTCACGTGCGCCCCGAGGAAGCGCACGAGCTGCTGGCCGAGCCACCGCCGCTCCCCGCTGCGGGCGAGCGTCATCTCGTAGCCTCCGACGGACTCCGCCGTCGCAGCCTTGCGCGTGATGACCGGAGCGACCGCGTCGCCGGCCTGACGCGCCTCGGCCGGGCCGCCGCCCGCGCACGCCGCGAGTACGAGCGCGACGAGATAGCCTTTCACCGCTGACCGCCTGGAACGCATGAGAACCTCCTTGCGGGACGCGTGGCCGACTAGCAATACACATGCCGCAGACAGCACGACCGCCTGCGCACTCGGGTGGGCAGATCGGTACGCCAGTTGGCTGAAGCGGCCCGGCTTGCGTCCCCGTCACTCGCGTCCGTACCATCCCCGCTCCACCCGAAAGAACGGAGCGCACCATGGAACACCGACAGCTCGGACGATGCGGCCTGCGCGTGAGCGCCCTCAGCCTCGGGGCCATGACCTTCGGCGACTCTTCCACTTTCATGAAGGGGGTGACCTCCGACGACGCCGAGGCGCGACGCGTGCTCGACCGCGCGCTCGACGCCGGCGTGACCCTCGTCGACACGGCAAACGTCTACAGCGAGGGACGCAGCGAGGAGCTCCTCGGGAAGTGGCTCGAGGGGCGACGCGAGAAGGTCCTGCTCGCAACCAAGTGCCGCTTTCAGCTCGGCTTCGGGGTCCTGCCCGGCGGCCCGAACGACTCGGGGCTCTCCCGGCAGCACATCCTCGCGGCGTGCGAGGCCTCGCTACGCCGCCTGAAGACGGACCACATCGATCTCTATCAGGTGCACCTGCAGGACCGCAGCGTGCCCATCGAGGAGACCCTGCGCGCGCTCGACGATCTCGTGCGCCAGGGGAAGGTCCGCTACGTGGGCTGCTCGAACTACGCCGCCTACCGCCTGGTCGAGGCACTCTGGGCCGCCGAGAGGGCCGGAACGGCGCGCTACGAGTCGGTGCAGCTCCAGTGGTCCCTCGTCGTGCGCGGCGCGGAGCGCGAGGTGATTCCGGCCTGCCGCACCTTTGGCCTCGGCACGCTGATCTGGGCCCCGCTGGCCCGCGGCTTTCTCTCGGGCAAGTACCGGCGCGGCGAGAGCGCCCCCGAGGGGACGCGGCTCGCCTCGTGGAAGGACAGCTTCCGGAACCTGGATCAGGAGCGCACATGGTCCGTGCTCGAGGTGGTGCGCCGCCTCGCCGAGCGGCACGAGACGACCCCTTCCGCCGTCGCCATCGCCTGGCTCCTCGCGCGCCCCGAGACGAGCAGCGTGATCCTCGGCGCGCGCACCGTGGCGCAGCTCGAGGACAACCTGCGGGCGCTCCAGGTCAAGCTCACCGGCGACGAGCTTCGCGAGCTGGACCAGGTCTCCGCCCCCGAGTGGGACTACCCCTACAGCTTCATCGCCATGCGCGAACCGTGGTGAGCACCTCCGGCGCCTGGACCTGCCAACGCGGCTTCCCCGCGCCACCCCCCTTCGACCGGCCCCGCTTCGCCGCGTCTCCCGTCTCTTCGCCGCACTAACGCGAGCCCTTGCCTTGGCGCTGCCCTTGCAGCACGGGCCCGGCATGCGACCCCTCCCTCGATACCTTCTACTTCTCGCCCTGCTGCCCACGCTCGTCAGCACCTCCGCCTGGGCGAAGGAAGGACGGGCCACCGGCCGCGAGCTGAAAGCTGCGATGGGGCTGCTCGGCCGCGTGGAGGCCGCGTATCAGCAGGCGCGCAGCGCCGACGCCCTCGGGGGCGTGCTCGCCGGGACGCCGCTCGTCAAGGCCTACCCCCGCGGCACCTCGGACGCGCTCTACGTGACCGAGAAGGCGCGCACGATCCTGGCGAACTACCGTGCCGGCGCTCCTCTCGACCCGTACATCGGCCGCGCGCTCGAGCTCCTCGGCATCGACAGGACGGAGCTCGACGTCTTCACGCGCGTCGCGCACCAGCTCGGCACCGACCGGCGCGTCGTCGGGCCGGCGAGCGGCGCGGGTGTCGCGGACCGGGCGGCGCTCCGGCAGGCGCGTCTCGCCACGGTCCTGGCCCAGGCCGAGCAGCTCACCACCCTGGCCGACCCCGCCCTCGAGCGCGTGGCGCGCAACATCGTCGCCGCCCGCTTCTGGGAGCAGTACGGACGGCCCGAGCGGGCGAAGCGCGCCAAGGCTACGGCCGAGCGCCTCGGCACCTCCCTCGGCCTGGACCTGCAGGCGGCCTTCGCGGTGCCCTTCACCTTCACCGCCGGCTACGGCGCCTACGAGCGCCGCCCGGTCCCTTCGCCGAGCAAAGGCGTCTCGACCCCGGAGGCACCGCTCGAGCGCTCCGGTCCGCGCCGCACCTCGGGCCATCCGCAATGGTGGACCGGCGCCCCCGCCGCCCACCTCGAGCTGGTCTACCGCGGCCTGCCGGCGCTGCTGAAACGGCGCTTCGAAGACTTCCGCGCGGGGAAACCCGCCGGCACGCTGCGCGTCTGGCACGCTGGCTTCGAGGACACGAGCCAGACCTTCTTCCTCGCCGCGGCCCTCGACGAGGCGGTGCGGCGGACGGCCAGGGCCCACCCGGAGATGCGGCCCTTCCTGGCGCAGCTCGAGCTCGAGATCGTGGCCACCGATCACCTGCAGCAGCCGAAGCGACGCGGCCGCTCCTTCACCTTCGGCGACACGGAGGTAGTGCACGAACTGAAGTCGTCGCTCGTGCTCGACGAGTTCGGCCGTGCCGTTCCCGGCAAGGCGCGCGCCGAGCTCAAGGCTCTCGAACGAGCCTCAGGCGCCGACCTCGAGGCGCAACCCACCCCCGAGCTCCTGTCGAAGCTGGCCGACGCGGGCAAGGTCCCCGAGCTCCTGGGCCGCTTCTTCGGCCTGGGCGAGCTCCGCACCGTCGAACGCAGCCTCGTGGGCTTCGCCTACCGGCTGAAGGATCGACGCTGGCGGATCGAGGACACCATCAACGGGATCACCACGAACCCGAGCGCCAAACCCGGCCGCCGTATCCGCTTCGTGCGGGCCGACCTCACCGCCCCCACGGCGCCCCTCGCCGCCGGAAGCGCCGACCTCGTGCTCTGCACCAACGTCCTGCCCTACCTCGCGCTCTACGGCGAGAAGCGCAGGGCGGACCGAGACACCCGGGGCCTGCAAAGCGCCATGGCGCAGATCCAGCAGGTGCTCAAGCCCACCGGCGCGCTCGCCGTGGATAGCTGGAGCTCGCCCTACCTGATCGAGGAGGCGCTCCCCGGGCTCCTCGGGCAGATGGAGCAGCGCGGCCAGTCGATCTGGGTCGCCACGCACAACGCCCTCGTCTCGCTGGAGCAGCACCTCGCGCGCTGATCGACCTTACTCCGTGTGGGCCTTGATGCGCTCCGCGAGTCCCCCCGTGACCCGCGCTTCACGGGCCAGCCGCACCACATGGCCTTCCCCTCCTGCTCCGCCGCGCCGTGGTCGTTCCCTTCCGCCTCGGCCTTCGCGTGCCCGTTACGTTTGGTGGCTCCGCTGCGGACCTTGGCCGGCGTACTCTCGATCCCCTTCGCGTGCAGCGCAGAGGATCCGGGGCTGTCCACCCGGACAGGATCACGCGCGGCGCCGAGCTGTCCGTCGGTGCGGGGCGACAGCGCGGACTCCTTACGATCCTCCGCGGGCCGGCGCGGCGGGTCACGTTGACATTGTTTGACCTTTCGTCAGGACCCCGAAGGGTCAGCCCGACCCGCCGTGGGCGCGCGACGAATCGCCGCCCTGTCCGAGCAGACAGGTGACCCGGCGAACGAGTCAGGTCAAAAGCCTTTGGGGGACGAATGATCGAAGTTGGCTTGCAGAGCGTCTTGAGCAATTCTCAAAAACCGCCGCATGAAAAACCCCCCGTACCGAACGGGCGCGACGTCCGACCCACGGAGACGCGACGGCGTCGCACGTCCGGAACTGCCCATCCGCTCGAGAGTCCAGGCCCAGGAGACATGCCCGCCGTAGCCAGCGTCCTCGCCGCGTACAGTCAGCTTCCGCTCCTCGCGCTCGACGGCCGCGGCTCCGTGATCCTCGCCAACGAACCCGCCGAGCGGCTCCTCGGGCTGCGACACGGGGCGGCGCTCGGTCAGTCGCTTGCGGAGCTCTGCGTCCCCGCCGAGGAGCGCGAGCAGGTGGAGCAGAGTCTCAAGCGCGCGCGCGCGGGATCCCTGAAGCGGGCCGAGTGGGTCGTGACCACCGCGGAGCAGCGCACGCTCTCGCTCTCGGTGGAGCTCTCGGCCACCGGGCACGGGCGACGCGCGAGCGTGGTGGTGGCGGTGCTGGGCTCGCGCGAGCGCACGCCGAACCCTCGCCTGCGCATGGGCCTCGCCGAGGCCTGTTACGAGATCTCCGCGCGCCCCGGCGCCCCCTTCATCATTCAGAACGTCTCGCTGCGCGAAGGACGACCGGACAAGGGCCCCTCGGTGGTCGGAAAGGTCTGCTACGAGGCCCTCGCCCAGCGCGACAGCATCTGTCCGGGCTGTCCCATCCTCTCCTTCGCGAGCAACCCGCAGGTGACCTATCAGGTCTCGGTGGTGGCCAGCCACGGCGCGAACGCCGAGCTGGTGCTGATGGGCGTCGAGCGCACCGAGGAGCACCTCTTTCGCGTCTCGTACCAGCCGATCCGCGAGCCCCTCCTCTCGTACCTGACCAAGACGCGGCTCGATCAGCTCGCCGCGCGCGCGGGACTCTCGGAGCGCGAGCGCGAGGTGCTCGACCTCATTGTGATGGGGCGCACTGCGGACGAGATTGGAACGATCCTAGGTATCTCGGCGCGCACGGCCAAGTACCACCAGGCGAACCTGCTCGAGAAGCTCGGCGCCGACTCGCGCCTCGATCTGTTGCGCTTGCTGATCTGACGCCGTGACGCGCTGACGCGCGCGCTGCGCTCGAGCGGGGCGGCGATCACCTAGACCGCCGCTTGCTCGTCGGCCTCCCCCGGGTGCCGCTCCACCGGGGCGCGGCTGAAGCGCAGCCCCAACCCCGCCCCCTCCTCGTCGGGAGCCTGACGCGCCACCGTGCAGTGGAAGAGGTACTCGAGCTCGCGGCCGTCACCCACGCGTACCAGCACCTCGGTCCCTGGGGAGAGGGTCTGGTCCGTGACGACGCGCATGCCGGAGCCGGAGATGTTCGCCAGCTCGATCGGGCGCGCCGCGCCGAGGTGCTGGAGCTCCGCCGCGAGCGCGAGCCGGATGCGCCGGTGGGCGCGGCGGGACCGCTCGGGATCTCCTTCCAGCTGCCGCTGCAGCACGGCCCAAACGATTCGCTCCGCGCGCGAAAGGCTCGGACCGGACCGCTCCCGACTCCGCAGGCTCGCGTAGCGGTAGCAGAGGGTCACCAATCGAAGCTGATCTACGCGCTCAGTATCACGACCCATAAACCTAACCCCGCAGAGCGCACACCCGTGGGCTGGGAAGGCAGCAAGCTCCGGGCCACCGCCAGCCTCGCGCGAAGGCCTGAAGATCCTTGGAGAGGTGCAGGCGTGCCACGGGGCCCGAGCCTCCGGTTCTGAGACCCGAGGCTCCGATCTTGACCCGGCGTGACCCAGGCTCGACCGGCGTCACGGGGATGGTTCCTCCGCCTTCCGGGCCCGGCGACTCGAGCCGATCCGAGTGCGCTCTCGCGTGGGCGCTGCCCGATCGGGCCTGGAAGCCCCCGCACCGTCAAGTGCACGACATCGCACGCGCGGCCCGTTAGGAGACCGCCGATGTCCGCTGGCACGGCGGCTGCTAGAAAGCCGCTTCGCAGGACCGACTACCCGGAGGAGGAACGGCCATGTCACGTCATCGCCTTGGAGCCTACGCCCTGGTCGCCGCGCTCGGCGTCGCGTCCCTGTCTCGCGCGGCCCTCGCCCAGCCGGGCGACACGAGCGTGGAGACGCGCGGGCCGTCCGGGCAGACCATCACCATCACGGGTCCCGACTGGTTCCTGGGCGACTCGGCCTTCGTGAAGTCCGTGGTCGACTTCGTGCACCAGGATGGCGTGCGCCTCGCCAGCGCCGACGAGGTGCCGGCGAGCCTGGCCGACCGCCACGTCGGTGCCTACGTCGCCGACAAGGGCCTCGGCTACTATCGGGCCCACGGCCTCTCGCCCGTGGTGCAGACCATCTCGCTCAGCGGAACGGAGCTCGTGGCCGGCGTGGGCTTGAGCGGTGTGACGGTGGGACTCACCCTCGGGCTGTGGGACGCAAGAGCCGGGCAGTACGTGGGCGCGAACCCGCCTGCGGCCACCGTCGCGAGGCGCTCGATGCAGCTCGGCCTCGGGCCCGAATCGCTCGGTCTGCTCAACCAGCGGCTGCGCGCCACGGGAGGCGTTCCCGCGGCGCGCCCGGGGATGCGGTACCTCGGGCCCGTGGCCGCTCGTGGCGTAGGGCAGCTCGCCCGCCTGAACGGAAACTACCCGAAGGGGACCTTCGTGACCGAGGCCCAGTGGCAGAGCTTTCAGGCCTCCCTGCGGAACCTGAAGGCCGTGCTTCGCCGCTAAGTGTGATCGCCCTGGCCGTGTCGGCGGACGCTTACTGCAACGTGAACGGATAGACGAAGCTGAAGGGGTTTCCCGTGAAGGAGGGGAAGGTCAGCTTCGGCACGCCAGAGCTCACGCAGCTGCCGAGCGGCGTCCCGGCGAAGGAGCCGACCACCGTCCCCGTCGCGCTGCCGTCGGGACGCACGGTGACCTTGACCTGCAGGTTCCCCGGCGTCTTGAACTGACGGAAGCAGTTCGCCACCTGCGGGCGAAGCCCCGCCATCGCGGACTTCACCTGCCCCTTCGACGGACGCGAGGGTTTCCCCTCGGCGGAACGCGCGCCGGCCGAGCCTGCCGCGAGAATCGCATCCGGGTCGGCCGAGAGCGCCGCGGCGGACGCACGCTTGGCCTTCGGTCGACTCGGTTCGCCGCCACCGGAGGCCAACGCGTCGCCCGCGCCGTCGTCGGTACGCTTCTTCGCCTTCGGACGGCTGTTCCCGTCAGAGGAGGCGGACCGCTTGCTCGAGGCCGGCTTCAGCTTGGCCTTCACCCGCGTGCCCTGCCCGTCGCCACCCCCCTCGCGGTCGCCCTCTCCGTCGCTGCTCGTGCCAGCGGACCCCTTCGACGGCGGACCACGGGAGCTCTTCTGGCCCTTGGCCCCCTCGGTCTCGCCATCCTCCTCGGCGTCCCCCTCGGCGCTCTCCTTGGCCGGAGCCGACGCGGGCGCCTCGGTCTTCACGATGATCGGCACCGCCGGCGCGGGCTGTGGCGCGGCCGCGCGCGCCTCCGCCGCCGCGGGAGCTCCGGGTGCAGCCTCGGCCGCGGGAGCCGGGGCGGCAGGCGGAACGGTCGCGGCCGGCACCGCCGGAGCGGGCGCCTCGCCACCCGCCGTCGCCGTGGCCTGGTTCGGCTGCGCCGCGGCGACCACCGTGACCGTCCGCGCGGGCTGGGCGCGCTTCTTCGGGGCCACGAAGATCGCCACCACCGCCACCACCGTCGCGACCGCGAGACCTCCGCCGATGGCTGCCGCGGCGATGACCTTGTCCGTGGTCCAGAAGCTCTCGACGGGCGTGAGCAGGTTCACCGGCGGCGGCGGCGCCTCGGTCCCGACGGGGGCGAGCGCGCCCAGCGCGGGCGGCGGCGGCAGCTGATCGAGCGGGGGAATGATCCCGATCTGGCTGAGGTGCGGCACCGACGGGACGGGTTGCACGGGCCCCGGGTCCATCGTCACGGCCCCATAGGCCGCCTGCTGCGGATAGAGCGCCGCGGGGGGCGGTCCGTCGAGCGTGCGATTCAGGTTCGCGGGCCCGGCGTGCGTTGCGTTCGGCTGCGGCTCGAGCGCCCCGGGTTGCAGCTCGCCGGCCTGCCACGGGCGCGACGGCGAGGGCAGGATCGCCCGTCGACGCGGGGGCATGGACCAGCCGCCGTGGTCGGCCGACATGGCCGCGTGGGCCGGTAGCTCACCGACGGGCACGGAATAGCCGCCGGCCCCCCCGACGCGTCCTCCGGGCACCGTGCTCGCGGGGCCTCCGTCGGGCCACTGGCCTCCACCGCGCGGGTCCAGCGTCGGAGCCGCCTCGGTGGCGTTCGACGGGAACGGTCGCAGTCGGGTCGGCTCGTCCTCGGGCTCGTCCCGTTGGTGATAGGCCGTGGGCGCGTCCGGGTCTTCCCCCTCGGGCCAGCGCCCCCCGCCCTTCATCGCCTCGTGCAGCGCGACGTGTTGCGTGGGTTTGCGCTCGCCGACCACCTCGACCAGCTCGGGGATCTCCTCGAGGCGTCGCCACTCGGCTTGCCCCGCGCGCCAGCCGTAGCTCCGCGCCGAGGCCCGGCCGGTCGCCACCTGGTCCCCGAGGTCCTGCGCCGAGAAGGGTCCCGTCGGCTTGCCGTCGACGGCGACGTACCAGACCTGCTCGTCGTCCTGGTGCAGCTCGCGGCTTTCGATCTGGACCGCGCCCGTCTGGGCAGCGCCCATGGCCCGACCACGCGTCTGCCGCTCGGCTTCCGGGACCGACATGACGGTGAAGGCCGCGTTCTCGCAGCGCGCGACGATGATCCCGCCGCACCGTTTGCAGGTCGCGCGAAACCTCTTTCCGCGGATCTTCTGGTCGCGCACGCGGTAGCGCGCGCCGCAGGCGTGGCAGACAACCTTGATCTTGCCCGCTTCGTCGGGCGCGCCGCCTGGATCTGTCAGGTGCCTTTGCGCCACCGCCTGTACGTCCCGGGATGGGTGCTCCTCTCCCATATCATAATAGATGTGGGGGATTTGCAAAGGCACGATCTCTCCATCGGCCGCTGGCGCCGCCCCGGGGCGCCCCCGGAATCCGGAATCGTGGCATGCTTGCGCGATCATGGCCGACGTCGGCTTCCGCCTGAAGACGCACCTCGAACCCCGGGGCGACCAGCCGCGCGCCATCCGCGAGCTGGTGGGCGGGCTGCGCCGGGGGGACCGGCACCAGGTGCTGCTGGGCATCACCGGCAGCGGCAAGACCTTCACGGCGGCCTGCACGATCGCCGAGGTGCAGCGGCCCACTCTGGTCATCGCGCACAACAAGACGCTGGCCGCGCAGCTCTACGGCGAGTTCCGCGAGCTCTTCCCCGAGAACGCCGTCCACTACTTCGTCAGCTACTACGACTACTACCAGCCGGAGGCCTACGTCCCGACCTCGGACACGTACATCGAGAAGGACGCGATCATCAACGACGACATCGACCGGATGCGGCACGCGGCGACCTACGCGCTACTCGGCCGACGCGACGTGATCATCGTGGCCTCCGTCTCGTGCATCTACGGCATCGGCAGCGCAGAGGCCTACCACGGCATGATGGTGAGCCTCGAGCGCGGTCAGGCGCTCGATCGGGACGAGCTCCTGCGCCGGCTGGTGGAGATCCAGTACGACCGCAACGACTACGACTTCCACCGCGGCACCTTTCGCGTGCGCGGCGACGTGGTCGAAATCTTCCCCGCCCACGAGGAGGACCGCGCGATTCGCGTGGAGTTCTTCGGCGACGAGATCGACGGCCTGTGGACCATCGACCCGCTGCGCGGCAAGGTGCTCGAGTCGCGCGACCACGCGGCGGTGATGCCCTCGAGCCACTACGTCACGCCGTCGGACCAGCGGCGCCGGGCGATAGAGAGCATCCGCGCGGAGCTCGGCCCGCGGCTCACCGAGCTGCGCGAGACGCAGCGGCTCGTCGAGGCGCAGCGCCTCGAACAGCGCACCATGTTCGACCTCGAGATGCTCGAGCAGATGGGCTTCTGTACCGGGATCGAGAACTACTCGCGGCACCTCTCGGGGCGCAAGCCGGGCGAGCCGCCGCCCACGCTCATCGACTACTTCCCGTCGGACTACCTGCTGATCGTGGACGAGAGCCACCAGACGCTGCCGCAGGTGCAGGCCATGTACCGCGGGGACCGCAGCCGCAAGGAGACGCTCGTCGAGTACGGCTTCCGGCTCCCGTCGGCGCTGGACAACCGGCCGCTCAAGTTCGAGGAGTTCGAGCAGCGCATCCACCAGGCGATCTACGTCTCCGCCACCCCGGGCGACCTGGAGCTCCAGCGCAGCGGCGGCGTGGTGGTGGAGCAGATCATCCGCCCCACGGGCCTGCTCGACCCCGAGGTGGAGGTGCGCCCCATCGCCTCCCAGGTCGACGACCTCCTCGGCGAGATTCGCGAGCGCGTGGCGCGCAAGGAGCGCGTGCTCGTCACCACGCTGACCAAGCGCATGGCCGAGGACCTGACCGAGCACTACCAGGAGGTGGGGCTCAAGGTGCGCTACCTGCACTCGGACATCGACACGCTCGAGCGCGTGGAGATCCTGCGCGACCTCCGGCGCGGCGTGTTCGACGTGCTGGTCGGGATCAACCTCCTGCGCGAGGGGCTCGACCTGCCCGAGGTGTCGCTCGTCGCGATCCTCGACGCGGACAAGGAGGGCTTCCTGCGCGCCACGCGCTCGCTGATCCAGACCATCGGGCGCGCCGCACGCAACGTGCACGGCAAGGTCCTGATGTACGGCGATCGCATCACCGATTCGATGCGGCGGGCCATCGACGAGACCGAGCGGCGACGGAGCGTCCAGCGCGAGCACAACGCGGCGCACGGCATCGTCCCCGAGACGGTGCAGCGCGCGATCCTGGACCTGCGCGACGGGGAGGAGGTCCTGGCCGAGGGCACCGCGCGACCGGCCGCGTCTCGCGCCGCCGAGGAGATTCCGCTCTACGAGATCCCCGCCGTGCTGGCCGCCCTGCACCAGGAGATGCTCGAAGCGGCCGAGCGCCTCGAGTTCGAGAAGGCCGCGCAGCTCCGCGACCGCATCCGCGAGCTCTCCGGGCGCGAGCTCGCGCTGCGCGACCCGGAGCTGCGGCCGCCTCCCGCCGGCGGAGCGGCCTCGAAGGGCCGCGGCAAGCGGGGCCCGGGGCGCGGCCGGCGCACCGAGGCGCGCAATCACTGACCTGAGCCCCACCCTTCGCTTCCGGAAGATCCGTCGAGATGGCCAAACGCGTTCGCCAACACGTCAACCCCTTGAAGGCGACGAGCCTGACCCGTCGCCCTCCCCTCGCGCTCCCCGCGGGGCCGGCCGTGGAGGCCGAGCTCGGTTGCGGGGACGCCCGCTTCCTCATCGAGCGCGCACGCAGCGAGCCCGACCGCCTCTTTGTCGGCATCGACATCCGCGAGCTCTTCCTGGCCGACGCGCGCCGCAGCGTGGCCGAGCTCCGGCTCGACAACGTGCAGCTCGAGGTGGCGAACCTGATCGTGGATGCCGACACGCTCTTCCCCGCGGGGCGCGTGAGCCGCTTCCACATCAACTTCCCCGACCCCTGGTTCAAGCGGCGGCAACAGAACCGTCGCTGGCTGACGGCCGAGACGCTCGCGGCGCTCGTGCGGGCGCTCCGCCCGGGGGGCGAGCTCCACTACCAGAGCGACGTGTGGCCGCTGCTCCTCGAGGCCTTCGCGCTGCTCGAGGGACAGCCCGAGCTGGCCAACGTCTGCGGCGAGTGGACCTTCTGCAAGACGAACCCATTCGAGCCAGCGCGCTCGCAACGCGAGCTGGACTGCGACGCGCTCGGGCGCCCCTACTGGCGGCTGCTCTTCCGGCGCAGCGCGGACGCCGCGCTACCCGACGACGACTACGACTGAGCTTGGAGGTCCGTGCGCCGCGGCCGAAGGCCCTAACGCCCGGGCTGCGGGGGAATGGTCTGCGAGAAGCGCACCACCTTGTCACGACCGGTGCGCTTGGCCTGATAGAGCGCGCGGTCGGCGGCCTCCACGAAGGCCCCCGGGTCGCCGAGGCCCCCGCGCAGGAGCTCGGAGATCCCCACGCTCACCGTGACGCGTAGCTGGTGCTCGTCGGCCACGAAGACCGTCTCGGCCACCCCGCGGCGAATGCGCTCGGCCAGCACCCCCGCCGGCTCCTCACCCGTCTGGCGGCAGATGATGGCGAACTCCTCGCCGCCGAAGCGGGCGAGGACGTCCTCGGTACGGATGGCGCGCTGGACGAGCGCCGCCACCTGCTTCAGCACCACGTCGCCGGCGGGATGCCCGTAGGTGTCGTTGACCGCCTTGAAGTGGTCGATGTCCAGGAGCAGCAGGGCCAGCTCCACACGGTGGCGCACGGAGAAGGCCACCTCCGAGGGGAGGCGTTCGTCGAGGTAGCGCCGGTTGTAGGCCCCCGTGAGGCCGTCGCGCAGCACCGCCTCGTACATGCGGCTCGCGTAGGCCGTCTCGAGCTCGTCGGGATAGCTCACGCGAAGGACCGTCTGCAGGCCGATCTGGATCTTGTCGCCGCGCAGGAGCGGCTGCGGCTCACCCACGGGGACATCGTTGATCCGCACGCCGTTGCGGCTGCCGAGGTCCCGCAGCAGGTACACGGCGTGGACCGCGTCGAAGACGATCTGCGCGTGGCGGCGCGAGATGCCCGGGTCGAGGATCTGGATCTCGGCCGCCTCGTCGCGTCCGATCAGCGTGTCGCCCCGCTTCAGCTTGTAGACCTGCCCCACGTTGGTGCCCACGAGCACCACCAGCTGCACCGCATCCTCGACGGGAGGTCGGGCCTGCGGGCCTTCGCCCGGCAGGGTGGTCAAGCGGCTCAGCCCTTTGCGATCCATGTTCCGCCCCTCGGTACGCGGCGATGATAGGGCGCGAGGCCTTCTCGTGCCACTAAAGGGATCGTCGGCGTGGACCAGGAATTGAGGGCGCGCCGACGGACCCGCGCGGCAACGTGCAGGTGAGCCCATGCGGCCTTCGGTCGCGGAAGCAGGCCGTCAGTTCTGGACTCTGGGGCCGGCCCTGACGCTCGTCTTGCGCTTCATGTCGCTGCTCGCCTCGCGGCCAGGTGCGAATCAGGAAAAAACGGCCGGTCCTGCCTTCAGCTTGGTCTTCTTCTTCATGGGTTCTTCTCCTTGTGGGGTTGAGTTCAAGAATTACTGTGCACAATTTTTTTTGAATTCCACAATACGTTTTCTAAGGTCACTGAAATTCGCCTCCGCCTCCGCCTCCGCCTCCCCGGTCCGCACCGCCCGTCCCGTCCTTTCGCGGCCTTTCTTTACCCTCCTGGCCGCCTCTGGCACGATCGTCCAAACCTTCGTTCGTCTCGGATCAGGTGCCCCACCCCTTTCATCGCGCGTTGCGGGCTCTCGGCGCCGACGGCCGCGCCGTGTGGCTCGGAGCGGTGCTGTTGCTCCTCGCCCTCGGTATGGGCTGGGCCGCCTGGTTTCTCTTCGCGCGGGTGACCGTGACGGAGGTGAGCGCCGCGGCTCGCCTGGAGGTGGAGCGCGCCCCGCATCCGCTCGAGCTGGCGGCGGGGGGGCGCCTGCTCCGGAGCCGCCTCGTCCTCGGGGCCCGCGTGCGAGCCGGTGAGGTGCTGGTCGAGCTGGACGCCGAGCGGGAGCGCATTCTTCTGCGCGAGGAGAGGCTCCGCGTGCAGAGCGTGGAGGCGCAGCTCGCGCTGCTCCGTCAGGAGCTCCGCACCGGGGAGGCCGCCCTCGGGCAATACGCGAAGGGCACGACCCAGGCCATGGGAGAATCGCGCGCCCAGCAGCGCGAGGCCGAGGCGATCTCGCGCTTCGCCCAGCAGAAGTCGAAGGAGCTGACGGGGCTCACCTCCGAGGGGCTCGTCTCGCGCCTGGAGGGGCTCGCCGCGCGCGCCGAGTCGGAGCGGCGGCTGGCCGAGGCGGAGAAGCTCCGGCTGGCCATCGACCGGCTGTCCTGGTCGCGCAAGACCAGCACGCAGGATCGCCTCATGGCGCTGCAGCGGCTCCGGCGGCACGCGGCGGCGCTCGAGGGCGCGGCAGCCTCGGCGCGGGCCTCGATGGATCGCCTGAGCCACGAGATCGAGCGGCGGCGGGTGCGTGCCCCCGTCGACGGACGCCTCGGGGAGGTGGCGACGCTCCGCGTGGGAGCGGTGCTCCGCGAGGGAGAGCGCGTCGGGGTGGTGCTCCCCGACGGGGGGTTGAAGATCGTGGCCGACTTCCTGCCGCACGCGGCGCTCGGACGGGTGCGCCCGGGACAGCTCGCGCACCTGCGCCTGGACGGCTTTCCCTGGACCCAGTTCGGCGTGGTCCACGCGAAGGTCAGCGCCGTGGCCGGCGAGGTGCGCGCGGGACGCGTGCGCGTGGAGCTCGGCGTGCAGCCCGATCCGAGCTCGCGCAT
Organism: Deltaproteobacteria bacterium; assembly: GCA_020848905.1. Taxonomy (NCBI): domain Bacteria; kingdom Pseudomonadati; phylum Myxococcota; class Myxococcia; species Deltaproteobacteria bacterium. The sequence goes on from JADLHG010000009.1 coordinate 179,777, forward strand.
CCCGCTGCAACACGGCCTGCCGGGGCTGGTGCAGGTGGAGATCGAGGAGCTCAGCCCCGCGAGCCTCGTCGCCCGCGCGGCGGGCCGGCTCCTCGGGCGCGGCGTCCCCCGATGAGTCGCGCCGACGCCGGTCCGCGACGGCGGTTTCTCGCGCCCGAGGTGGTGCAGACCTCCGCCATGGACTGCGGCCCCGCGGCGTTGAAGTGCCTGCTCGACGGCCTCGGCCGGCCGGTGAGCTACGGGCGCCTGCGCGAGGCCTGTCAGACCGACGTAGATGGCACCTCCATCGACACGCTCGAGGAGGTCGCGCAGCAGCTCGGGCTCGAGGCCGAACAGGTCGTGCAGCCCAAGGACCACGTTCTTTCGCCGGCCCTCTCCAACCTGCCGGCGCTCGTCGTCACGCGCTTGCCGACGGGGGCCACGCACTTCGCCGTCGCGTGGCGCCGGACCGCGGGGCTCGTGCAGGTCATGGACCCCGCCGTAGGGCGGCGGTGGACCTCCGAGCGCGCCTTTCTCGACGAGCTCTACCAGCACCGCATGCCGGTCCCCGAGCACGAGTGGCGGAGCTGGGCCGACAGCGACGATTTCCTGGCGCCCCTCGGGGTGCGGTTGCGCGCGCTCGGGCTGGACGACGCCGTCTGCCAGCGCCTGCTCGCGGAGGCCCGCGCCGACAGCGGCTGGGTGGGCCTCGGCGCCCTCGACGCTGCGACGCGGCTGGCGGCAGACCTCGTCGAGACCGGCGGTCTGTCGCGCGACGCCACGCTCGCCGCGCTCGTCGAGGAGCTCGCGGCCCAGGCCCGCGCCGAAGCTCTCGGCGAGCGAGGCACGGTGCCGGACGCCTGCTGGAGCGTGCGGCCCGCCGCGCCGGACGACGACGGCACCCCCCGCGTCTCCATCCAGGGGGCCGTGCTCGTGCGCGTCCGCGGCGTGGGGGCGCCATCCGCCGCGAGCGTCGAGGAGGGTGAGGGACCGCGACCGCTCTCCCCCGAGCTCGTCGCGGCGCTCGAGGAGAAACCGCCGCATCCGCTGCGCACGCTCCTCGCGCTCGTCCGAAAGGACGGTCTGCTGCGCCCCGCGGTCCTCGCGGGCGCGCTCGTCGTGGCCGCGAGCGCGGTGGTGCTGGAGGCGCTGCTCTACCGCGCGCTGGTGGACCTCGGCTGGCAGCTCGGTCTTTCGGGCGAGCGGCTGGTGGCGCTCTCCGCGCTCGGGGTCTTCGTGCTCCTCGTGAGCGGCCTCGAGGTCGCCCTGGTCGCGGGACTCCTCGGCGGGGGACGCCGCCTCGAGAACCGCCTGCGGCTGGCCTTCCTCGACAAGCTCGCCCGCCTGCCGCACCGCTACTTCCAGAGCCGCCTCACCTCGGACATGGCCGAGCGCAGCCATTCGGCCTGGTCCCTGCGCCGCGTGCCGGAGCAGGGAGGGCAGGCGCTCCTCGTCCTGGCGCAGCTTCTCGCCACGACCGCCGGGATCTCCTGGCTCGATCCGGCGAGCGCCACGCTGGCGCTCCTCGCCGCGGCCGCCGCCGTGGGTCTGCCGCTCCTCTTCCGGCCCGCCATCTTCGAACGCGACCTGCGCCTGCGCACGCACACGGGCGCGCTCGGCCGCTTCTACCTGGACGCCATGCTCGGCCTCACGCCCGTGCGGGTGCACGCGGCCGAGTCCGCGATGCGGAGCGAACACGACCGCCTCCTCGCCGAGTGGCGGCGCGCCGCCTTCTCGCTCCTGCGCCTGCTCGTCTCCGTCGAGACGCTGCAGCTCCTCGCCGGCTTCGGTCTCGCGGGCTGGCTGCTCCACCGGCACCTCTCGCAGGCGGCACAGCCGGCCGCCGCGCTCCTCCTCGTTTACTGGGCGCTCGAGCTCCCGCTGCTCGGACAGGCGCTGGCGCTCTACCTCCGGCAGTACGCCCACCAGCGCACGCTGACCCTGCGGCTGCTCGAACCGCTCGGAGCGCCGGAGGACGACGACGCCCCCGGCGCGGCCATCGCGCCCACGCCGGAGCAGAGCCCGGCGCCGAACCCAGCGCACGAGAGCCAGCGGGCCACGGGCGTCGCGCTGCAGCTCGACCGGGTCACGGTGCACGCCGGAGGTCACGTCCTCCTCGAAGAGGTCTCGCTCGCGCTGGTCCCCGGAGAGCACGTGGCCGTCCTCGGCCCGTCGGGGGCGGGGAAGTCGAGCCTCCTCGGGCTGCTCCTCGGCTGGCACCGGGCCGCGGCCGGGCAGGTCCTGGTCGACGGCGCGCCGCTCGACGGAGCGCGACTTCGGAGGTTGCGCCGCGAGACGGCCTGGGTCGACCCCGCGGTCCAGCTCTGGAACCGCTCGCTCCTCGATAATCTGCGCTACGGCCTCGGGGAGACCGCCGGCCGTCCGCTCGGGGACGTGGTGGAACAGGCCGAGCTCGGCAGCGTGCTGCAGACGCTCGAGGATGGTCTCGGCACCTCGCTCGGCGAAGGGGGCGCGCGCGTCTCGGGGGGACAGGGACAGCGGGTGCGCCTCGGGCGTGGCCTGCTGCGCCCCGCTCCGCGGCTGGTGCTCCTCGACGAGGCCTTTCGCGGGCTCGACCGGGAGCAGCGCCGCCGGCTCCTCGAACGCGCCCGGCGGGTGTGGGCCGGCGCGACGCTCGTCTGCGTGACCCACGACGTGGTCGAGACGGCGAGCTTTCCGCGCGTGCTGCTGATCGACAGGGGCCGCCTGGTGGAGGACGGCGCGCCGGGCGTCCTCCGGAGCGAGCCGGAATCGCGGTACGCGCAGCTCCTCGCGCGGGAGGAGCGGCTGCGCACCGAGCTCTGGGGGAGCTCCGACTGGCGGCGGCTCGAGCTCGTCGGGGGCCGGCTCGTCGAGCGACCCGTCGCGGGAGCACCTCCGCTCGAAGGAGAGCGCGCCGCGGAGGAGCGGGGATGAGCGAGCTCGACGCGCTCCGCTGGCCGCGCGCCCGCCTCGGCGAGGCGCTCGAGGCGCTGTCGCACGTCTCGGGCCTGCGCTCCCCGGGAAGCCGGAGCGAAGCGCCCGAGGGCCCCTCCGACGAGCACGAGGAGACGCTTGCCCGGTGGGTCGCGGCGGCGGGCGAGGGCCTGAACCTCGAAGCCCGCCTGGAGCGGCTCACCCACGATGCGCTCGGGCCCGAGCTCGGGCGGCGTGCGCCGCTCCTCCTCGGTCCGTTCGCCGGGGAGGGGCACGGCCTCTTCGCCGTGGCGAGCGGCTCGCGCCGCCACGCGGTGCTGCTCGGCCCCGACCAGGAGCTCCACCGCGTCGCCTGGTCCGCGCTGGGCTCGGCCGTCGCCGCGCCGATCGAGGAGCCCGCGCGCCGCGAGAGCCAGGCCGTCCTCTCTGCGGCGCACGTCCCCGAGGCGCGCCGCGAGCGCGCGCTGCGACTCCTCGTGGCCCGCCGCCTCGCGGGCAAACCCGTCGCCCTCGCCGCGTCGCTCCGGCTGTCCGCGAGCGCCCCGCTCTCCCGTCAGGCCGCGCGCGAGGGCCTCGGCTTCGGCGTGGCAGGCTGGCTCGGGGCGCAGTTCGGGCTCGCCGCGCTCCGGGTCCTCTCCTTCTGGCTCGTCGGGCGCTGGGCCTTCTCCGGTCGCTTCGACGCCGGCTGGATGACCGCGTGGGTCCTGGTCGTGCTCAGCCAGATCCCGCTGCAAGCCGTCGCGAGCTGGCTCCAGGGCGGACTCGGGATCGCACTCGGGGCGCTCCTCAAGCGCCGGCTCCTCCTCGGCGCGCTGCAGTCGGACCCCGATCTGCTCCGGCGCGAGGGGATCGGGCAGCTCTTCGGCCGCGTGGCCGAGGCGCAGGAGGTCGAGCAGCTCGCACTCCAGGGCGGCCTCGGAGCCGTGGCGACCGGAGGCATCGAGCTGCTCTTCGCAGCCCCCGTACTGCTGCTCGGCGCCGCAGGGCTGCCCCACCTGCTGCTGCTGGGCCTCGCCATCGTGCTCGTCTGGAGCGCCGGCCGCTTCTATCTCCGCCGCCGCACCGCCTGGACGCGCGCTCGCCTGGGCATGACCCACGAGCTCATCGAGCAGATGGTGGGTCACCAGACGCGCCTGGCCCAGGAGGTCCCCGAGCGCTGGCACCGCGGCGAGGACGAGGCGGTGGCCCGCTACCTCCACCTTTCGCAGCGCCTGGATCGCGCCGCCGTGCTGCTCCAGCCCGGCCTGCCGCGCCTCTTTCTCGTGGCCGGCCTCGTCGCGCTCTTCCCGCGCTTCTTCGCCGGCGACACGACGGCCACGGCGCTCGCGGTGAGCCTCGGCGGGTTGCTCCTCGCGAGCAGCGGCCTTGCCCGTGCGGGCTTCGGCGCCCTGCAGCTCGCCGGCGCTGCAGTGGCCTGGCGGCAGCTCGCGCCCCTCGACGAGGCGGCGAATCGGCGCGAGGCGCCGGGAGCGCTGCTCGCCACCGCCATCGAAGCTTCCTCGCGGCCAAGCGGCAGCTCCGACGGCGTTCGCCCCGCCGAGCCCGACTTGGCTGTGCCGGTCGTGCAGGCCTCCGACCTCGTCTATCGCTACCGCGAGGGCGCGCCGCCGGTCCTCTCCGGGGTGGACCTCACGATCTCGCGCGGGGACCGCCTGCTGCTCGCGGGTCCCTCGGGGAGCGGGAAGTCCACGCTCGCAGCGCTGCTGTCGGGCGTGCGTCGCGCGGAGACCGGGCTCCTGCTCGCCCGGGGCCTCGATCGCCATTCGCTCGGCCTCTCGGGCTGGCGTCGCCGCGTGGCCGCCGCGCCGCAGTTCCACGAGAACCACATCTTCAGCGAGACCTTCGCCTTCAACCTGCTCATGGGACGGAGGTGGCCGCCGCGGGCCGAGGACCTGGCCGAGGCCGAGGAGCTTTGCCACGCGCTCGGCCTGGGCGAGCTGCTCCGGCGCATGCCGGGAGGGATGCTCCAGCTCGTCGGGGACACCGGCTGGCAGCTCTCGCACGGGGAGAAGAGCCGGGTCTACCTCGCGCGGGCCCTGCTGCAGGGCGCAGAGCTCGTGCTGCTCGACGAGAGCCTCGCCGCGCTCGACCCCGAGAACCTGGAGCGTGCGCTGCGCGCGACCATGGCACGCGCGGAGACGTTGCTCGTCATCGCGCACCCCTGACGACGGAAACCCGTCTATTCGTGGTCGGGTGAAGGCGGCGCGGGCCTTGGCCGCCCTTACGCCGAGAAGCGCGGCGCGGGCTACGAGCGCGCGACTCTCGTAGGCGTGACGCGTGACGGATGGCGGGAAGGGAGCAGCGTGGCGGCTCGGAGAGCCAGGTCAAGACCGGGTCGCGGCCACGCGCCTCGACGCGCGCCACGACCCGCGGAGGGGCTACTACACGTCCTTGCAGCGACCGCCCGAGGTCCCCTTGGGGTCCTGCTCGCACGCGCCCTTGGTCGGCTCGGGGCACATCACCGCCGGGCAGCCCCACCAGCCCTTCTGCATCCCCTGCGCGCAGCCGAACTTCTTCCAGGCGTCCTGCGCCGGCTTCAGCTTGCTCGCGTCCTGCACGAAGGTCGGGCAGGGGCAGATGAGGTCGCTGTTCACCTTGGTCGTGCACTGGACCATGGTCACGAACGGGCTGCAGTTGCGCGCGGCCTGGAGCGCCTGTCCGTAGTCCTGATCGATCTGCGAGCACTTCTGCTGCCGCTCGACGTCGCAGCAGCTCTCGGCGGCCGCCGCCCCGGTGAGGGTCTTGCAGACGCCGTTCGCGTCGAGGTGCGCCCCCACGCACGACCCGCAGCTCGCGTAGGCCTTCTCGCAGTCGGCCTGATCCTGGAAGGCCTTGCCGCAGTCCTTACCCTTGCAGGAGCAGCCGCCCTGCCCGACGCAGGCCTTGCCGTTCCAGAAGTAGCCGATGAACATCTCGCACAGGCCCTCTCCCACCGCGTCCTGCGGCGTACACGCGCTCGGCTTGCACTGACAGATCTCGCAGCCGTTCTTGTCCTTGACGAAGCCGTTCGGGCAGTACATCTCGCACATCGCCTGCCCGCAGGTGAAGCCCTTGTCGCGGCAGACGCCGCCGCCAGACGGGCTGGGCGTCCCGGGGGTGCCCGCATCGGAGAGCCATTCGCAGTCGCTGCGCTTCACGCATGCGGGCTCGAGGAGCGTGTTGCAGGCCTTGGGCTTCGCGTCGCACTTGGCCGCCTTGTCGGGACAGCAGTCGCCGTACCTCGCGCACTCCGCGTCGCACCAGCAGCCCGTCGGCGCCTGCTTGCCGCAGGAGCCCTCGCAGGTGAGGGGCTTGCGGTCGCAGACGGGTCCCTTGTCCTGGCAGCAGTCACCGAACTTCACGCACTCCGCGTCGCACCAGCAGCCGGACGCGGCCTGCCCGCCGCAGACGCCTTTGCACGAGTTCGTACCGTCGGACTTGAGCTCCCCGCGCGTGATGCTTCCGCGCGCCGCGGGGTCGGGCTCCAGGCTCACTCTGCCGCAGCCATTCGACAGGACGCCGAGCAGCGTCACGAGGGTCAAGGTGTAGGTGCGTCCCATGGTCTCTCTCCTTGCCGCGCGCGGGGTGAAGGGCGACTGCGAAAGGCCGCGCGGCCTGCACCCTGTTCAATGTGCAGGGAGGCTCGGGCTGATCACTCGCGCCGCAGCTTTTCCAGCCGGACCCGCAGGCGAGCCGCGCGATCGGTGCGCGGAAAACGACGGAGGAAGTCCCGCGCCAGGACGAGCGCCTGGTCGCGCCGACCCAGGCGCTCCTGCACGAGGACCCGATGGTAGTGGGCCTCCTCGGCGAAGAGCCCGGCCGGATAGGTCTCGAGGTAGCTCGCGAGCAGGGCGTCCGCTCGCCCGAGCTCTCCCGGGGCGCGCAGCGCGGCCAGGGCCCGACGCACCGTGCGCTCCTCCGCCGAGAGACGCTCGGCGGCGTCGGGAGGCGCGCAACTCGTGCGGCGTTCGCCGGCACCGAGCGACAGCGGAGCCCCCTGCGCCGGCGTCACCGACACGCGCCCTTCGCGGACCTCCACGCGCGTGCAGGGGCCATCCACCTCGACGGTGAAGCGGGTCCCGACCACCTGGACCTTCAGATGCTCGGTCTGCACGATGAAGGACTGCTCGGGGCCGAGCTTGTGCACGGCGAAGTCCACCTTCCCGGCCTCGATGGTGAGCGCAGCACGCTTCCATTCCGGGGAGCGCTCCCGAAGCGCGCTATGCGGGGCGAGCTCGAGCCGGTGTGGGCCGAGCGCGACGGCGAGCGACCGGGCGCCGGAGGTGAAGCGACGCGAGGCCGCGGGTGCCGGGCCTTCCGCCCCCCGAGGCGCAAGCGGTCGCGACGCGGGCGGTGGCGTGCGACGGACCGAAGCGGTCGCAACGGGCGCCGACGAGCCCTCGGGCCGCGCGCGTTCGAAGGCCGCGCGCAGAACGAAGCCCGCGAAGGCCGCGACGCCCGCGACGGCGAGCGCCAGGACCGGCAACCGGAGGCTCGTGTGCGGACGCTCCGTTCGCTCGAGCGCCCCCGAGACGATCCGGCGCAGCGCGGCCGGCGACGGCTGCGCGCCGGAGAGCTCGGCCAGCGGCGCCACGCGCGCCTCGTCTGTCGTCCGCGGGGGCGTCGTCATGGCTTCCCCCACGAAAGGCCCGTGCAAGGTCCGTCGGCGTCGAGGTCCCAGCGCGCCCTGAAGGCCTCGCGCGCCAGGCGCAGGCGGCTCGCCACGGTGCCCGGCCGGAGCCCGAGGAGCTCGGCCGCTTCCTCGCGGGTGAAGCCTTCCAGATCCATGAGCAGGAGCACCTCGGCCTGCGCGGGCGGCAGGGCGGCCAGGCAGCGCCGCACCTCCAGCTCGCGACCGGCCTCGCGCGGGCTGTCGTGGCCGAAGGCGACCTCGTCGCAGAGCTCGGGGCTCGCGAACCAGCGGCGCCACCAGGTGAGCCGGCGGGCGTTCGCCACGACCCGGCGCGTGGTCTGGTAGAGCCAGCTCGTGAGCGCCTCCTCGGCGTGGCAGCGATCGATGCGGCGAGCGGCGATGGCCAAGACCTCCTGGGCCGCGTCCTCGGCCTCGGCGGGCCGGAGCCCGAGAAGCACGGCCCAGCGATAGACCTGGGGCGCGCGCTGTTGGAACAGCACCTCGAAGGCCCGGGCGTCGCCGGCCTGGCAGCGCGCCAGCAGGCTCGCCGGCGGCGCCTCGGACAGCCGAGAGGGTCCGTTCACCTTCTCCTCATGTGCGGAGAGGCGGGGATTGATCACCGCGGCGAGGCGATCGCTCATCGGCCGCCTCCGAAGGCCAGCGTCAGGACCGACTGGGTCGCGAGCCGGCTGAGCGGGGCCGAGGGGCCGCCGGGCACCTCCACGGTGCGTCCCGCCGGAAACCAGCTCCCCTCGAGATGCAGGCCGAGCTCGAGCCGGGCGGGCAGCCGCAGCGTGACGGCGAGACCCAGGGCGAGGCCGAGGTCCACGAAGGAATGCGCCTCGGCGGCGGCCAGGTCCAGGCGGCGCACGGTGAGGTGCTCGACGAGAAACGCGCCGAGCGCCTCGAAGCGCACCGGACCCCGTCGGAAGAGGCGCGGTTGCCAGCCGGCCCCGAGCGGCACGCCGGTGACCTGCACGGGCCGCCCCTCGAGGGTCCACTCCGCGGGGAGCTGGTAGCCCGCGCGAACGAACAGGCTCCGGAAGCGGAGCGCGCCCCCGAGCTCGGCGGTGAAAAGTGCCGTGCTGCGGTAGCGGCCCGCGAGGTGCGCCTGCAGGCGAAGGTCGTCGAGCCAGCCGGAGCCGCGCGGCGAGGCGCTACGGCGCAGCCCGAGCGAGGGTCCGCCGCGATCCTCGACGGACGGGGGCGACGGCACGGCAGGCGGCGGCGGCACGGCGGAAGCCACCGAGGCTGCAGGCCGCTCGGCACGACGAGGGGGCGCGGCCGCGGGAGACGGCACGGCGGCCCGCGCTGCGACGCGAGGCGGTGGCGCGGGCGGCGCCACCGAGGGTGAAGTGGATGAAGGGGCCGGCGGCGGCGGGGAGGTCGGCGACGAGACCATCGATCGTGCAGTGGAGGGCCGCGTCGCGAGCGGCCGTGCATTCCGTGCCGCGGGCGCCCGGATCGCGGCGGCAGGCTCGTCGGGTTCTGCTGCGGGGGGCACGGCGGCGCGAGGCGGGGGTCGCTTCGGCCCCACTCGCCACGCGACGCCTCGTTCGGCCAGGAGCGCCTCGAGCAGCACCGAAAGCTCGCTCAGCCGTCCCCGCGCGTGGAGCTGGGACAGGACCGCCTCGGCCCGCACCACCCACGGGACCTCGCGCCGCAGACGCTGGCCGGTGCGCGGAGCGAGCACCGCGTAGACGCGTCCGCGCTGCGCCTCGAACCAGAACGTGGGCCGGCCGTTCGAACCGCGCGCGCAGGTCCGCCGCGAGACGAGCTCGAGCCGCACCTCCGCGAGCCAGCCCTCGAGGCTGCGGGCGGCAAGCGCCTCACCCGCCGGATCGTCCACGCAGACGAGCAGCTTCTCCGCACGCGCGACCCCGCCGGAACCGGCCACCACAGCCAGTCCGACGAGCGACGCACCGAGGATCCAAGAGCGCTGCTGCACGGCTATCCCAGCCCACCCGAGGTAACGACCCTAGGCCAGCGCATAGCAGGACACGTGCCACCGGCGGCAGCACGCCAAGCGTCCGGAGTCGCGGGGTTTGACTCGAGCGAGCCTCGGGGCGCCGCGGAATTCCGTCAGCCGCGCGCCGGTGCTCTCAGGATTCCGTGGGGCCCAACCGGCGCGCTACTCGCACTGCTTGGTGGACTTGTTGCAGATGCCGCCCAGGTTCTTGCACGGCTCGCAGGTCTCGCCGTTCTTGCCGCACGCGAGGTCGGAGGTGCCGACCTGACAGGAGACGACCCCCGTCGAGCGCTTGCAGCAGCCCGTGCACTTGTTGGTCGCGCACTTGCCGTTGCAGCCGTCATCGGCTCCGTCGCACTTGCCGTCGCACTTCGGCGTGCAGGTCGCCACGCACGCGTTCGCGACGCAGAAGTTCATCGACTTGGCCTTGCAGTCCTCGCACAGCACGCCCCCCTTGCCGCAGCGATCCACGGCCATCCCGCCGTAGCACTCGAAGGCCGCCGTGCAGCAGCCGCTGCAACCGTTCGTGGGGCAGGTGCCGTTGCACTTGTCGTCGGCCCCCTTGCACTTGCCGGCGCAGCTCGGCTTGCACGGTCCGGTGTCGCCCTTCGGCCCGTCGGTCCTGGCGCCACCGTCGCTCTTCGGCCCCACGCTGCCATCCACCCCTTCGCACGCGCCGTTCAGGCAGCTCGGCGGATTCCCGCCCACCGACGGACACTGCACGCACTGCACGCCGTCACGGCCGCAGGCCGCGGCGGTCGGCGCGGACTCGCACACGTCTCCGACGCAGCAGCCCTGGCAGTTGTGCGGCCCGCAGCTCGAGATCTGCGAACCGTCGGCCGTGCCCTGCCCCACCCGCGCATCCTTGTCGGACTTGGAGTCGCCGGCGCACGCCGCGATGACGAGCCCGAGTCCGAGGGCGAGGGGGGGAAGCGCACGCGCGAGACGGGAAGGAAACGACGGCATCTGCTCCTCCTGGGTCGTGCCACAGGGTCGCAAGTGCAGTGCCCGTGCCAAGACCCTCCGCCGCAAGCCACCGATCTCATGAGGCGCCATCGGGCGCTGCCGACGCCGCGAGTGGCCAGTCCGGCCAGCGGAGCCTGGGGTCCGGTGGTCCCTCGCGCGAAGTCCGGTGGTCCCTCGCGGTGCGCCGCGTGCCGCGGTGCGGGAATAGCTACGCCCCCTGACCCGTTCCCTTGGCCGCCCGGGCGCCGCGCGCGCCGGGTGCCATCTGCGACGGACCCCAGGGAGACCTCCATGACCTGCGCAGCTCCACGATCCCTCACGCTGCTCGTCCTCTCGGTCGCCGCGAGCCTCCTCGGGTGCGGCAGCCGGACGGCCCTGCTCGCCGACACGGGCGGCGCGGGCAAGTCCGAGGCCGGCCTCGCGCTCGCGGACGGAGCGCCGGGCGACGGTGCGCTGGCGGACGGTCTCATCCCCCGCCTCGACGCCGCCGTCCGCACCGACGCGACGAGCTGCACCTGTCCCCCGGGAGAGGTCTGGCGCCGCAGTCCGTGCACGCCCACCGACCAGCTCGGCTGCGGCTCGAGCTGCACGCCGGGGCTCTCGGGAAGCTGCTCCGCGGGCTATCGCTGCGATTCGTGCGGAGCCAGCCCCGCCTGTTCCGCGAGCTCGTGCCGCCCGGCGTGCGTGCTGGAGCCCGCGCAGGCGGTTCGCGGTGGATTGCGGCTCCTCGACACGAGCGGCCCCGCCGGCGACACGATGATCGGCGTGCAAGGTACCAACTGGTACGTGGGCGCGCTCTTCTACAAGGTGCGGATGGCCGGCCAGGAGCTGATGCAGGACATCACGGCCATGGCCTGCACGGTGAAGGCGATCTTCAAGAACGTCCCGCCGGGGGTCCACGCGGTCGAGGTCTCGCAGTACGGCGGCAAGGAGCCCTGGGTGCTCGCCGGCTTCTACACCGCGCTGAGCGGCGTGACCCCGGGGCCGACGGTGCAGCCCGGCTTCCCCTGCTCGACGGGCGGAGCGCCCTGCGCCGCCGCCAAGCCCTACGTGTGCACCTGCATGCGGGACGGTCGCTGCGGTTGCGAAAAATAGCGCTCACGCTGAGCCTCCTCGGCGCGTGTACCGCCGAGCTCCGCGGTGGGCACGACGCGGCCCCCCGGGCAGAAGCGAGCGCCTCCCCCGTCGACGCGACGGTCGCCGATCGAACGGTCGTTCCTCCGGTGCGGGACCTCGCCGCGCCCCCCCGCGACCTCGGCGTGCCCGTCGACGCGGCGCCACCGTGCACCAAGGACTGCGTGCCGATGGTCTGGATCCCGGCGGGCACCTTCCTGATGGGCGCCACCAACGTGCCCGGCGAATCCCGCCCGCAACACGCGGTCACCCTCTCGCGCGGCTTCTGGCTCGACAAGTACGAGGTCTCGCAGAAGCGCTACAAGCGCTGCCTGGACGAGGGCGCGTGCGCGAAGCCCGAGGGAAGCTTCGACGGCGCGACCGAGCGCGCGGTCTACGGCATCCCCTGGAGCGTGGCGGAAGCGTACTGCCGCTGGGCCGGCAAGCGCCTGCCCACCGAGGCCGAATGGGAGCGCGCGGGCTGCGGCGACGGCGTGCGCTGCTACCCCTGGGGCGGACAGAAGCAGGGCGGCTCCGACTGCACCGACAAGCCGGACTGCGCGAAGGCCGCGCACTGCCTGAAATCCCAGTGTGCGGGGGGCGCCTGCTACAACACGCCGCAGGACGTGGGGCAGTTCGAGGCGGCAGGGAACCGCTCGGCCTTTGGCGTGGTGAACCTGGCGGGCAACGTGTGGGAGTGGGTGCAGGACATCTGGACGCCGGACTTCTCGTGGTGCACGAGCGGCTGCGTCGATCCGCTGCCCAAGGGGAGCTCCTCGCAGCACGTGATGAAAGGGGGCTCCTGGGTCAGCGAGGAGGTCTTCCTGCGCTGCGCGGCGCGCTACCACGACGGTGCGGGAGGCTTTCCGACCATCGAGGTCGGGATCCGCTGCGCGCGGAGCCCCTGAGCGGAACCCCTGAGCAAGACCTCCGCGAGCGGGCTCGTACGCCGACGGCGCGAGGCGCCCCCCCGAGTGCGCTATCATGTCCGTTACACCAGGTGAGGGGTTCCCTTCATGGCGCATCGACGCACGCGCGAGCATTTCCACGGCTGCCTCCTCGGAGGGGCGGTGGGCGACGCGCTCGGCGCGCCGATCGAGTTCGATTCGCTGGCCGAGATCCGCGCGAAGTACGGGCCGGCGGGGCTCACCGACTACGTCCCCGCCTACGGCGTCCCCTGCGCGATCACCGACGACACGCAGCTCACGCTCTTCACGGCCGAGGCGCTGCTGCGCGCGGACAACGAGCGGAGGCTGCGCGGGAGCACCGCGCCGACCGACCACGCCCGCCGCGCCTACCTGCGCTGGCTCCACACGCAGGCCTCTCCGCTGCGCCCGGAGGCCGGTGAGCCCGGTTTTCTCCTCGGCGTGCCGGAGGTCTTTTCGCGGCGCGCGCCGGGATCGACCTGCCTGAGCGCGCTCGAGGCCGGCGGCGAGGGGAGCCTCGCGTCCCCCACGAACCTGAGCAAGGGCTGCGGGGGCGTGATGCGCGCGGCCCCGGTGGGCCTCGTGCGGAGGAGTTTCTGCGACCCCTTCGCGGAGGGGGCGGCCTTCGCCGCGCTCACCCACGGCCACCCCTCGGGCTACCTCCCGGCGGGCTTCCTCGCGCAGCTCGTCTTCGAGCTCGCGCACGGGGCTGCCCTGAAAGAGGCCATCACGGGGACGCTGCCGCGCCTTCGCACCTACCCGGGGCACGAGGAGACGCTCGCCGCGGTGGAGGCCGCGCTTGCGCTCGCCGCGCGCGGCGGACCCCGGCGTCCCGAGGAGCTCGAGGCCCTCGGCGGGGCGTGGGTCGGCGAGGAGGCTCTGGCCATCGGCCTCACCTGCGCGCTCGTGGCCCGCGACTTCGCTCACGGCGTGCTCCTCGCGGTGAACCACGGGGGCGACAGCGACAGCACCGGCAGCGTGGCGGGAAATCTCCTCGGTCTGCTCTACGGGGCCTCGGGCATCCCGCCCGCCTGGCGCGCGCGCGTCGAGCTCGGCTCCGTGATCGAGGAGCTGGCCGGCGATCTCCACCGCCACTTCGGCGAGGGCGTGCCCCCCGAGCAAGCGCTCGCCCCGCACGGGCGCGCCGAGGACTGGCTCAAGTTCCCGGGGGAGTGATCCCGCGCGAGGCCCTTACTGCGGGCAGGGAGGCTTCGGGCACTTGCAGGTCGTGCCCTCGCACTGGGCCGCGCAGCCACCCACGCAGGTGTAGCCGCACTTGCAGCCCACGGTCCAATCGTTGGTGCAGTTGGTCCACGGGTTCTTGCACTCGCACTGGCTGTTGCCGTTGCAGGTCGCGTTCGAGCCGCACTGGGTCGGCCCCGTGCAGGCCTTCGTCAGCATGTCCTTCCCGGGGATCACCTTGAAGTCGTAGAGCCGCGCGTCGGCCCTCGGGCGGCTGTCGCGTCGTACCGCGCCGTCCCCGGTCACCTTGCCGTCGCCGCTGACCGCGCCGTCCCCCGTCGCGGCGCCATCCGCCGCGCCCCAGAGGTCCGCCACCGACATGGCGTCCTGGCGCGCGCCTCCGCCGTCGCCGACCTTGGCCTTCCCGCCGCAGCCGCCCAGCAGGGCCGTCAGGGTCACGACCAGGGCTCCTCGGTGAGCCGCTCCTCGCATGGCAGGTATTCCTCCTCGGGCCGCAGGGGGTGCGAGCCTCGTTCGGTCAGAGGCTCGAGGATATCAGATCGGCGCGGTGAGGTCAGCGTGGGAGGGCGGCGGGCGTCAGCGTGGGAGGGCGGCGGGCGTCAGAGCACCGAGCCGGGGAACTGCCGCGCGATCCCGCCACTCAGCGCGTCGGCCATCATGAGGATGTGGCTCGCGGCCGCGTCGTAGGCCTTGATGTCCCCCGCCCAGTCGCCGGTCAGGCGCGCGGTCGCCTCGGTCAGGGTCTGGTCGAGGTGCAGACGCATCATCTCCGTCAGGTCCTTGAGCGGCCAGTTGGGATTGGCAGCCGCGAGGAAGGCCGCCAGCTGGTCGGCGTTCTTTCCCCAGCGCGTCCTGGCGTCGGACACCTTGTCCGCGTCCCCGCTCTTCGCGGCGGTCACCAACTCGGCGGCGATGGCGATGTGCTCGCGCAAGAGCGTGGCGAGGCCGTCGCCCGCTACCTTGCCGTAGAAGGGCTCGATGGCCTTGCCGATGTCGGTCTGGTTTTGCATCAGCCGCGCGGCCGTCGCCTCCGTCTCGGGCAACCCCGCGATGGCGGCGACGAGATAGGCCCGGGTCCAGGCGACGTGGTCCACCCAGACCGCCCGCATGGCCAGCTGCAGCTCCTGGTGCTTCGGCTTCAGCGTGGTCTCGGGCGAGACCTTGGCGGGGAACTGCTTGGTGATGCCGTCACTCAGCGCGTCGGCCAGGCCCAGGATGTGGTGCATCACCTGGTCGTCCGAAGCGATCGCGCCCGCCCCGTCCCCCGTCAGGCGGGCTGTCGCCGCGGCCAGGGTCAGATCGAGATGCATCTTCATCATCACCTTCAGGTCGGCAAGCGGCCAGTGGGGATTGGCGCCGGACAGAAACGCCGCGATCTGGTCCCCGTTGACGCCCCAGCGCGCCCTGGCATCGGCGACCTTGCGCGCGTCGCCGCCCTTCGCGGCCCCGACGAGCTCCACGGCCAGGTTGATGTGCTCGCGCAGCAGGGCGGTCAACGCGTCCCCGGCCTGGTTGCCATAGAAGGGCTTGATCGCGTTGCCGAGGTCGGCCTGGTTCTGCAGCAGGCGACCGAGCGCCGCGTCGGTCCCCGCGAGCCCCGCGACGGCGCTCACCACCACGGAACGGGTCCAGTCCACGTGCTCCACCCAGAGCTGGCGCATGGTCTTGCGCAGTTCGAACTGGCTCGTGACGGGTGCGGTTGCCCCGGGACCCGGCCCGGGCCCGGGATTGGGCCCCGGCGCGGGCCCCGGCGAGGACCCAGGGTCCGGCGACGAGGTTCCGTCGCAGCCCAGGCTGCCAGCGCCGGTCGCTGCCACGAAGCCGATCAGGAGCAGGGCACGAGATACACGTCTGGACGCGAGCATGGTGACTCTCCTCTGACTTGCGGGTGCTGGTTGACCGCGCCGCTTCCGGGGTCCGGAATCTGGCGCTCATCTGCACAGAGTGATCAGCCCGCGCCGAGGTGACAGAACTACGGTGGACAGATGGGCAGACCGCGTCATCCTTGGCGAGCGGCCGAAACGGCGAGGAGAGGGACGAACCGATGCAAACGCTGGCACGTGAGAAGGCATTCGAGCTCGCCGGGCGTTCTGCCCTGTCGGACGAAGAGGTGGTGCGGCGCGTGACGGGCGGGGAGGTCCAGCTCTTCGAGGTGCTGATGCGCCGCCACAACCAGCGCGTCTATCGCTCCGTGCGGGCCCTCGTGCGCGATGAAGCGGAGACCGAGGACGTGATGCAGCAGGCCTACCTCTCGGCCTTCGTGAACCTGCGGCAGTTCGTGGGCGCGGCGAAGTTCTCCACCTGGCTCGTGCGCATCGCGGTGAACGAGGCGCTCGGCCGCTTGCGGCGGCGGTCGCGCTTTGTCACCTTCGATGAGACCGTCGCGTCTGAGGTAGAGGCGACGGGCGCGACGGAGACCGCCCGCGCGCCGAACGACCCGGAGGTGCGAGCCATGGCGAGCGAGATGGCGCAGGCGGTGCAGCGTGCGGTCGACGCCCTCCCCGAGGCGTACAGCATCGTCTTCGTGCTGCGCGACGTGGAAGGGATGGACACCGCTGCCACGGCCGAGGCCCTCGGGGTCAGTCAGGACGTGGTGAAGACGCGCCTCTTACGCGCGCGCGCCATGCTGCGGGGACGGCTCAACGAGACGGTCGGGGCCACCTTCCCCGAGGCCTTCCAGTTCCTCGTCCCGCGCTGCGATCGGATGGTGGCGCGGGTGCTGGCCGCGATCGAGGCGCTCCCCGCAGCGACCGCCGCGAGACAGTAACCCCGCCGCCGCGCTCGATCGCTGGCATCATTGCGCTTTCTCGCGACGGGCATAACGACGAGGCCGCGCGGGTTGATCGAGTTGAGCGAATCAAGAGGGTCCGTAGAGGCGCGCTACGTGAATCGAGCGTGGCTCTCGGCATACCGGCTCAGCGAAGAGCCAGGAGGGTGACAAGCCCCTAACAGAGAGGAGGGCACATGGCGACCTATAACGAAAACCACAGGCGGGAACCTGCGGCGTCCAACCGGCGAAGGGAGAAAGCAGCCTCGGCGTGGAACTTCGACGGGAGCTACGGCTCCCCGGTACCGCCCGTTCCGTCCTCGGCTGAACGCAGCGACCAAATCGACTGCTACGGTGCAACCGACGTCGGCCTGGTGCGCCCCGACAACCAGGACCAGTTCCTCATCGCGCAGACCACACGAACCCTGAGCGTGTATCAGACGAGCGTCGGGCTCGCCGGCTCCTCGCCCCTTCTCGGGCGCGCTCAGGGCCATCTGTTCGTCGTCGCGGACGGGATGGGGGGCCACGCGGGTGGAACCACGGCGAGCACGCTGGCCGTCGAGACGCTCGCGCACTACGTGCTCGACCTGATGCCCTGGTTCGCGCGAATGGATGCTGCACGCGACACCGCCGTCGCCGAGGCCATGAAGACCGCCCTGGCGAGCTGCCAGGATCGGGTGGCCGAGGCGGCCGAGAAGGACGCGAGCAAGCGTCAGATGGGCACGACCGTCACCCTGGCCTACGTGCAATGGCCGACGCTGCTGGTGGCGCACGTGGGGGACAGTCGCTGCTACCTCTACCGCGAGGCCCAGCTGCAGCAGCTCACGCAAGACCACACGGTGGAGGAACAGCTGCGCGAGAGGGGCGTCGCGCCGGGCGAGGAGGGGGTCGTCTCGCGCTGGAGTCACGTGCTGTGGAACGCCGTGGGTGGTGGAACCCCCGAGCTCTGGCCCGAGGTACGGCTGCTTCCGCTCCGACGGGGAGACACCCTGCTGCTCTGCACCGATGGGTTGACCAAGCACGTCCCCGCCGAGGTCATCGCCGCCACCCTCGAAGCGGGCGAACCCGCGGCTCGCAGCTGCCAGCGGCTCATCGAGGCGGCCAACGCGGCGGGAGGCACCGACAACATCACCGTGCTCGTGGTGCGGTATTAGGGCGGGGTGGCGACGTGTCCGCCCCCTGGTACCTCGACGTAGTCCTCTACGAGGTGTACGTGCGCGGGTTCTACGATGCCGACGGCGACGGCGTCGGAGATCTGGCGGGGCTCACCGCGAAGCTCGACTACATCCGCGACCTCGGCGTCGGCGCGGTGTGGCTCTTGCCCATCTTCCCGAGCCCCCTGCGCGACGACGGCTACGACGTCAGCGACTTCTACTCCGTGCACCCCGACCTGGGCAGCCTCGACGACTTCCAGCGACTCCTCGACCGCGCGCACCGCCTCGGTCTCCGGGTGCTGCTCGACCTCGTGCTCAACCACACGAGCGACCAGCACCCCTGGTTCCAGTCGGCACGCCGCGGCCCGGGCCACCCCCATCACGACTACTACGTCTGGGACACGACGCCAGACCGCTATCACGAAGCGCGAATCATCTTCACCGACAGCGAGACCTCCAACTGGGCCTGGGAGCCCGCGTGCGGGCGGTACTACTGGCATCGGTTCTTCTCCCACCAGCCGGACCTGAACTACGACCACCCGGAGGTCCGGCGCGAGATGCTGGACGTGGCGCGCTTCTGGCTCGACCTCGGCGTCGACGGATTTCGCGTCGACGCGGTCCCCTACCTCTTCGAGCGAGAGGGGACGACCTGCGAAAATCTCCCCGAGACGCACGCCTTCCTGAAGGAGCTGCGCCGGCTGACCGACGGGTACGACCCGCCACGCGTGCTCCTGGCCGAGGCGAACCAACCCGTCGAGGCGCTGATGCCCTACCTCGCCGGCGACGAGATGCACATGGCCTTCCACTTCGCCCTGATGCCCCGTCTCTTCCTCGCCGTGCACGCCGAGGAGAAGCAGCCGCTGCACGACGTCCTGACCCGCACCCCGGGGCTCCCCGCGGGGTCGCAATGGGCCATGTTCCTGCGCAACCACGACGAGCTGACGCTGGAGATGGTGACGGCCCACGAGCGCGACTATCTGTTTCGCGCCTTCGCCCCGGAGACCGCCATGCGGCGGAACGTCGGCATCTGTCGCCGACTGTGGCCGCTCATGCTGGGCGGTCGGCGCCAAATCGAGCTCCTCCACGGCCTGCTCCTCGGTCTGCCGGGCTGCGCGGTGCTCTACTACGGCGACGAGCTGGGGATGGGGGACGACGTCAAGCGGGGGGACCGCATGGGCGTCCGCGCGCCGATGCAGTGGTCCCCCGGTCGCAACGCCGGGTTCTCGCGGGCCGCGACCCGCCGCCTCTACGCGCCCCCCATCACGACCCCGGCGTACCACTATGTCGGCCGCAACGTGGCCTCCCTGGAAGCGCAGCCCACCTCGTTCCTCAACTGGCTGCGACGGATGATCAAGACGCACCGCGATCAACCGGCCTTCCGCGGTCGGGCCCTCCAGCTCGTGGAGACCGACAACGCGCGCGTCCTGGCCTTTGTCCGCCATAGCGACGGCGACAGCATCCTCTGCGTGCATAACCTCTCGCGCTTCGTCCAGGCCGCGTACCTCGACCTGGGCGCCTGGCGGGGTCGCCGTCCGGTAGAGGTGATCGGAGGGGCCGGCTTCCCGACCGTCGAGAGCTCCCCCTATTTCGTCTCGCTCGGCCCGCACGCGTTCTACTGGTTGAGGCTGTCCGATGCGTGATCACTGGCTGACCCTGGCTCGGAACGCGCGGCTCGCCGTGCTCGTCGACCTCGATGGCACGCTGATCCCCTTCGCGCCCACGCCCGAGGAGGCGCGCCCCACGCCCGAGGTACTCGACGTGCTCGGGCGGCTCGCCTCCACCTCGGGTCTCTTCGTCGCCGTGGTCAGCGGTCGCCGACGAGACGATCTGGATCGGATGTTCCACGACCTGCCCGGCCTTCGCCTGGTGGCCGAGCATGGCGGCTGGCGTCGCACCGAGACGGGCTGGCACGCTCAAGCCTCTCCGGAGGCCGCGCCGGCCGTCGGCCCGCTGGCGGAGGAGCTGGATGCAGCGACGCGGCGCTTCGCCGGCGCGCGCGTGGAGCGCAAGACCTGGTCCGTGGCGCTGCACTACCGCGGCGTGAGCGCCTGCGGCCGGCCGGCGCTATCGCGCGCGACAGAGCTGACGATCGCGCCGTGGCTCGAGCTGCACCCCGAGTTCGAGCGCCTCGAGGGGGAGGCCGTGACGGAGGTACGGCCACGCTGGCTGCGCAAGACGTCAGCCGTGGACTGGCTCCGCGAGCGAGCCGGAGCGCGGGCGCGACTGCTCGCCTTCGGCGACGACGCGACGGACGAGGATATGTTCGCCGCCTTGGGCCTGGTGGACGAAGGCGTTCGCGTGGGTCCTCCCCCGGCCCACGAGACACACGCACGCTGGATGCTGGCCGGGCCCCCCGAGGTGCTGCGCTTCCTGCGCTGGCTCGTCGAGGTGCGCGGCGAGTCGTATCAGTCCGTGGTGCCCCTTTTGCCCTCTCCGGTGGTGGTCGGCGAAGCGCGGCGCGGGCGGCATCCCCGCCACTTCGACCTCCTCGCCATCTCGAACCGCTTGCCGGAGCTTCGCTCGGCCACGCTGCCTCGCGACCAGCGGCGACGCGCCGTCGGGGGCCTCGTGGCCGCGCTCGAGCCGGCCCTGGCCAGCCGGCGCGGCCTCTGGCTCGGCTGGAGCGGGCGGCTCACCTCGAGCGACCGGCCGACCGCCGTCGAGCTGGACGACCAGGGACGTCCGGCCGTGGCCTGGGTCGACTTCCCCGAGACCTGGTACGCGCAGTACTACAACGGCTTCTGCAACGGGGTGCTGTGGCCCCTGCTGCATTCCTTCCCCGACCGGGTGAGCTTCTCCGCCGCCGACTGGATGGCCTACGGCCGGGTCAACGACGCGCTGGCGGCCGCCGCGCTCGAGCTCGTGGGACCGGACGCCCCCATCTGGGTCCACGACTACCACCTGCTCCTCGCGGCCCGAGCGCTGCGGCGACGAGGGCACCGCGCTCCCATCGGTCTCTTTCTGCACGTCCCCTTTCCGGCACCCGACGTCTTCGGCCTACTCCCGTGGGCCGAACAGCTCCTCGACGGCATGCTGGACTTCGACCTTCTCGGCTTTCACACGCCGAGCTACGAGGAGAACTTCCACCAGTGTCTGCGTCCCTTCGCGCCGGTGCGCCTCGAGGAAGGGGCCGTCGTGCACCGCGGTCGCCGCGTCGCCACGGGCGCCTTCCCGATCGGGATCGTCCCCGAGAGCTTTCAGGAGCCACCGGACGAGTCCGTCGCCGAGGAGGTGGCGGCGCTGCTGCGGGCCATCGCGCCCGGACGCCTGGTCCTGGGGGTCGACCGGCTGGACTACACGAAGGGCATCCCCGAGCGCCTGCGCGCCTTCGGGCGACTCCTCGAGCGCTATCCGGATTGGCGCGGTCGGGTCTCGCTCGTCCAGATCTCCGTCCCGTCCCGCGAGGATGTGCCGGACTACGCCGAACAGCGTCGGCTCGTCGAGAACGCCGTGGGGCGGATCAACGGCGACTTCGGCGAAGGGGAATGGGTGCCGGTGCGTTACCTCTACCGCTCGTACCGTCGCAACCACCTGGCGCACCTCTACCGTGCGGCGGCGATCGGCTACGTCACCCCGCTACGGGACGGGATGAATCTCGTGGCCAAGGAGTACGTCGCGGCGCAGGACCCAGAAGACCCGGGGGTGCTGCTGCTCTCGAAGTTTGCCGGCGCGGCGCACGAGCTGGCAGACGCGGTGCTGACTAACCCCTGGTTCATCGATGGGATGGCCGACGACCTGGACCGCGCCCTGCGCATGCGGCGCGAGGAGCGGGTGGAGCGTCACCGGCGACTCTCGACCGTCGTCGAGCGCACGACCGCTGTCACCTGGGCCCGGGACTTCCTCGCCGCACTCCAGGGCGAGGCGCGGAGCCGAGGCGACGCCGGGTGAGGGCCCGGCGCGGCGGCGCTACCAGACCGCGCAGGTCTTCTGCGGGCGCATCGTCGTGCCGGCGGCGCACTTGAAGGCCTGCGCGAACTCGGGGAGGTTCGAGAGCGGACCGTTCACGCGCCACTTCGGAGGAGAGTGCGGGTCCACCTGGGCCACGAGCCGCGCGTACTCCTCGCGGTACTTCGCGCACCAGGTCTGCCCGACGGAGAGGAAGAACTGCTGGTCCTCGGAGAAGCCCTCGGCCACCACGCGCTCCTTCGCGCCGGCGCGCATGCGCCGGTAGGCCCGGAAAGCGAGCTTGATGCCGCCGAGGTCGGCCACGTTCTCGCCGAGCGTGAGCTTGCCGTTCAGCTTCAGCCCGGGGAGCGCCTCGTAGCCCGCGTACTGGTCGGCCACACACTGCGTCTTCTCGTTGAAGCGCGGCTCGACCGAGCTGCTCCACCAGTTCTTCAGGTTCCCCGCCGCGTCGAACTTCGCCCCCTGATCGTCGAAGCCGTGGGTCAGCTCGTGCCCGACCACCATCCCCATGCCGCCCAGGTTCACCGCGACGGCCGCGCTCACGCTGTAGAACGGCGGCTGCAGGATCCCCGCCGGGAAGACCATCTGGTTCTTGTTCGGGTGGTAGTAGGCGTTCACCGTCGGCGGCGTCATCTCCCACAGCTCGCGGTCCACCGGCTTGCCGATCTTGCCCAGGTCGTAGGCGAGCTCGAAGGCCCGCGCGGCCAGGCGGTTCGCGGCGAAGGCCCCCGGCTTGACCTCGAAGTCGTAGCTCCGCCACTTGCTCGGATACCCGATGAGGTAGGCCATGGCCTTGAGCTTCTGCATCGCGCGGGCCTTGGTCGTGGCATCCATCCAGTCCAGCCGTGCGACCTGCTCGGAGAAGGCCGCCGCGACGTGCTTGACCATCTCCTCGGCGGCGCGCTTGCTCTCGCCGGCGAAGCGGGCCTTCACGTAGGGCTGCGCGAGGAGCTCGCCGAGCGCCCGGTCCGTCGCCTCCACGCAGCGCTTCCAGCGCTTGCGCTGCTCCTTCTGCCCGGTGATCGCCTGCTCCAGCTTGAAGTCCTCCTCCTCGAAGCGCTTGGGGAGGCTCGAGGCCAGCGCGTGCAGGACGTGCCAGCGCAGATACTGGCGCCAGGTGTCGAAGGAGACGCGGCCGAGCAGCGCGCTCAGTCCCTCGAAGAACTTCACCGAGGTGACGTTGATCTCCTTCAGCTCGGGGCGACCGAGCCCGTCGAAGTAGGCCGCCCACGGGAAGGCCGGCACGGTCTTCTCGACTCCCGCGCGGTCGATCTTGTTGTAGATGCCGTGCGGGTCACGGCGCTCGACGCGCGTCTTGGAGACCTTGGCCAGCTCGGTCTCGAGCTTCACGATCTCGAGGGCGGCCTTCTCCGCGGCGGCCTTCTTGGCGCCGCCGAGCGCGAGCATGGTGGCCACGTGCGCCTGGTAGGTCTTGCGCAAGGCCACCGACTTCTCGTCGGTGCGCAGGTAGTAGTCGCGGTCGGGCAGGCCGAGGCCGTTCTGATCGAGGCTGGCGATCACCTTGGTCGCGTCCTTGAAGTCCTGGTCGGCGGCGATGTCGAAGAGGGCCCAGATGCGGTGCCGGTGGAGCTCGGTCAGCACCGCCCCGAGCGACTTCACGTCCTTCACGCGCGCGATCTTGGTCAGGAGCGGCTGGATGGCCGCGGTCCCGGCCTTCTCGAGCGCGGCCTCGTCCATGCACGCCGCGTAGTACGCGCCGAGCTTGTAGGTCAGCGGCTCGCTCGCCTTGCTGAGCGCCGCGACCTCGAGGATCTTTCGCAGCTCCAGCTCGTTGCGCTCCTGGATCGTGGCGAAGCCGCGGCTCCAGCGGGGCTTGTCGGCCGGGATCGGGGTGCGCGCGAGCCAGCCGCCGCAGGCGAACTGATAGAAGTCGGTGCACGGGTTCGCCGTGCGGTCGAGCGCGGTGGTGTCGAGGCCCACCGCGGCGAGAGACTTCGGCACCGCGGGCAGCTCCACCACCTTGGGCGGCGCGGTGGGGGCCGGGGCGGGCGAGACGCCTCCCGCGACGGGGGTGCAGGCCGCGCCGAAGAGCACGGCGAGGACAAGGATCGAACGAGACGCAGATCGTTGCATGGTCGATGGCTCCAGAAGAGGTCAAAGGAGGTGGAGCGGGCGCTCCGGCCACTGCCGCCGGGACCCTAGCACCGGCGCTCGGAGGTTGTCACGGGAGGGTCCCCGGCGCGGTCAGGGCGCTCGTATGAACTCCGAAACCTGATTCCACGCCCAGGAGTACCATTGTGGAGAACCATGAACGACGAACTGGATCTCTCCGACTTCGATCTACCCCCGGGGACGACGCCGCAGGTCGCCTCTACGGCCGGCGGCCTGCGTCGGCAGAGAAGTCTCGAGGAGACGCAAGCCTGGCTTCTGCCGAAGCTCCGTCGCGTTCCCATCACGCGTTTGGCAGACATCGCGCCCCTCGACGCCTTGGGGCTGCAGGTCTGCATCGCCGTGACCCCCTTCGCCCTGGACGTGAAGACGCACGGCAGTCGGGGCTTGTCGAAGCTGGAAGCGCGGGTCGGCGCGATCATGGAGGCCATCGAGCGCGTATCGGCGGAGTCCTGCCATCGCCCGCCGAAGCGCCGGGGCAGCTATGTCGATCTAGGTGCGGCCGCCGAGCTCCTTGTGGTCGACCCCGTTGACCTGGGCCTCCCTTTCGAGACGGAGTACGCGCCTACGCGAGAGCTGGGCTGGGTGCTGGGCTTCGACCTCATCGGGCGGACGAAGATCTGGGTGCCCGAGGACTTCGTCGTCGCCGTCGCCCGCGATGGAGTCTCCCGGGGCGTCGAGACGAACGGGCTGGCGAGCGGCAACACGCTCCTCGAGGCGGCGCTTCACGCGCTCTACGAGGTGATCGAGCGCGACGCCACCTCGCTGCACATCTTCTCGGACACCTTCTGCAAGCCCGAGGACACGAACGCCTCGCCCGTGCGGATGCTCGACCTGTCCACCCTCCCCGAGCCGGCCAAGG
Organism: Deltaproteobacteria bacterium; assembly: GCA_020848905.1. Lineage (NCBI taxonomy): Bacteria > Pseudomonadati > Myxococcota > Myxococcia > Deltaproteobacteria bacterium. Next base: position 204,280 of record JADLHG010000009.1, read on the forward strand.
TGTGGGTTGCGAAGGCGGAGTCCGAAGGGCTCTCCGTCGGCATTCGAGACATCACCTCGGACCTCGGCATCGCGACGTTCGAGGCGCGCATGATCGATCCCGCCGTCCCCGTCGATGGCCAGTACGAAGAGCTCTACTTCAAGGGCTACGGCACGTGCCTCGATCCACAGCGGGCGGTCATGAGCGCGATGATGGAGGCGCTGCAATCGCGGATCGGTTTCACCCAGGGGTCCCGCGACGTCTACGAGGGACTGGAGCCCCGAGAGGCCAACTCCTCGCGAAAGATGCGCGAGCTTCTATGCGATCAGCCCGAGGAGTGGTTTCCCTTTCCGGCCGCCCCTACCTCGCTTCCCAAGGATGCGGCGGAGGAGCTCTGGCAGGTCGTCTCGCGCCTGTCCGAAAGAGGCTTCCAGAGGTGTGTCGTGGCCGACCTCACGCGGCCGGACCTCGACGTGCCGGTGGTGCGCGTGCTGGTGCCCGGGATGGCCTGGCCGTATGCGGAGAGCCTGAAGCGGCCCGGGATCCGCCTCCTGCAGAGGCTCTACTGATGTCGCGCAAAGTGCTGCCGCCCATCGTCTACGCCGGCCCGTCGATCCGCGAGACCGAGATTCTCGAGATCTGTCCCGGAGCCGAGGTTCGCCCGCCCATCCGGCGGGGTGACCTGGGAAGGGACAGAGACGCGGGACACTCGGTGTTTCTCATCCTCGACGGGGTATTTATGCACCATCTTCCGGTATCTCCCAGGGAGATTGCCGAGCTCCTCGAGGAAGGGGGCGTGACCCTTGCCGGGGCGTCGAGCATGGGGGCCCTCCGCGCGGCGGAGTGCTGGCCGCTCGGCATGCTCGGGATGGGGTGCATCTATCGGCTCTTTCGGCGCGGCGTCTTGCAGTCAGATGACGAGGTGGCCGTGACCACCGACGCGACGGACGGGCATCGGGCGCTCTCCGTCGCGCTGATCAATCTGCGCTACGGGCTTCGCAAGGCGGTTCGGGCGGGACTCCTATCTCTGGCTCAGGCGCTCGAGGCGATCCACCAGGTGGAATCCATCTACGTCCCCGACCGGACCTGGGCCTCGATTGCTCGCGCGACCGGCCTGTCGCCGGAGATCATCGCGCTCTGCTCAGCGCCGGAGAACGACCTCAAGCGAAAGGACGCCCTGCACGCGGTTCGTCGCCTGCGACCGCTGATGCTGCGTCTGGCCTCGAGCGCCGACGGGCGGTCGGAGAGGACGCCCACGCGCGTGGCCTTCGCTCGCTACGGTGGGCACGCGCCTCTCTGTGGTCACCGCGAGGCCACCTTGAAGCCGGAGCTGCTCCGGTGGATCTTCGGCAGCGGCAGGTACCAGAGGTACGTCTGGCCCTTGCTCCTCGGGGAGCCAGGCCTGGACGGCCTGACGGGGACGCCCGCGGAGAGGGCGGCCGAGCGACGGCAGCTTCTCGCGGCCTTTCTGGCCGACCGACTCGCCACGCGGCTCGACGAGCTCGCGGACCAGCTCTTCAGCGAGCTCGAGTTCCTCGCCGAGCTGGACAGCGAGGTGATGCGTTACCACGCGGTGTTGGTGGCAAGAGACCGGGTTCGACGAGAGGGCACCGCCCCGCCGGACCGCTATCAGCGGCTGGCACGAGAGACCGTGTCGATTGCCCACGGCTGCGTCAACTGGGAAGAGCTTCTCGGGTGCTGTGACGAAGGGCGTTTGTGGGGCGCCATTCCGCTCGAATGGGTCGAGGAGAGCTGCGAGCTCGTGGCCGCGGCGAAGCTCGTGAGAAGCCAGCGGCCCGTGGTGTAGAGGGCGCCGCGGGTGGGGGCCTCCGCGCGCGTCCAGATACGCGACGGCCCCGCGCGCGTGCTGCGCCACGGGGCCGGAAGTCGACAGCGCGACGTCTCGAGCTGCCGGCCTTCTACCGATCCTACCTAGCTATTCCAGCCCACACCGGCCCGAACCTTCGACTTCGTCTTCATTGGGCTCTCTTCCTTCCATGGGTCCAGAACGTTACCCCTTCAACCCGATCCGACAGCGAGCCGCTCCCGCCAACGGAGGTCGTCTTCGAAGACCACGGCAAGTATGGTCCCGCCTCCATGCGGTGACAACCCTCGGGATGGTTGACGGCTGGGACCTCGGTCAAGCGGGAGGTTGATCTCCGTCGTCCTCGACGCCCCGGGTCTATAGGCAGTACCCGCCGAGGAAGCTCGAGTAGCTCTCCAGGCACACCTCGCCGACGGCGCAGTCGGCGTTCTGCTTGCGGGGGTCGCAGGCCGTGGTGCAGTAGGCGCCGATGCACGAGAGGCCTTTCGAGCTGTCGCAGCGCATCGCGGCCGGGCTGAGGGTCGAGCTCGTACAGAGGGCCCCGAAGCCGAGCGCGCCGGGCGCGGGGTTCGATAGCGGGGTGCAGACGGCGCGCGTCCCGGCCGGCAGGTCGGAAGAGCGCGAGCAGGACGTTCCGACGGGGCAGCCGGGATTGGCGTAGGTGCCCTTCGCGTCGTCGCAGACCTGTCGGCAGAGGTTCACCGAGGCTTGTAGGGCGGTCTCCCAGGAGCGATAGCAGACGTAGGCGGTCGCGGAGGCGGGGCAGGCGGGGTTCTGCAGCGCGCCGACGCGGGGGTCGCAGGGCTTGGCGCACTGCCCCGAGGCGCAGACGAGCGTCGAGCTGCAGGGGTTGGCGGCGCTGCACCATTCCCCGAGCTGGCGCGTCCCGGCCGCGAGGCACACCCCGCCCGGCAGCGAGAAACCCGAAGGGGCGCAGGTCTCGGTGGCCTTGCACGCGGGATTGGTGGCCGCGCCGCGTTGCGGGTCGCAGGCGGCGACGCAGGTGGCGCTCGGGCCGCAGCCGAGCCCCTTTTCCGGATCGCACTTGTGCGCGTAGGTGCCGAAGAACTCGCAGGCCGCGCCCGGGGTGGTGAGCGCGCCGGGATAGTAGACCTGGGGCGCGCAGACGCCGCCCTCGGGGGTCGAGGTCTTGCAGGCGGTCCCGGCGGGACAGGTGGACGCGGTGCCGACAGGCGTCGTCGGATCGCAGAGGTCCAGGCAGATGGGGGGCTTGGTGACCACGTCGGTGTGACAGCCCTGCGTGGCCGGGCTCGGGCAGTCGGGGTTCTTCAGCACGCCCTTCGCCGTGTCGCAGGTGACGTAGCAGCGGTGGTTGGCGCAGCTCAGGCCGGTCGCGCAGCGGGCCGAGGTCGCGTTGCATAGCTGGCCGAGGCGGCGGGAGGCCGGCGCGAGACAGATGCCGCCCGAAGGCACGTCGGTGCGCTCGGCGCAGCTCTCGCCGGTCGCGCAGGCGGGCGCCGCGTCGCGTGGATTGCAGAGGGGCTGACAGACGCTCTCGAGGCAGGCGAGGCCCTTCTGGCAGCGAAAGGCGGCTGCCGAGTCGTCGCAGGCCTCGTCGCGCGCCTTCGGTCCGACGGGGCTTGCCGGGGGCAACCTCTGGCAGTCGCCGTCGCAGTAGTAGCCCGGGGGGCAGGTCGTCCCCTTCACCACGCCCACCTTGCGGTCGCAGCCGAGCAGGCAGGCCCCTTCGAAGGCGCACAGGTACTCGGGGCCGAGGTCCCTGCAGATCGGGTTATTGGTGCGCGCGAGGTCGTGGTCGCAGGCCAGCCGGCAGAGCCCGTCCACGCAGAGAAAGCCCCCCTTGCAGCGCTGGTCGAGCGCGGCGCAGGGCTCGTTCAGCCCCTGCGTGGCGAGGGGCAGGCAGGCCCCGCCCAGAAACGAGGTGGGCTCCACGTAGGGGCGCTCGAAGAAGGGGGCGCACTCGGTGCCGGGGGCGCAATCCGGGTGCCCTTGCGTGCCCCGGGCGAGGTCACAGGCCTTGAGGCAGATGCGCGTCCCCTTGGCGGTGGGGCAGAAGAGACCCTTCGTGCCGTCGCAGATCTCGCCCAGGAGATCGCTGCAGGGCGCGCCGAGCCCGACGGTGCCGCGCACGGGCGGAAAGCTCGACGAGACGCACTGCGCGAGCTTCGAGCCGGTCGGGACCAGGCAGCGGGTGCCGACGGGGCAGTCGGGGTTCGGGCTGGCCCCCTTCGTCAGGTCGCAGCGCCTCTGGCAGCGGGCGAGCCCGCCCAGGCTGGGCTTGCTGCAGACGTCGTTCGCCTCGGGGCAGGTGGGGTTCTTCTCCTCGCCCTTCGACGGGTCGCAGGGCGGCTGGCACATAGCCTTGAGGCACTTGAGCCCCGGACTGCAGGGGTGCGTGCCCGGGAAGCACCAGTTGAACCGGCCCACGGGTGGGGCCGCGCCGTCGGAGGCGGGCACAGGCTTCGCGTCGGCCGCGCCATCACCTCGCGCGGCGTCCCGCGTGGGTCCCGAGCCGTCCGGGCCACCGTCTACGGTCGTGGGCGCGCTCGAGCAGGCGGAGAGGAAGAGGGAGAGGGAGAGGACAAACAGCAGACGGGGGGTAGGTCGGTCGGCCATCAGCGGAGCTCCATCGGAGGAGCATCCTACCCCAGAGGATGCGCACCGCGCGACCGAGGCGCGCGAGCGGCGGTGGGCGCATGCAGACGGCGGGGGCGAATCGGTGCGGGGGGAGGGGGGGCTGGCGACGGGAGGCGGACGAGAGCGCGAGCGGCAGTGGGCGCACTCGGAGGGCCGGGGCGGATCGGTGCGGCGGGGAGGGGGTGTTTGTGTTTGTTGTTCTGTTGTTTGTGCAACCATGGACATCCTTGACATTAGACCCGCTCATGCTAGTATTAGCCTTAATCATGATGGCACACAAACGCAAATCCTCCTCGGGAGATGACCGGACTTCTGGCACCTGTATGCCGGCGGGTTCTGCGAAGCAGCTCCCGTTGCCGATGCGGGAGGCAACGGGATGGGGCGGGAAGCGGAAGGGTGCGGGGCGGAAGAAACGGCCGGGGAGCGGGCTGCCCCATCGCGCGCGGCCGCTCCTGGCGAGCCGGTTTCCGGTGCACGTCACGATGAAGGTCGTGGAGGGGCTGCCGAACCTGCGGAGCAAGAAGCAGCTACGGGCGATCGAGCAGGCCTTCGTGAAGTCGGCGGGCCGGTTCGGCATGAACCTCGCCCACTACTCGATCCAGAAGAACCACCTGCACCTCGTGACCGAGGCCAAGGACCGCGGCGTGCTCATGAAGGGCCTGCGCGCGTTGGCGATCCGCCTCGCGCACGCGCTGAATCGCACGACAGGCCGCAAGGGGCGGGTCTTTCGGGACCGCTACCATCAGCACATCCTGAAGACGCCGAGCGAGGTGAAGGCGGCCCTCGCGTACGTCCTTCAAAATCGACGCAAGCACGAACGTGCGCGCGGCAAGTGGGTCCCGCGACGGGACCTGGACGCGTGCAGTTCGGCGCGCTACTTCAATGGATGGAAGGACCTTGCGCCGGTGCCCCCCGACGGAGACCCGCCGGTCCTCGAGCCGCGAACCTGGTTGCTCAAGACCGGCTGGAAGCTGCGAGGGAAGCTGCGTACCGACGAGGTTCCAGGACGCTGAGCTTCGAGAGGACAGCGGCCGCAGAGCTCGCGACGGCCGCCGGTGAGCCTGGTGCGGCGCCGGCGATAGGCGAGCCCGAGCACGACGAGCCAGGCGAAGGACATCGCGGTGGGGCTTTGGGCGACGCCACAGCCGGAGCTGCACCCCGCGCCGCCGTCGGCAGGATGGGACGGGCTTGCGTCCGCCGTGGGTCCTCCGGCGTCCGGGCCGCCATCCGCGGCAGAGACCCGCACGTCCTTCTGCGCATAGCCGTCCTGGCCGACCTGGCTATCGAGGAGAGCGCCGTCGGCCACGAGGGGCCCGTCGAGGCGCTGGCCGCCATCAGCCCGCGTCGCATCGCGACCGGCGCCCCGGTCGGCTGGAGCATCAGCGGACGGCGCCAGGGAATCGCGACGTGGCCCGTCGGGTGCGGTCAGATCGCGCCGCGCGGCATCGATCGCGCCGAATGCGTCCCGCGTCGTCGCATCCGGCGTGACCGCCGCACTGTCCGGCCGTCGGGCATCCGGGACGCGCGAATCCGGGACCCGTGCATCCGGGACGCGCGCATCGGGCCCCCGTGCATCGGGCACTCGGGCATCCGGAGCCTGTGCATCCGGGAGACGCGTATCGGGCACTCGGGCATCGGGCATACGCGCATCGATCCCCTGGTCCGGTACGGCCACCGGCGCATCGATCCCGCGGTCCACGCTACGGTCGAGAGCGATACTGGCATCACGGACGCCACCACCCCCGTCGGCAGCGACGCCGCCGTCAGGCCCCGGTAGCCCGCTCAAGGTGTAGATGTACACGGCCTCGTCCGCGTTCGGGGGCGGGTTGCCTCGGTTGTCGGGCGCCCAGATGAAGGCCTCCGAGCCGTGGAGGAGCACCGTCTTGCCGAAGTCCTGGTTGATGAACTTGTCGCTCGCCTCGAGCTTTAGGGCCTCGGTCCAGATGCTCCCGGAGCGGGTGAAGAGGTAGGCCGCGCCCGCCACCGCCGGGGGCGTCTCAGTGGGAAGGCCCCCCACGAGCACGACACCCTGGCTCACCGACACCGAGTAGCCGAACAACGCCTTGGCGCCGGCTCCGCTCCCTTTGAGCTTCGCCTGCTGCGACCACTGTCCTCCACTCCCGCTGAACACGTACGCGGCTCCTCGGGCAAGAGAGCCACCTTCGCTGTCGCCGGTCGCACCAGCTACTAAGGTGGTCCCATCTACAGCGACTACCTCGCCAAAGGAGACGCCATTGACGCTCGAGGCATCACCCGCCGTGAGCTTCGCGCGTTGCGTCCAAACCGCACCGCTGCCCGTGAAGACGTACGCGGCGCCATTGCTGCTGCCGAGCCCCAACGAGTCATCGCCCGAGGCTCCGACGACGAGATGCTGGCCGTCGTAGGCCAGCCCCGAACCGAAGCTCTGGAGCCTATGGGCATCGTTCGGCAGTAGCTCCTTCACCTGGCTCCAGGCCCATCCACCCGGACCAAGCGTTCTCGAAAACACGTACACCGCCCCTGTGCTGTCCTCCGGAGGATCTGTCGGCGAAAACTGATGATCGTGACCAGACGCGCCCACAAACACTGTATCCCCTCTCAGGGCAACGTGGGCTCCGAAACTGTTGTACGTACCTGGGTCGCTCGCCCAGAAACGCCCCTCCTGCACCCAAACGCCATTTTGCCTTCTAAAGACGTAAACCACACCGACGTACGGTCCTTGTCCGCTCTGCGGGCCTTCGCCCGACGCGCCCACGACCAATGTGTTGCCCTCCAACGCTACGGCACTGCCGAAGTAGTTTGGCGTGGAGGGAGTCGTCGGTGCCACGGTGGCAGAAAGCACCCAGCCCTGGGAGCTGCGGGTGTAGATACGAACAACGGACTTGAACCCAATCAACGCAGAGGCAGCTGGTTCTCCAACCGCCAGGGTATCTCCGTCGCGGGCCATGGCTATCCCGAACCCCGTGATGGTCGTTGGACTCGGGCTCTTCAGCTTGAATTCCGTCGCGCTGACGAGCGACGCGCGATACCTCCCCATCCGCTCGTTGGTACCACCGGAGCACCCGACGGCCATGACGCCCGCCAGGGCAAGGCCGATGGTCCGTCTCAGGTCGTCTCGCGACTCCATACCTCTCGCCTCCCCCGTTCCTGGATGGCCGCGCCATACAACGAGCAGACGCACGAGCGGCGGAAAACCTGACAGCGCGGTGCGAGGAAAAGCGGCAGCTCCGCCCGACCGAGGCGCGCCGGGACGCCCCCCCGACCTCACTTGCAGCGCATGTATTCCTTGCCGCCGGCGATGAGGATCGGGTTGCCCGCGGAGTTGAGCGTGACGCGCAGGTTCGCGTCCACGAAGCCCTGGCCCAGGTTCACGTAGAGCCGGCCCCCGGCGACCTTCCAGAGCAGGCCGCCGCTGCCCGTGTGCTGGCCGGCCACCGTGCCCGCGTGGCCCGTGTTGTAGGTCTCGGTGTTCGAGCCGAAACGCAGCGTGCCGTTCGGGAAGTAGACCACGCGGCTCGTGCTGCTCGTGCCCGTGTGCTTGTTGAAGGTGAAGGAGCACCAGGCCGTGGATAACAGGAGCTGGCGGAGCTTGCCGTCGGTGGGAGACCTGCCACCGGCAGGCACCGCGCCGCCGGGCGCCTTCGCCACGGGAGCCTTCTTCGGCGGGCCGAGCCGCTTGTGCGGGATGTCCTTCATCGCGCCGAGCGTGATGAGGAGCTTCTTGCCCTGGAAGCGAAAGGTCATGGGCACGCCGCCGATCTGCAGCACCGCGCCCTGAACGGTCCAGGTCGCCTCGCCGAGCGTCGTGGTAGCGCTGCCGTCCGCGCGCAGGTCCATCACCAGGCGCGGGTCGAGCTCGTTCTGCCAGCGCCCCACGAGCTTGGCCTTCTGCGCGGAGGCCTCGCCGCCGAGGCTGCAGAGCACGAGCAGAGCGACCGGAAGTAGACGGGCCATGGATGCCTCCCCTCGAGGTGTGGTGCCGGAACAGTAGCGCCACCCGGAGAGCGGAGGTTGCACTATCGTTTGCCTTGGCGCGTGGAGTCGCCAGTCGACGGGGGCCCGGGCCCACAGGACCCGCGCGGCCGCCGAAACAGCCTAAGCCGTCGAATCTGTGCCCGAAGAGAGGCCGTCCCGCGGCGTCTACGCGGTGGCACCGGGATTGCTTTGCATGGCCGCAACGTCCGAGGAAGCCCCTCTGCGGGCCCTTGGAACCGCACCTGACACGACGCTTCGAACGCGCGCGAAGGAGACGAACATGCGACGCACCGGATGGATGGGATTGGCTCTGCTGGCGCTCCTCTGGGGAGCAGGCCCGGCACAGGCCATCAACGTGAACGGGGAGAAGGTGAACCTGCGCCAGCGCAATCGCGCAATCCGCTCCGCTCTGGTGGAGCGAATCAACGAGCAGCTCCCGGCGCTGGAGCAGAAGTGGGGCCCGCTGGGCCAGATCACGGGGCGGGACCTCCGCATTCGCACCAAGGCGCCGGGCTTCCTCGTCGGCGGCGGCTACGCGAACGAGACCACCGTGACGTACTCGATCGTCCACCGCAGGGGCTGGGGCGGCACGGCGGAGGCCCGCACCCGCATCGACATCAACAACGGTGGGGAGCAGACGACGACCCTCTTCGGCTTCGTGCTGAACGTCCCCGCCTACGGCGGTCCCCCTCCGGGCGCGCTGAGCGACATGGGCCCGGGTACCTTCGGCAGCGCCGTCGGCCGCTAGGGAACAGCCCCCTTCACGGCCCCGCGCAGGCCTGGACCTTCAGGTCCGTGATCGTCGCGCTCCCGCCGAGACCTGCCGTCGAGACTTGCCCCACGAAGAGCTGCACGCGACGCAGGTTGCCGCGGAACGAGAGGCCCGCCGGATAGATGTCCGGCTGCCCCGCGTGCCAGCCGCCAGGGTAGTAGCCGGTCTGGATGCCGTTGTACTGACCGAACATGGTGCCGCTCGTCGCGTTCACCGCGTGGTACTTCACCTGCACGCGGTAGACTCCGGCCGTGTTGTAGGTCCCGCCGTTCACGGTCCAGGGGTCCTGCGCCTGCCACTGGTCCACGCCGTCCCGATCGAACCAGAGGCCGTAGCTCGCGTTGCCGCCGAAGGGGGCCGTGACGGTGCTCGGGCTCCGCGCGTCGTAGTGCCGCTCGTCGCCCCCGCTCGTGTCCTGCAGCATCAGGTGGTCGTCGATGTCGAAGACCGGCTCGGGCCCGGCGTCGGGGCCGAGGTCCCCTAGCGTCGCCACGACCCAGCCTCCCTTCCCGCCGGGGTGCGTGCCCGCCAGCCCCGGGCTCAGGTCCGCCGCGCCCTCCTCGCGCAGCCCCACCTGCAGCCACATCGTGGAAGTGGACTGCGCCTTGGTGAGGCCCGCCAGGTTCAGCGTGAAGGTGAGCGTCGCGTCGCAGCGGGTGAGATCGAAGAGCGGCGCGAAGTGCTGCGGCGCGGTGGCGGGCCCGACCGTGTAGTTGCCGAAGCTCTGCGTCGTGGGCTGCGGGGGACCGTCGGGGGGGAGTCGCTGATCGCGCGGAGGGACCATCGCGTCGCGGGGGAGCGCGCCATCCTTCGACCCCGCGGCGTCCTTCGGGCGGGCACCGTCTCTCCGCGCCGCCGCACCGTCCGGCCTCGCGGCCGAAACGTCCCACGAGCCCCCGTCTCGCGGCCTCCCCGCCTCGTCGACCACGCCCCCTCCGTCGGTGAAACCGGGGCCCGGTCCACCCTCCGGCTCGGCGCTGCTCCCATCCGCGGCACCGCCGAAGCCGCCGCGCACGCAGCCCATGCAAAGAAGAAGGGCCAGCGCTATGCGGGAGGCCCTGCCCCTTCGGGAGGCCCCTCTCGCCACCGGCCATCCAGCCACGCGGGTCACCCTGACCAGTCTGCGGCCCGTCTTCGAGCCGGTCAACGATCGCGCGCCCCCTCGACGGCGAAGGGCCTCGCGCGCTCTCGGCGTGACGCGGGTCAAGCCTTCGGAAAAAACCCCTCGGCCCGCGCGAGTCGCTGCGGCATCATGCACCCTGCACGATCGTCGCGGAGGATCGATGCCGCTGTTGCTGAGTGTTGCGCTCCTTGCCCCCGTCGCGGTGACGCATGCCATCACCTTTGATGAGGCCCTCGGGTGGGCCGAGCACTCCCCGGTGGTCCAGGGCGCGCGGCGGGCCCTTCGCACGCAGAGCGACCTGACCCGGCGCGTCTCGCGCCTGACCCACAACCCGCAGCTCTCCGTACAGCCCGGGATTCGCCTCGCGCCCGCGGGCGCCCGCGAGCCCGAGCTCCTGGTCGAGCTGAGCCAGGCCTGGAGCCTGAGCGGCCACGGCGGAGCGCGGCAGAGATCGCTCGAGGCCGAGCAGGCGGTGCTGGGCGCCGAAACGCGCGCCGCATCGCTCGCGCAGCGCCTCGGAGCCGCGCGCTCCTGGATCGAGCTCTGGGTGGCGCAGCGCGTGCTGGCCGAAGCGCAGCGCGAACAGGCTCTGGCGGGAACCCTCACCAAGCTCGTGGACCGAGCCGCCAGCCTCTCGGGCGCCACGCGCGCCGACGCCGCGGATGCGAGAGCCTACATTGCCGAGGCACGCCTGCTGGTCCTCGCGGCGCACGGCGAGCTGGTCAATCGGGCGGCGACGCTGCAGCGCGAGGCGGGCCGGGCACTGGCCGACGGTACCCTGGCAGCGCGGGGCGAGCTCCCCGCCGCACCGGTGCCCTCGAAGAGCGCCCAGCTCCGCATGCTGGGTCGCCTGGCGGCCCTCCCCGAGGTCCAGCTCCGAGCCCTGCGCGCCCGGGCGGAGCGCCTCCGCATGACCGAGGAGCGGTCGGCACGCGGCTGGGTGCTGCAGCTTGGCCTGATGGCGCAGCGCGATGCGCCCGGAGGTTTCCTTCTCTCGGGGGGCCTTCGCGTGACGGTGCCTCTGTTCGACCGCGGAGAGCGTGAGAGCGCCCCGCTCGCGGCGCAGGCCGAGCGGCAGACCGGCGAGGGCCACGACGCGCTCGTCCGGGCACGCGCCGACCTGGCGGAGGCGATCCATGAGGTGACCCACACCGAGGAGGTGCTCGCCGAGCTGCGGGACAACCTGGTGCCCGCCAGCCGCGAGGGCGCCGCGCTGCGAGAACGGATCTTCCGGGCCGGCGAGGCCACGGTGCTCGAGGTGCTCCAGTCGCGCCGCACGGCCGTCGCGGCCGTCGGGCGCCTCGAGCGCGCCCGCGGTGCGCACGCCTGGGCGCGGGTCAAGCTCTGGCTCCTCAGCACCACCCTGCTGCGGCAGCCCGCTGCGGGTCGCCCATGACGCCGCGGCGAACGATGAACCCATGCTGGCTGGTCTGCGCGAGCCTTTCCGCGCTCGCGGCGTGCACCCAGGGCGCCGCCCAGCCGGAGGCAGCTCCCCTGCCCCGATCGAGCGCCGAGACCCGGTGGGTAGCCGCCCGCGCCCCGGCGGGACTGTCGCTCCTCGAGCTGCCGGCCCACGTGCTCGCCGCGCCGCAGTCGCTCGGCGCCGTGTCGGCCCCGTATCAGGCGCGCGTGGTCAAGGTGCTCGTGCAAGCGGGTCAGCGCCTCAAGAGCGGCGATCCGACAGTCGAAGTGATCATGCCCGCCGTGACCGCGGCGGCGGGCGCCTACCTCGGGGCGCGCACGCGCTACGAAGCCTACGCGCGACGCAAGGCCCAGCTCGATCGCCTGCGGGCCGACGGGCTCGTCCGCCTCTCCGAGATCGCCGAGGTGGAGACTCACCTCGCCGAGTCCCGCGCCGACGAGCACACCGCGCTGGCCACGCTGCGCAGCGCCGGCCTGCGCCCCACGGACGCCAGCCGGATCCTCGGCGGGGACGGCACCGTGATGCTGCGCAGCCCCATCGGCGGCGTGATCACCGAGGCTGACGTGGTGGTCGGTGAGGTCCGGGAGCCCGGCGGCAAGCCCTTCGTGCGCGTCGCGGCCCAGGCTGCGCCGCGCATCGAGGCCCGCCTGTCCCACGGGCTTCCCGCCGGCGCAGGCTTCGAGTTCGTGGCCAACGGCTGGAGCCCCGTCGAGCTGCGCGCGATCGCGCAGGCTCCGCAGATCGACCGTCGCGACGGCACGCGGCTCTCCTGGTTCGAGCCGCTCAAGCCCACGCCGCTGCCCCACGGGCTCTCCGGCAAGCTCGCGGTGCACCTGCACGGAGACCGGGTCGTCGCCGTGCCGGCCACCGCCGTGGTGATGAACGAAGGCCGCGCCGAGGTGATCACCCGCGACGGCGCGCGGCTCAAGCGCGTACCGGTCGTGGTGCTGCTCGTCTCGGGGGCCGACGCGCTCGTCGAGGGGCCCGTGCGACCGGGACACATCGTCGCCGCCGACGGGGCCCTCGCCACCGCGGGCCTACGGTGATCCAGCGTCTCGTCGGCTGGTCTGTCCAGCACCGCGGCCTCGTGTTCGGCCTCACCGCCGGCCTGGCGCTGGTCGGCCTGGTCGTCGGCGCGCGGCTGCGGCTCGACGCCCTCCCCGACATCACCAACAACCAGGTGCTCGTGCTCACCCGCGCGCACGGGCTCACCCCCGAGGAGGTCGAGCGCCGGGTCACGCGTCCCATCGAAGCCGTCCTCGGGGGCCTGCCGGGCCTCGAGTACCATCGGAGTCTCTCGCGCTACGCCATCTCCGCCATCACAGTCGTGTTCGACGAGGAGATGGACCCCTTCCGGGCCCGCCAGCTCGTACAGGAACGCCTGAACGGCCTGGCCGGCACGCTTCCGGCCGGGGTCGAGGCCCCCGAGATCGGCCCGCTCACCACCGGGCTCGGAGAGGTCTTTCACTTCACGCTCAGCTCTCCCGAGCGCACGGCGGCCGAACTCTTCGAGCTCGCCCAGTACAAGGTAGCCCCCACCCTGCGCTCCGTCAGAGGCGTGGTGGAGGTCAACACCTGGGGTGGTCAGCGGCGAACCTTCGACGTGAAGGTCGACCCGGTGCGGCTGGCCCAGCGCGGCCTCACGCTGGAGCACGTGCGCGAGTCGCTCGAGCGCGCCACGGGTACGGTGCCCGGCGCCGCGCTTCCCACCGCGGGCACGGCGCAGGCCCTCGTGCGCGCGGTCGCCCGTCCCATGACCCCCTCCGAGCTCGGGCACGCCGTCGTCTCTTCGGAGAAGGGCAACGCCGACGACGGCCTCCAGCAGGTCGTGCGCGTCGCCGACGTGGCCCAGGTGGCCGAAGGCAGCGCCCCACGCATCGGCGCGGCCACTGCGAACGGCCGCGGCGAAACGGTCTACGTGATGGCCCAGATGCTCCGCGGCGAGAACGCGCTGCTCGTGGCCGAGGACGTCAACCGGCAGCTCACGACGGTGCGCTCCGTCCTTCCCCGGGACGTGCAGCTCGAGGTGGTCTACGACCGCAGCCTGCTCGTGCGCGCGACCTTGCGCACGGTGGCCAAGAACCTCGGCGAGGGCGCGGTGCTCGTGATCGCCGTGCTCCTCCTGACGCTCGGCAGCCTCCGCGCCGGCCTGCTCATCGCCTCGCTCATCCCCCTCTCGATGATCGGAGCGACGAGCGCGCTGGTCGCCTTCGGGGTGCCGGGGAACCTGATGAGCCTCGGCGCGATCGACTTCGGCCTGATCGTCGACGGCGCGGTGGTGATGATCGAGCACATCTTCTTTGCGCTCCGCAACCACCGCCCGGAGGACCGCTCCGACATCGGACCCATGGCCCAGGCGGCGGCGGGGCCCGTCTTCTTTTCGCTGATCGTGATCCTGCTGGTCTACGTGCCGATCCTCAGCCTCAGCGGCGTGGACGGCAAGATGTTCCGCCCCATGGCGCTGACGGTGATCTTCGCCCTGCTCGCCGCGCTGCTGCTCTCGCTGACCTACGTCCCCGCCGTCGCCGGGCTGATCATCGGCCCGCGCACCGTCCCGGCGAAGGACCCGTGGTTCGTTCGCGTGCTGGTCGGGAGCTATCTGCCCCTGCTCCAGCGGGCGGAGCGCCATCCGCGATGGGTGGTGGTGATTACCCTGCTGGCCCTCGTGGGCGGTGGGGTGCTCTTCGCCCGCGCCGGCACCGAGATGGCCCCGCAGCTCGACGAGGGAGACCTGGTCATCCAGACCACCCGCTCCGCGGACATCAGCCTGGAAGGCGCCATCCGCGACGGCGGGAACTTCGAGGCCGTGGTGCTGGCTGCGGCGCCGGAGGTGCGCAAGGTCGTCTCGCGCATCGGCAGCCCCGCCGTGGCCACCGACGTGATGGGCCTCGAGCAGGCCGACGTCTTCGTCTCCATCGCGCCGAACGAGCGCTGGCGCGCCGGGCTGACCCGCGCGGCGCTCATCGAGCAGCTCCAGCAGCGCATCGAACGGCTGGCGCCGGGGAGCGACCCTGCCTTCACGCAGCCGATCCAGATGCGCTTCAACGAGCTGCTCGGCGGCGTGGTGACCGACGTGGCGGTGCACGTCTACGGAGAGGACCTGGGCGAGCTGCGCCGCCTGGCCCTGCAGGTGGCCGCGGCCGTCCGCGGCGTCCACGGCGCGGCCGACGTGCGCGTGCTCGCGCCGCCCGACATCTCGGTCCTCGAGGTGCGCCCGCGCCCTCTCGAGGTGGCTCAGCACGGTTTCGCCGTGGCCGAGATTCTGGAGAGCGTGCAAGCGGTGCGGCAAGGAATCGAGGTCGGCGCCACCTACGACGGGCCCGTGCGCATCCCGATCGTGCTGCGCCTGGCAGCCCCCAGCACCGCGCTCGCCCTCTCGCAGCTCTCCATCGCCGCGCGCGGCGGCGGCACCGTGCCCCTCGGCCGCGTGGCGGAGGTAAACCTGACCCTCGCCCCGAGCCTGGTGAACCACCACAACGGGGAGCGCCAGCTGATCGTCGGCTTCAACGTGCGCGGAGGGAGCCTCGGGACCGTGGTGAAGGAGGCGCGGGCCCGCGTGGAGCGAGCGCTCGCGCTACCTACCGGCTATCGCCTGAGCTGGGGCGGACAGTACGAGACGCTGGAGCAGGCGGTCGCGCGCCTGACACTGGTGGTGCCGGCCGTCCTGGCCCTCATCCTCGGGCTGCTGTTCGTCGCGTTTCGGCGCGTCTCGGCGGTAGTCATGATCCTGCTCACGGTGCCCGTGGCGTGCGTGGGAGGCGTGGCGACGCTGACCCTGCGCGGCCTGCCGATCTCAATCTCGGCGGCGGTGGGATTCATCGCCCTGAGCGGGGTCATGGTCCTCAACGGCGGCGTGGTGATCTCGCAGCTCCTGAGCCTCGAACGCCTGGGCGCGTCTCCACGCGACGCGGTCCGCGAGGCGGTGCGCCGGGCCGCTCGGCCGGTGCTGATGACCACACTCGTGGCGGCACTCGGGTTTCTGCCCATGACCATCGCCTCGGGCGTGGGGGCCGAGGTGCAACGCCCCCTGGCCACCGTCGTGGTTGGCGGCCTCTTCCTCACGGCCGTGCCCGTGCTCTTTCTGATCGTCACCGTCTACCCGTGGCTGGCCGGGCGACGACGAAGCACGGCGCGGCGCGACGACGATCAGGCCCAGGAGCGGGGAGAGCACGGCGCGTAGCGCGACGGCGCCGGCTACCGGGAGGGACCGTGGCCAGGGTGACCCCCAGGATTACGGCGTGGCCGGCTGGGAGCAGAGCTTGTCGTAGACCTGCTTGAGGAGCTGCTCGAGGGTGACGCCGGCGGGGAGCTGGCCCCCCGGAAGCGGCGGGAGCGAGGGGAGCGCCCCCGTAGGAGAGCAGGCCTTCACGGCTGCCTGGCAGTCCTGCCCCTTGCTATCCACGCAGACCTTCAGCGCGGCGCAGCAGACCGCGCGGTCGGGGAGCTTCGCGCCGCCGTCGCGCCCGGGGAGCGGAGGTACCGGGGGCACGCCGCCGTCGGCCCGCGGGTGCGGGGGAACCTGGCCGCCGCCACCGGAGGCCGCCCCACCGTCCCCGCGCGAGCCACCGCCCCCGCCGGAGCCTGTGCAGTGTTTCTGCACGATCCCGCACGCCCGCGGAAACTTGTCGCAGACCTGCTGCAGCTTGGCGCAGATGCGGGCCTCGAGGTCGGCGAGCGTCGCACCGCCGTCGCAGAATTTCTTGTGCGCCTCGCAGCCCTTCTGCTTCTCCTGACAGAGCGTGCCGAGGCGATCGCAGGCCTGCTGGAAGGTCGCCTCGTCCACGTGATCCGAGAGGAGCGCCACGTCCTGTTCGTTCACGTCGATCGGGGTCGCCTCTCCGCCGCCGCAGGCCCAGAGGCCGAGGGCCGCCAGTAGCGCGGTGGACCACCGGCCGAGCTCTTTCCGTCGCTGCATCCGTGCCTCCTTCGTCGGTTCGTGGGTTGGTTCGTTCGCGAGCTGGACGGGGAAGGGCTAGAGCACGTCGCGGGCCAGCGGGCGTCGCGACACGAAGTGGCCGAAAGATCGCGGCTCGCCAGCCGGGACGGGGGCCTCGCGGCGGGGGTGGGTCCCCGGGGGTGGGATCTCTTGCCCAGGGGGGTTCAGCCGGGGAGACCGCGTGATTCTGGGCGCTTCACCGACTGCGCCGGGGTGGGGATCGCGGAGCTACGGGCAGGCCGGGACCAGCGAGGTGGGCGGCAGCGGCTGGCAGGAGGGCGTGACGCTCGGCGAGAGCGTGACCTTCGCTCCGTGCTTCACGGTGATGGGCTGCAGCGCGAGGCAGCGCGCGCAGGCGACCTCGCGACCGCAGAAGGCGAGCAGCCCCACGTAGAGCGGGTCCCCCTCCTTGACGTTGAGGCCGTGCAGCCACTGCGTTCCCGTCGGAGAGTTCGTGCGCTCGCGCTTGAGCAGGCACGTGTCGACCACCCGGCCGGTGTTGCGCGCGACGTAGATCTCGACGCGGCTGATGGGGCAGCTCGCCATGCAGGCCGCCATGGAGACCTCGAACGTCATCTGCGGCGTGGTGGGCGTGGGGCCGGGCGGCTCACCGCCGCAGGCGACGAGGAGCGAAAAGAGCAGGACGGGAAGGGTTCGGCGAAGCACGGCGGACCCAGGATTACTTGAAGGTGAACTGAAAGTCGAAAGGTCCGGTGGGCGTCGTCGGAGGAGACGCGCTCGGGCCACCGCGACTGAGCGCGACCGCCACGCCGGCACCCGCGCCGGCGAGCACCACCCCCACCGTCGTCCAGACCCACCAGCGGCGATACCAGGGACGCGACGCCGCCTCGGCAGGGGCGGTCGAGGGAGGAGCCACCGGGGGCGACGGAGGCATCCCTCCGACGAGTCGCCGCTCCACCGGGCCAAGCAGCTCCGCGACGAGCTGCGCCGTCTCGCGCTCGACCGCGCCTCCCGAGAGGGTGCGACGGAGCGCCCGGGTCGCGCCAGCCCGCGGGGCGTAGAGGCGAGCCTCGGCGCTCCACCCCGCCTCGGTCGGGGCGAGCTCGAGCCAGACCAGCCGCGGCACACCGGTGAGCTGGGCCAGGCGCGCGACACTCGTGGCCGAGGGGACGCTGCTCCCCCTCCCCGCGGCGCGCGTCTCGCCCCACAGCTTGAGCGCGCGCGGCGCCACGCGGCGCTCGTCCGGCTGAAAGGTGGCGTCGGCGTCGAAGGCCGCGCGAAAGGCCACGCGGGCCGCGTCCGGGTCGGCGGGGAGCAGGAGCTCGGCCAGGCCGCTCGCGAAGTGGAGGCGCGCCACGAGCTCGGGTGCGGTGTAGCGCCCCGCCACGCGCTCGAGCTCGGCCAGCCCCGCCCGCGCCGCAGCGACGGCCGCCTCGCGTTCCATGTTCTCGACGGCGCGCTCCGCCTGCTCGACCTGCGTGCGTGCGCGCGCGACCCCCGCCTTCACCTCGGGGAGAGCCTCGAGCTGCGCCAGCCACTCCCCGGGCCCGAGGAGCTCGGCGTACCCGAGGCGCCGAAGCGTGCCGCCGAGCGCGCGGTCGAGACGAAGGGCGAGCGGCCTCGGCGCGGCCACGGGGAGCACGGCGACCGAGGCCGACGGACCGGCCTGCGCCGACTGCGCGCCCGACCCGACGAGCGCCACGCCGAAGACGGCCAGCGCGACGGGGCGCGACGCGCGCGATCGGCACGTCCTCACGCGCGGGTTCTCATTCGTGAAGTCCGTGCTTGCGGAGCAGGCGCCGCATCATGTGCCGGTCGAGGCCCGCTTCGCGCGCGATGGCCGAGATGTTCTGCCCGTGGCGCTCGACGAGGCGGCCGAGGTAGAGCGTCTCGAACTGGTGCAGCAGAAGCTGCTTCGCGTCGCGGTACTCGCGGCCGAGCAGATCCTCCGGGATCGTGCGCGCGAGCCATCCCTCGGTGGGGAGCACGGGCCGCCCGGGCAGCACGACCTCGGGCGCGGTGGCCCGCACGGAGAGCGCCCGGGGGAGCGGCGGCGGCGTGGAGCGCGAGGCAGGCGCCGGCTCGTCGGCCACCTCCTCGGCCTCCTCCTCGGGGATCTCGGAGATGGACTGGACCGACCCCAGCTCGAGGTCCGCCCCGTCGGCGATCATGATCGCGCGCTCGACGAGGTTCCGGAGCTCGCGCACGTTGCCGCGAAAGCGCCGGCTGCGCAGCACCTCGAGGAGCTCGGGGGTCAGGACGGCGTCGGGGTCCGCGGCGCCCGCCTGCAAGAGGAAGTGCCGCGCGAGGAGCGGGAGGTCCTCGGGGCGCTTGCGCAGCGGCGGCACCTCGAGGCGCACCACCGCCAGCCGGTAGTAGAGGTCGCGCCGAAACGCGCCGCGCTTGACCTCCTCGCCGAGCTCGCGGTTCGTGGCCGCCACCAGCCGCACGTCGATCTTGCGCGACACGTTGCTTCCCAGCCGCTTCACCGTGCGCGCGTCGAGCACCCGCAGAAGCCGCGTCTGCAGCTCGAGCGGGAGCTCGCCGATCTCGTCGAGGAAGACCGTGCCGCCGTTCGCGCGCTCGAAGGCCCCGGCGCGGTCGCTCACCGCCCCGGTGAAGGCTCCGCGCTCGTGCCCGAAGAGCTCGCTCTCGATCAGGTTGCCGGGGAGCGCGCCGCAATCCACCACCACGTAGCTCTCGGCGTGGCGCGGCGAGTTGCGGTGGATCTCCTCGGCCACGAGCTCCTTGCCCGAGCCGGTCTCCCCCTGGATCAGCACCGTGACGTCGGAGGGCGCGACGCGCGCGAGCACCCCGTAGAGCTTCTGCATCGCGGGCGAGCTGCCGACGAGGCGCCCGAAGCTCTGGCGCGGGCCGAGCCCCTTCGAGAGCTGCTCCCCGGGCTCGAGGCGCAGCACGGTGTCGGCGAGGCGGAGCTCGGCGCCGAGCCCGAGCAGCACCTCGCGCACGCGCGCGCCCCGGTGAAAGGTGCCGTTGGTGCTGTCCAGGTCCCGCACCAGGTAGCCGGTGTCGTGCACCTGGAGCTGCAGGTGTCGCCGGGAGACGCCGGCGTCCGAAAGCACGAGGTCGTTGTCCTTCGCGGTGCCGACGGTGATGCGCTCGAGCTCCACCGCGCAGCTCGCCCCGCGGTCGGGCCCCGACACGACGTGGAGCACCGCCGCACGAAGCACGAGAAGCGGCTCTTGACCGGTGTAGATGAGGCGGGTCGGGCTCTCTTCGCCCGTGGCGTCCATGTCGCTCACCGTGGGGGCCCATGTTAGCATAGTGCCGTTGGACACACCGAGGGTCACCCGCGCGGCGCCGTCTCCCGGCGTTCGCGAGCTGAAGGCGGTTGAGACCCTCGAACGCCTCGGCAAGTACCACCTCCTCTCCAGCATCGGCCAGGGCGGGATGGGCAGCGTCTACCGCGCGCGGCTCGACGGACCGGCCCAGGCGAGCAAGAAGGTCGCGCTCAAGCTCATCCACCCGCACCTGAACCAGGAGCGGGACTTCGTGCAGATGTTCGTGAACGAGATGCGCGTGGCGATGGCGCTCGCGCACCGCAACATCGTGCAGACCTTCGACGCCGGACAGGACGACGACCGCTACTACCTGGTGATGGAGCTCGTCGAGGGGGCCTCGCTGCGCCTGCTGCTCAACCGGGTACGCGAGCTCCGGCGACCCATGCCGCTGCCCATCGCGCTCTTCGTGGCGAGCGAGGTCTGCGCCGCGCTCGAGTATGCGCACGCCCTGCGGGCGGAGGTCTCGGGGCAGCGTACCTCGGTCATCCATCGCGACGTGAGCCCGAGCAACATCCTCCTCTCCGAGCAGGGGGACGTGAAGCTCACCGATTTCGGCGTGGCGCGCGCGGCCGGCCGGCTCGGCACGAGCGTCGCGCACCTCATCAAGGGCAAGCTGGCCTACATGGCCCCCGAGCAGGCGCACGGGCAGGTGGACGCCCGCGGGGACCTCTTCTCCCTCGGCGCGGTGCTCTACGAGATGGTCTGCGGCGAGCCGATGCGGCGCGAGGTGGACCTGGCCTCGGTACGGCTCGGCGCGCCCGCGGCGCCTCCGCGCAGAGTGCGCCCCGAGCTGAGCGCGTCGCTCGAGACGCTGATCCTGCGCTGCGTGGCCACCGACCCGGCGCAGCGGCCGGCCAGCGCGGCCGAGCTCCGGCGCGAGCTCTCGCGCGAGGCGGTGCACCTGCAGCTCGCCCGGGGAGAGCTCCCCGACCTGCACGGCGAGCTCTCGCGCTTCCTCGTAGAGGTCGGCCTGGTGGGACCTCCGCCCGAGGACTCTGTGGTGCGCGAGCCCGCGCCGGCCACGGGACCGCGGCCGGCAAACCTGGCCCGGGCGCTCCTCGCGCAGGCCGAAGAGCTCTCCGCCGCCGTCGGGAGCCTCTCCTGCTCGTCGGAGTCCGGCACGGACGACCATCACGCGCCGTCGCTGCCGCATGCGGTCGGCGCCACGGGGATGATCCCGAACCCGGACGTCGCGCCGCGCCCTCGGCGTGCGCGCGCCCGCTGGCCGCTCGTGGCGAGCCTCGTGCTGCTCGGAGCCGCCGGAGCCGCGCTGCTGCTGGCGCGCTGGCTCGAGCGACGCGACGCGCCGGTGACCACAGAGAGCCCGGAGCCGCCCGCCACGGCGCCGAAAGCAGCGTCGAACCTCGCGCCCGCCGCCGCTGCGCCGAAGGTGGCCGCCCACGACGCAGCCGCCAACGACGCGCCCGCTGCCGCGATGAAGGTGCCCGCCAACGACGCGCCCGCAGACGACGCGCCGAAGGAGCGCGTGGACCGCCCTGCCGTCACGCCCCACCTGCCCAAGCGGAGCGCGACCGCGTCCGCCACCACCGCGCGCGCGCGGCTCGACGTGAACGCCGTCCCCTGGGCCCAGGTCTACGTGGACGGCCAGCTGCGCGGCGAAACGCCGATCCAGGGCCTGCTCCTCCCCGCCGGGCGCCATCGCGTGCGCCTGGTGAATCCGAAGCTCAACCTCTCCTCGAGCTTCACCGTGCAGCTCCGGCCGGGAGAGCTCACCCGCAAGGTCGTGCGGCTGGAATAGGCGCGTCCCTCCCGCTCCTCGCCCGCTACGCCGCACGCTCGCGCTCCGTCTTGACTATTCAAGTGATCGTTTGAATACTTGCCCGCGGCTATTCGAAGGAGCGAGTTCATGCCCAAGACCCTGTTCGTCCTGAACGACGCTCCGTACGGCACCGAGCGGAGCTACAATGCGCTCCGTCTGGCGGGCGCTCTCTCCAAGCGCGCAGGTGAAGAGGTGAGGGTCTTTCTCCTCGGGGACGCGGCGGCGTGTGCCAAGGCGGGGCAGAAGCTCCCGCAGGGTTACTACAACGTGGAGCTGATGCTGCGCGGGCCCAGCCGGCACGGCGCGCAGATCGGCGTCTGCGGCACCTGCATGGACGCGCGGGGCCTCACCGAGGCCGAGCTGGCCGAGGGGACGCACCGGGGGACGCTCGAGGAGCTCACCGACTGGACAGAGTGGGCGGACAAGGTGTTGGTTTTCTGATCCGAGGAGGAGGGCACGATGAGCGAGGGAAAGACGGTGCTGGTGCTGGGCGGGGGCGTGGGCGGCGTGGTCACCGCCCGGGAGCTGCGCAAGCTCCTTCCGGCGCCCCATCGCGTGGTGCTGGTGGAGCGGGAGCGGGAGCATCTGTTCGCGCCGTCGCTCCTCTGGCTCATGGTGGGGATGCGCGAGGCCAAGGCCATCCGGCGTCCGCTCGCGGAGCTCGCGAAGAAGGGCCTGGAGGTGCGCACGGGCGAGATCGAGGCCATCGATCCCGTCGCGCGCCGCGTGACCGTCTCCGGCGAGGCGCTCGCGGCGGACTACCTGGTCGTGACCCTCGGTGCCGACCTGGCCCCCGAGACGATCCCCGGCCTCGCCAAAGCGGGGCACAACTTCTACGGACTCGCCGGGGCCGAGAGCCTCTGGGCCGCGCTGCGGAGCTTTCAGGGCGGACGCATCGTGGTGCTGACCGCCGCGCCGGCCTACAAGTGTCCCGCGGCCCCCTACGAAGCCGCGATGCTCCTCGACCACTATGTCCGCGCCGAGCGGCGGCTCGAGGTGAGCACCGCGGTCTACGCCGCCGAGCCTGCCCCGATGGGCGTGGCCGGCCCGCACGTCTCGGCCGCGGTGCGCGAGCTCCTCGCGACGAAGGGGATCGCGTATCACCCCGAGCACCAGGTGACGCAGGTGGACCCGCAGGCCCGCCGCATCACCTTCGCGAACGGAGCGCACGCGGACTACGATCTCCTGGCCTACGTGCCGCCGCACCGCGCGCCGCGGGTCGTGCGCGAGGCCGGCCTCACCGGCGCGAGTGGCTGGATCTCGGTAGACCGCCACACCCTCGAGACCTCGCACCCGCAGGTCTACGCCCTCGGGGACGTGGTGAGCATTCCGCTGACCCTCGGCAAGCCGCTCCCCAAGGCGGGGGTCTTCGCCCACGGCCAGGCCACCGTCGTGGCGCAGAACCTGGCCCTCGCCATCACCGGCCAGGGCGAGCCCGCCCGCTTCGACGGCCACGGCGAGTGCTTCATCGAGACGGGAGGCGGCGCGGCGGGCTTCGGCTCGGGCAACTTCTACGGCGAGCCCAAGCCCGAGGTGGAGCTCTTCCCGCCGGCGGTCCACTTCCATCTGGCGAAGGTGCTCTTCGAGAAGACCTGGCTGACGTTTACGGTGTGAACACCTTCTCGTGATGCCAGGGCAGGTAGGCGCGGTGACGCGCATCGAGCGCGCGGACGCGGAGGGGCTGATCGAGTCGAAGGATGCGCCGGTCGTCCTCGGAGAGTGTGCTGGACAGGATCACCGCACCGTCGTCGCCCACGGTGATGAACCCCCGGTCGAACGCGGCGTCGAGGTGCGGCGCGAGGAGCAGGCCGTTGAAGACGTCCAGCCGCTCGGCGTCGCTTGCGCAGGAGGCCCAGGGCTTGATGTGGCTCGCGCGCAGAAGGTCTCTCACGGCGAGGCCGGTCACGGCGCAGCGGCCTTCCCAGTAGTCGAGCAGGCGCTCGCGGAAGAGGTCCTGGCCCACGCGCTCGACGACCAGGCGCTCGGCCTCGGTTGCCCGAGGCAGCGCGGCGGTTTGCGTCTCGAAGGTGTGGAGGATCGCGTCGGGGAGCGACCGGGAGAGCTGGAAGGCGCGGCGCACAAGGTGGTGCAGCGCCGGGATCGTCGTCACGCTCCGGCCGGCCGCGGCGCCGGGCGGGAGCGGGGCGGCCAGCGGGGTCCCGTGCGCACCGAGGGCCTCGGCGACGTGTGCCTGCGACAGCGCAGCGAGGTAGAGCGCATCGCCGAAGGTCGAGAGCCAGAGGCGGAGCGGCGCCTTGTTGCTTCCGAAGGCCAGGAACTCCCCCTCGCGCGGCAACACCCGGTCAAAGCCGTTGTCGGTGGCCACCTTCTCGAGGCGCACGATCGTCGCCGGGTCGAGGCGCGAGGTCATGGGGTCCTCAGCTCAATGGTCCAACAGGATGTTGGACGATCTGCATCCCGAGGTGAGACGGACAGTGCCGGACCCCACCCCAGCCTGGGAACGTAACGCAACGCGGCGACGCACCGTTCTATCGGCCACTTCGAGAGTTCTATCGGCCATGCTCTCCGGCTGGCCAATAGGATTGGCCCGCAATCGCAGATGCTTAGATGATCGCCCGCCGATTCTATCGGCCACGGGTCTGTCTCCCGGCGGTTATTCGGCTCGCGTGCTCGTACCCGATGGGCCCACGCCCAGGTGTTTGGAGAGCACCTCTCTCCCGACGAACAGGATGCCCTTCTGGTCGAGGCGAAAGCGGATTGCCTCCATGCGAAGGAACTCGACGGAGCCCGACGCGACCCAGAGCCAGGCCGCAACGCGCGCGCCGTCCTTCAGGTGCCCTCGGAGCTGGACGCGGGCGGCTTCCTTCTTGGCGATCACGGCGGAGACCTGATCCTCGCGCGCGGAATGCGCCTCGAGGGCAACGACCTTCCCGGACGGGCCGTGGCCGAGGAGATAGTCCCAGCGGGGCTCCTCCGGGTGATCCGCGCGCAACGCCGCGTCGAGATCGAGGCTGTCCTTGAAGTCCGCGCGTATCGACGTCTCGAGGCAATCGCGGTCCGCCAGCGCCCCGAGCCCGTTCTCGACAAGCGGGAGCAACGAGGACTCGGGCCGCAGCCCGCGCCGCAGGGGTGTACCTTGCCGCGCCGGCGAAGGCTTTCGAGGCCGGGGCTTGCGCTTCGTCCGTCCCTTTCGTCCGGTGCTCATCGCTCGCTCTCGTTCACGGCCCGGCGCACGGCGTCGCCGAAGCGCGAGCTGAACCCCGTCAGGCCGCCCCAGCCGGACTCAGCCTCGTCCTCGGCCTCGGGGCTGAGCCCGGAGATGTCCTTCGCCGTCACCTGGTCGTCCGCATCGAAGGCCAGCAGGTGCACCTTGTAGCGCTTCCCGAGGGCGGCCTTTGCCACGCTCCGCATCGCGGCGGTGGCCTTCACGTCGAAGGCGTCGCAGAGCAACTCGGGCCGTGCGTGGTGCGCCTTGAGCCGTTGGAGCGCCCATACCGCCGTGAGGACGTGCGGGGAGTGCGTCGAGAGCACGACGCGGTAGTCGCGCCAGAGCAGATCGAGCACGAGCAGGAGGAACACCGTGAGTGCCTGCGGATGCAGGCCCATCTCGGGCTCTTCGACGATCACCCAGTCGATCTCCGGCCGCTTGCGCTGCTTGGTGCGCGTGAGGAGGTGATAGAGCCCGAGCAAAAGCGGCGTGAACTCGCGCTGCCCGGCGGTCCAGGTCATGAAGGGGAGCTTCGCCGCGCCATAGGTCAGCTTGAGTCGCTTGGCATGCTGAGCGTCTTGCTCGAGCGCGATGGAGCCCTTGTGGAAGATGGCCCGGTCGATGAGCTCCCGGTACTCCTGCTTGAGCATCCCTTGCTGGGGGAAGAGCTTGTCGCTCCCGTTGGCGCTGAAGCGATCGTAGAGGTTCTGGCTGAAGATCCGGGCCACCACGGGCGTATCGGCAGTGAGCTTCTGGAACGGCGCGGCCCACCCGTCGCTGATGAGCATGGACCGGTGCGCGGGGATGAAGAAGACGCTCTCCGTGCCGTTGCCGAGGCGGCCAATCTTCTCCGGCCTGATGGCCTTCCCCTGGAGCTCGATGGCCGAGTCCTTGCGCCAGGCCACGCCCATGCCCACACCGAAGATGAGGTCGATGAGCACGGCAGGGTCGGCCGTATGGTGGCCGGCGTCCTTCAGAGCCCTCACCACCTGCTTGCCGTCCAGGGCCACCTTCAGCCACTGCAGGGCCAGGCTCTTGCCGGTGCCCTGCGCGCCGACGAGCACGGTCAGGTCGCCGAGCTCGAGCGTGACTTCGCGGAGGTGGGCGAAGTTGCGAAGAGTGAGCGAGGTCGGTCGGCTCATGTCTTGTGTCCTCTCGAGGTGCGCGTGTCCGGGTGAGCGACGCGCGGGTCGGCGGGGGGCGGGTCGAGGCGGGTCTCGTAGGGGCGGCCGGTGCGCGCGGCCTCGGCCAGCGCGTCGTAGAGCTCGAGGATCACGCGCTTCGTGCGGTACTCGCCGTGGGCCTTCTCGTCGTGCTTGCGGACGATGGGGAAGGTGTCCATCACGTAGCCCGCGTCCTCGCGTGAGAGGCCGTAGAGGTGGAAGAACGCGGCGTCGAGCTCGCACCGGAGGAGGAAGCGGCGGGCCGGGTCCCAGCGGAAGGGCGGGCCGTCGTAACCCACGTCGCGGGCGAAGGGCTCGAGGTCCCAGGCGGTGTAGGTCAGCTCGAAGGCAGCGCTCCGCAGCAACGCTCGCATAGGACCGTGGATGGCGTGGGGTGGCACGACAGCGACCTGTTCGAGCACGGAGTTCGTCAGATGGGTGCCACTAACGCGCTGACGGACGAGGAAATCGAACACGAAGGCGTTGAGCTGCGATAGGAGCAGAAGCTGCGCCGTACAGTCCGCGACATCCTGCTGGAACACCCGCACCGTATAGTCGCTGATGTTGGCCGGGACGATCGCGGCGATCACCGTCCGCTCGTCGGTCGCCCGGGCGATGTCTCGAAGACACAGAAGGCTCGGGGCCGTGCGCAGCCTCGAATTCCGTCGAAGCGCGATCTCTCTGGGGATGAAGCGCCAAAAGTTGCTGTGGTCGTCGGGGCCCCTTTCGCCGACCCGCCGCGTTTCGCCTTGGACATCGTAGGACGCGAATCGATGGTCGTATTGATGGAAGAGTTTCCCCTCGAGAAGGGGCACATAGTCGCCGGACTTGACGAAGCTCGTCGGCGCCGCATCTGCCGCAAACACCTTCGCCGTCCGGACCTCGGCCGAGAAATCGCTGACATTGATGTAGCGATCGATCGAGATCGCCCACGGACTGGCTGCTGGTTCACGTCTAACGAGCACGGGAAGTCGGCGATGGCACGCGAGAGTGATCTTGTAGTCGCGCTGCGACGTGAACATCGGCGTGGTCTGGCTCTCGGGGCTGATCGTGGCGACTGCCTCGAAGTCGAGCGCGAACTGGCGCCCGGGTACCCGGAGCTCGCTGACGCTGCAAGACGAGAACGACACCGTCGCGGCTCGCGACGGAACCCCCTCGCCTGCAACTACCAACAGGCAAAAGCGGTAGCGCTGGTCAACGCTTGGGAAGAGTCCCGCTCTGTTCTCGAAGTCGTGCAGCTGCA
This sequence comes from Deltaproteobacteria bacterium, assembly GCA_020848905.1. Lineage (NCBI taxonomy): Bacteria > Pseudomonadati > Myxococcota > Myxococcia > Deltaproteobacteria bacterium. The sequence goes on from JADLHG010000009.1 coordinate 231,529, forward strand.
CGATTCGCCCGTCGCGCAGTGCTGCCGAAAACCAGGCACGAGAAGCGTCATCCGTCGCCACGCCCGTCGGAACGATGAGGCCCGCTCGGCCGCTCCGCCGAACGAGCCCGCCGGCGAGCTCGGCGAAGAGCGAGTACGAGTTGAACTTCCCAAGGCCCGTCAGTGGAAACCGCGATGATCCGCGAAGTAGCGTGTCCTGGCCGGCCAAGAGGCGGCCAGCCACCTCCCAGCGGGCAAAGAGGCTCGGGTTCGTGCGTGAAAGCTCCGCAATACGCTGCCGGCGACGCGCTTGGTTCTCCTCGCGGAAGATCTGCTCGTCGTGCGCCGCGAAGAAGGCTCGCTCTTCGAACTGCAAGCGCTCCCACGGCGGATTCCCCAGCACCACGTCGAACCCGCCCCTCGCGAAGACCTGCGGGAAGGCGAGGTGCCAGTGAAAAAAGTCGTACTGCGCGGCCAGCTCATCGACGGTCTTCAGCGTCAGGGCCGGGAGCGTGCCCTGGCCATCGCGGAGCTGGCGCCAGAGCTCGTTCGTGGGCGCAGCGTCGGTCATCGGCCCGGGTTGCTTGGGCCAGACGAAGGCTGCGCACCAGACGTCGGCCACCCGTTGCTGGTGGCGATAGGCTTCCGATGAAAGAAGGTCCTGCCAGCGGGCCTCCTTGCGCGCGAGCGCGGCAGCGTCGGCGTCGGGCGCGGCCTCGAGCTCGGCGACGGCCCGGGCCAGGAGCTGGGCCTCGCTCTCGGCCGGCCGGGCCCAGAGGCTCTCGAGCCCGCGTTGCCCGGCGGCGGCCTTCTTGTTCCGCTTCTTCAGCGCGCTGGCCGTCTTCTTGTCGTCGCCCTCGATCGGCTCCCAGGCCGCGTCGGGGACGCCGTTCTCCATGAGCTCGGGCGTGGTGCCGAGGAGTGCGTTGCCGTGCCGGATATGCGCGTCGAGGAAGGTCAGCGGCAGGCCCGGCTCCACGGCCTCCATCCAGAGGCTGACCTTGCAAAGCTCCACGGCCATCGGGTTCAGGTCCACGCCGTAGAGGCAGCGGCTCACCACCTGCCGGAGCGCGTGGCGGTACTCGGCCGGCGAGGGCGTGCCGCCGGCCTGCAGCCGGGCGAGGTGCGTCGCGAGGCGACGGGCGGCGGCGAGCAGAAAGTGCCCCGAGCCGCAGGCCGGGTCCACGATCGAAAGGCCCAGCAGCGCGTCGATCGGTCGCTCGGGGCGTTTGGCCAGCGTGTCGGCGATCACCGGCTCGAGCGCGCTGTCGAGGAGCACCTGCACCAGGCTGTCGGGCGTGTAGTAGCTCCCGGTGGTCTTGCGGGCGTTCCCCTTGGTCTCGGCCCCGGAGGCGAAGCCGAACCGCCGTCCCTCGGTGGACACCTGCGGCACCAGCTCGAGCAGGCTCTCGTAGACGCTGCCCAGCTCCTCGGGGCCCATGTCGCGCCAGTTCACGCGCGAGAGGCCCGAGGCCTCCCGCAGCCACGAGAGCCGATAGACGGCCAGGAGCAGCCAGCGGTTTTCGAGCCGCGAGGTGTCGAGCGCCGGACACTGCTGCAGCGCGAAGAGCCCCGCGAGGCAGGGCAGCCCGAGGCGCGGCTCGCCGGCCGCGAGCCCGCGAAAGACGATCTTCACGCCTTCAAAAACGTCCGCGAAGCGGTCGTGCGCGCTCCGCCTGAGCGCCCGGTCGCGCAGGCGTCTCAGGCCGTAGCCCTCGGCGTAGAGGCCGCGGGCCCGCTCGTCCGTCCCTTCCGGGTGCAAGAGGCCCCGCTCCTCGACGGTCAAGAGGAAGATCACGCGGTAGACCAGCCGCAGGAGCTGGGCGAAGTAGTCCCGCGTCGAGAGCGAGCCGTCCTCGAGCGCCGCGCGCAGGCGCTGGTTCTCGGGGTGCGAGAGGAACCCCTGGCCGAGGGCCACGAGCGCCTCCTCGACGCCTCGCCGAAGCTGCTCGCGGGCGCGGGTCCCCTCCTCGCGACCGGCGTCGCGCCAGGCCTCGAGAGCGCACTCGGTCGCTGGCTGGCCGGGGCGACCGAAGCGGGTCTCGTGCGCGAGCAGCCAGAGCGCGGCGAAGTCGGCGTAGCGCTCCTCGGCGAAGATGCGGCCGAGGTCGGCCTCGATCCAGGCCGGGCGGGTAAGGCTCGCGTTGTCCCTCACGATGCGCAGCGTGAGCCCGTCGCTGCAGAGCCCCCAGAGGGCCCCCTCGGCGGCGTTCAGCGCCTCCTGCAAGAGACCAAAGGCGCTGCGCCGGCGGCCGCCATCGCCGAAGCTCGCCGAGAGCGCGTCGAGCCCGCTCCCCACCGGGGCGATCACCACCGGCACGCGCCCCTCGAGCGCGGCGAAGCCGATGGGGAAGCTCCGCCCGTCGAGCGCGAGCGGCGCCACCGGCGCGAGGCTGGCAAAGCCCAGGGCCTCGCGCAGCAGCGCGGGCACGAAGGTCTCGGCGAGGACCCGGGCGTCGGCCCCCGCCGCACGTCCCGCCGCGAGCTCGCGGTAATGCGCCTGCGCGATGCGGAAGTAGCGCCCGATCTCCTCGCGCAGCCCGAGGCCCTTGGGCACGCGGTAGTCGGCCTCGGACTGCTGCCCCGCGCCGAGCTGGGCCACGCGCGCCAGCCACTCCGGCGCGAGCAGCCCCCCTTCGATAGTCAGCGCGTCGAAGCCAAGCTCCACCTGGCGGGCCCGAGTCCCGCGGACGCGGCCGACCGCCGCTGCTGAACGAGTACGCGCGGCCATGGTCAGTCCACCCGCGGCAGCAGCACGAAGAGGCCGATCACGTCGACGGGGAGCAGGGGCTTGACGGTCGCGCTCCCGCGCGCATCCGCGGCGTCGCGCACGCGGCGGTGATCGGCGAGGAGGGCCTGCGCCCGGCGCGCGGCGAAGGCGTCGAGTGCGTCGCGGCGCTCGCCGAGCTGGGCCAGGGCCTGGGTCACCTGCCGCTCGCGCACGTGAGCCGGGGGATCGGCAACGGGCGCGGGCTCGAGGAGCGCGAGGGCCTCGGGACCTTCGAGCTGCGGCGTCGAACCGGCGCCGAAGGCGAGTGCCGCGGCCTCCTCGACGAGGAGCAGCTTGCTCTTTCCCGCGCGCGGGCTCGTGAGCTGGTGCCGCAGCCGCACGAGCGCCACCAGCGTGCGCTCCGTGACGCCGGTGGAGACCCAGCAGCCGACCCGCCCGAGCACCGCCGGATCGGCCGCCGCGGCGTCGCTCCCGGCGTCGAGCGTCCCCTCGAGGAGCGACTCGGCGAGGAGCGCGACGAGGGGGTGACTGCGCTGGACCGCGCGGCAGCCGGCCGCGGCCGGCACGGCGAAGTCGAGCGCCACGGTGCCCGAGAGCCCGGCCGCCTCGAGGCGCTCGCGCAGCTCCTCGGGGAGCGGGGCCAGCGGGGCCTTGAAGCCCCGGCGCAGCGGCTCGAGGCCCGAGCCGAGGCGCGCGAGCCCGCGACCGACGAAGCGCCGAACCTCCTCGGCGCCGCCCACCGCCTCGAGGGTGCGCCGCCACTCGGGCAGCACCTCGTCGGGCTTGAGCCTCTGCTGGGCGAAGATCGTGCGGTTCTTCTTCGCGCGGTCGGCCGCGCGGCTCCAGGCGTCGTCGAAGAGCGTGAGCTGCGTGGTCGGGGTCCCCTTCTGCCGGCGCCTGAGGAGCACGGCCTTCAGCAGGGCCTGGGTCAGGGTGTGGCCCTCGTCGGGGAGCGGCACGGAGATGCCGAGCTCCTCGCGGATCTTGGCCGCCTTGCGCAGGATCACCTCGAGCACGGCGCCGTCCACCGGGTTATTGGCCCCGTACATCAGCGTGGCGCGCACCACGGGGCGCCGCTGCCCGAAGCGGTCGACGCGTCCCTCGCGCTGCTCGTGGCGCATCGGGTTCCACGACAGGTCGTAGTGCACGACCGCGTCGAAGTGCTCCTGCAGGTTGACGCCCTCGGAGAGGCAGTCGGTGGCGACCAGCACGCGCCGCTCCGCCTCGCCCAGGATCTCGACCTTCTCCCGCCGTTCCGCGGCGGTCAGCTCGCCCGTGACCACGGCCACCGTGACGCCCTCGAGCTTCGCCGCGAGGTGACGACCCAGATAGCCAGCGGTGGCGATGAAGCGGCAGAAGACGATGGGGCTGAAGCCCTTCGCGAGGAGCTCGGCGACGTGCTCGGCGAGGATCTTGAGCTTGGGCTCGCCGGCCTGCCCCGTGAGCTGCTCGGCCTCGGCGATCAGCGTGTCGAGCTCGGGGTCATCGGCGCCCAAAGGTGGCTCGAGGTCGTCGTCGGGCAAGGCGTCGGCGGTCCCGTCGAAGACCCGGTTCTCGAGGCTGTCTTCGTCCGGCGCGGTCTCGAGGCCCGAGCGGGTGCGCAGGGCCTGGGCGGCAGCCGCCGGGCTCGAGGCCACGCAGCGCATCAGCGCCAGGGTGCCCCAGAAGCTCAGCCGCTGCCGCCGCTCGTCGCCGCCCGCCGCCTCGACGACCTCGGCGCAGTAGTCGAGCACGGCCTGGAAGAAACGCTCCCAGGGGCCGGCGAGCTGATAGGTGAGCTCGCGCGTCTCGCGCCTGGGGAAGAGGTCGCCCTCGTGCCACTCGGCGATGTCCGGCCGCCGCCGCTGGACGAAGTGCTGCGCGAGCCGCTCGCGCAGGCGCGCGTGGGCCTCGCCCGTCGCGGTGGAGAGCCCCTCGAAGTCGCGGTGCAGGAGCCCGAGCAGCCGGTAAAATGCCTCCTCGTCGCCGCTGTGCGGCGTGGCGGTCAAGAAGACCAGGTGTCGAGAGGGGGACTCGGCGAGGCCGCGCAGCAGCTCGTAACGCTGGTGTCGCCCCTGCCCCGTGGGGGCGCAGGTGTGGGCTTCATCGACGATCGTGAGCTCGGGGCAGGCGCGCAGGAAGGTCGCGCGGCGGCTCTCGCTCTTGATGTAGTCCAGGCTGACCACCGTGAAGGGGTGCACGGAGAAGATGCTCTCGCTCGGCGGGACCTGCCGTTCGAGGCGGGTCGCGCTCGCGGCGGTGACCGCCACGGCGCGCAGGTGGAAGCGCGTTTCGAGCTCGGTGACCCACTGGTCGACGAGGTGCGGCGGGCAGAGCACGGCCAGGCGGTCGACCTCGCCGCGATCGAGAAGCTCACGGGCGATGAGCCCGGCCTCGATGGTCTTGCCAACGCCCACGTCGTCCGCGACGAGGAGGCGCACGGGGTCCAGCTTGAGCGCCATGAGGAGCGGCACGAGCTGATAAGCGCGCGGCTCCACGGCGAGCTGGCCAAAGCTGCGGAAGGGTCCCGCTCCGCGGCGGAGCGAGAGGAGGAGCGCGTCGCGGAGCAGCAGCGCGGCGTCGTGGCCGGCCTTCTGCGACGCGGCGGGCCAGGGGAAGGCGGCGTCGGTAACCGGCTCGAGCTCGACGGGCAGGTGCAGGAGCGTCAGGTCCTCCTCGGACCCGGCGAGCGGCCGCAGGCGAAGGGTCTCGGCGTCGCTTCCGGTGAGGACGATCCACTCGCGGCCCCGCGCCCGGACGAGGCTCCCCGGGGTGTAGCTCGCGCCGTTCATGGCGCCCGCCCGAGGGCCTGCGTGAGGGCGGAGAGCGCGTCCTGCCAGCCCGCCTCGTCGGCCGAGATCGGGATCACGGCGAAGCCCTGCTCCTCGAGGCGCGCGGCGAGCGGGGCCTGCGCGTCTTCGATCACCACCACGAAGTCTTGGCGCCAGACGAGGGGTAGGCGCGCCTCGCCGAGGGGAAGGGCCGCGTCATCGGGTGAGGGGAGACCCAGCTCGGCCACGCGCTCGCGAAAGCGCGCGGCGGCTCCCGGGAGCGCGGCGACGGGCGCGGACCCCGTGCGGCGGCGCGGGGGCGGAGCGCTCTCGACCGCCCCGGTCCTCGAGCCGGCAAGGCGCAAGAGGAGCTCGCGCAGCTCCGGGTCCCGGCGGTCGAGGAGCTCGTGCTCCGGCTGGTTGAAGTAGGACATCAGACATCCATAGCAGGCGGCGACGCAGGCCGTCCCCGGCCGTTCGCGGAGTCCGCCCGCGTCGGGAGGCAGCCCCCCCTCCTCCGGCAGCTCGAAGTGCAGGAGCTCGAGCGCTCGCCGCGCCACTCGCGCGAGGGCCTTTGGCTCCGCCACGAGGCGCGTGAGCACCCCCGCGCCCCCCTCGGTGGCCTCGTAGAAGAGGAAGCCCTTGCGAGCCTCGCGGCTCGGGAGCGGCTCGGCGAGGAGCTCGCCCTGCTCGAGCTGGTAACGGGTCTCGATCCCCCGCAGGAGCGCGTACTGCAGGGTGGTCAGCGTGACCGGCGAGAAGTCCTGGCGCGTGGGTCGAAGGAGCAGCGCGTTCTTGTGGTCCTGCACGCAGGGCACGATGCGCTGGGGGGGCACGGCCGTCGGGTCCTCGCCCTCCGCGTCCTCGTCGGCGTTCTTGGCCCAGTAGCCCGAGATGGGGTTCATGAGGAAGCCGTGGACGGCGCGGTCGGCACGGCGCCGAAGCCCCTTGTTGAGGCGGGTGATCGTGGCTCCCGCCCCGAAGGAGAGCTCGGCAAGGGGTCCGCGCGCGTCGAGCGCCTGGACGCGGCGCACGTCGAGCACATGGTCGCGCGTGGCCCAGGCGAAGGTCGTCTGCAGCTCGAAGCCCTGCCGCTGGCGCTCCTCGTCATTGGCCGTGATGCGCTCGGCCGGCCAGGTGCCGACGTTCTCGATGCGAAGGATGTCCCGCACCTGCTCGGCGTCCCCGAGCGGCGCGCGGCAGGCGTGGCAGAGGGAGCTCTCGTCCTCGAAGTGCGCGGCGCCGCACGAGGCGCAGATGCGCACGGCCAGGGTCGGCAGGCGCGTCTCCGCCCCCGTCGCCTCGGACCAGGCGGCGCCGAGCAGGGTTCGCACGACGCGGTAGGCGCGCCCCTCGTGGTAGATGAGGCTCCGCGGTCCAAACTCGGCCACGGCGAGAAAGCGCGGACGCTGGAGGTACGTTTCCCGGCCGCGTCCGTCGGGCGGCGGTGGCACGAAGGCGCGCAGCGGCAGGCGCGGGAAGTTGTAGCCCGGCAGAAAGCCCTCGGTGGCGAGATAGCGGTAGACGTAGAAGTCGCCGGAGCGCTCGTGGATCGACTGCTGCAAGAGCTCGAGCTGCGCGAGGGCCTGCGCGTGCCGGGCCTTGGCCTCGCTCCGCTCCCGAGGGCGGGCCGCGTAGCTATCGAGGACGCGGCGCGCGGCGTCCCGCTGCAGCTCGGCGCTGGCGAAGAGGTCGCGCCAGCGGTCGAAGGCCCGGCGGAAGCGCTCGAAGGCCGCCTCGACGAGCTCGCGCGCGAACGGCTCGGGGCCCGGATACCAGGGCGCCCGCTCGGCGGTGAGCTCGGGCTCGAGCGATGCGAGCAGACGCTCGAGCCGCACCACGGCGCGGGGCCCGACGGGGGGCGCGCACAGGCGCTGGACCAGCTCGGCCTTGAGAGGCCGACTGCGGTCGGGGAGCACGAGCAGCTCGGCGATCGAGGGCTCGAGCGGCGTCTCGGTCGAGGCGAGCCAGGTGGCGAGGAGGTGGCTCTCCACGAGCTCGCGGTTCGAGAGGTCGAGGATCGGTGGGCGCACCTCCCCGTGCACCATGGCCTTCGGGTCGCGGAAGAAGTACTGGTCGTGCGGGCTCTGGGCGGCGCAATAGGTCAGGACGAGCGCGGCCTGGCCTCCGCGGCCCGCGCGACCGCTCCGCTGCGCGTAGTTGGCGGGCGTCGGCGGCACGTTGCGCAGGTGGACGGCGTTGAGGCTCGAGATGTCCACGCCGAGCTCCATCGTCGGGGAGCAGAAGAGCACGGGCAGAAAGCGCGTGGACTCGCCGAGGGACTGGACCTCTTCCGTCCGCTCCGCAAGGTCGCGACGCTCGTGCTCTCCGTACCGGAAGCGTTTCTCGCGGATGGCGCGGCGGGCCCCCTCGACCTGCGCGGTATGCTCGCGCGCCTCGAAGCCGAAGAGGGGGTGCTCGGGCTGTCCCAGCACCGCGGCCAGGTTCGCGTAGAGGCCGCGGAAGAAGGTGTTGGCCCGCGAGCCGCCGCGGGCCGGATCGGGGTGGCCCCGGCGGAAGACCACGCAGGCGTCGTTCAGGCGGTAGCCTTTGAGCGCATCGAAGGGCGTGACCTCCTCGGAGACCAGGCCGTGCGCGCGCGCCGCGGCGAGGAGCGCCTCGATCAGCCGGTCGAGCTCCTCCGCTCTGAGCCGGCGGGCGATCGTCGCGTCGGACCAGAGCCGGCGCCCGCTCGGGGCCTGGGAAGAGCGGAGGAGCCGACCGAGAGCGCTCCGCGCGCCGCCCCGCACGAGGAGATCTTCATCCCGCATCCGCGTCTCACGTCGCGCCGGGGCGGCGACCATCAGCCAGCGCCCGCTCGGCGGCTTCTCGTCGCGAGAGAGCCCCCAAGGGGCTCGCAGCCGCGCGTGAGATCGGTCCGCGAGCTGCTCGACCGTCGCGGGCTCGAGCACCTGGCTGCGCACGGCCAGGGAGCGCCGGAGATGATCGAAGAGTTCGAGGTAGACCGCCTCCCGGACCTCCGGCGTCGCATGGCGCAAGAGCTCGGGCGCGTCCGCGAACTCGCTGTCGTCGGCGGCGAGCTCCTCGAGGCCGAGGTAGCTCACCTCGAGGAGGCCGAGGTCTTCGAGGTTCGGGTTCGTGTAGCGCCAGCCGCGTCGCTGATCGAACCAGGCGCGATAGGCGAGCACCTGACGGAGCGTTCCCTCCGCGTCCTGGAGGTTGAATCCCTTGAGCCCGGCCTCGAGCAGCCATTCCGCGCGCAGCTCCGCGTGCGCGCCGTCGAAGCCCAGGGCGCGCTGCTGGGCCAGGCCGAGCTCGTCGCTCCGCAGCCCCGCCTCGCCGGCCGCCTCGAGCGCGGCGTAGAAGGACCCGCGGACGAGAGAGACGAAGATGAAGTCGTTGAAGTGACCCGCCTGGAGGGCCGCGTCCTGGCGATTGTCGGAGAAGCCGAGGAGCTTGCGCGTGTAGCGGTCGAGCCCCGAGTCGGCCTCGTGGAGCGCCCGCAGCACGCTGGTCACGAGCACCGTGGTCGCCGAGCTTCGGCCCTCGGAGGAGAGCGAGGCCAGCCGCGTGCGGTCGCGGGCCGAGGTGGCGTGCGCCGTGCGGCAGCGCAGGCAGAAGCGGAAGCGCCCGGGAATGAGCCAGCCGGGCGTGCCCGTGCCGAGGAGCCCCCCCGGGCTCACGCGCACCTCCTGCACGCGCGCGCCGCGATAGGAGCTCTTCAGGCGCGGGGCCCCGTCCGCGTCGTGCTCGAGCCAGGCCTCGGGGTAGTCCGCGTCGCGGGCGGCGAAGTCGAAGTCGGCGTCAACGGGCGCCGGGACGAGGAAGCCGATCCCCTGGGTCTCGAGCGCCGCAGCGTCGGCCTCGGCCTCGGGCGCGAGCGCCATGGTGTCGTCGATGTCGCGCGGTAGCACGCGCGTCTCGGCGCCATCCGTGGCGAGCCGTACGGGGTGAGCCTCCTGGCCGCACTCGCGACAGAAGTGGAGCGGGTAGAGCCGCTTTTCCGGCGCACCGGGCAAGAAGTGCTGCCCCTCGACGGTCACGCTGCGCTGGCCGGGCGGCTCGAAGGTCGCGTAGGCGTTCCCCGCGCCGGAAAGAAACTGGTGCAGCTTGAAGGCGAAGAAGCCCCGCGAGCTGTCCCCCGGCCGGCCAGTGCGCACCTGCTCGGGAAGGCTCGAGACGAGGAGCAGCTCGCGCAGCGCCGCCCGACAGGCGTCCACGTCGCGACCCGCGTCCCGGCTGAGCGCGTCGGAGGCCTCGCCCAGGCTGAGCGGGCGCGCGCGCACCCACTGGCTATCGGCCTCGGACCAGGTCACGCCGAGGCGCGTCTCGACCCAGATCGCCAGGGGGTGCTCGCGCAGCTCCGCGTCGGAGATGCTCTCCGGCAACCCGGCGTCGATCGACGGACCGAGCAGCGGACGCACCTTCTCGTGATCGAGGTCGGCGCAGGTCACGCGCTCGAGGGACTCCGTGATCACGTTCGACTCGGGAACCTCGACGGCGAAGAGCTTCGAGGCCACCTCGGCCACCACGCGCTTCTTGTCCTCGAGGGTCCCCTCGCTGGCCATCGTCGCGGAGGTCCCCACGCAGAGGAGGCCCTTCGGCGCGAGCCGCTCGCGCACCCGACGCACGAGCAGCGCCACGTCCGCGCCCTGCCGTCCCCGGTAGGTGTGGAGCTCGTCGAGCACGAGGAACCGGAGGCCCGCGCAGTTGCCGATCACCGTGCGGTCGAGCTCGTCCTGTCGGGTCAGGAGGAGCTCGAGCATCATGAAGTTGGTGAGCAGGATGTCGGGCGGTTGGCGAGCGATCGCTTGGCGCTCCAAAGCGTCCGCCTGGCCCGTGTAGCTGGCAAAGGTTACGAGGCGCGGGCCGGCCTTCTGCCGGGCGTACTTCTCGAGCTCCTCGAGCTGGCTGTTCGCGAGCGCGTTCATGGGATAGATGACGATCGCGCGCGTGCGCGGCGGGGCGGCCGGCTCCCGTTCCTTCTCCCGCAGCACCTCGCTGAAGATCGGCAGGAAGAAGCAGAGCGACTTGCCCGAGCCTGTGCCCGTGGTCACGACGTAGCTCTCGCCCTCGGCCGCGATGGCGATGGCCTGGTGCTGGTGGCGGTAGAGCGACAGAGGCACGCCCGCCGGAGACCCGGGCGTCGGCGGACCACGAAAGTACTCGGCAGTTCGCGGCGCGAGGAGGCCCTTGGCGATGACTTGCTCGAGGCTCTCCGCCCGCTCGTAGCTCGGGTTGAGCTGAATGAGCGCCGGGGGCCAGAAGCGCTCCTCGGCGTAGAGCTCCTCGATGCGCCGCCGCAGGTCCTCGGCGTAGATCGTGGTGAAGGAGCGCGCGAAGCTCGCGTACTCGGCCACCACGCGGTCGCGCAGCGCGAAGACGTCGAGGCCAGTCCGGGTCACGCGGTGAGCCCCCTACCCATGCGAGGAGGATGCCGGAAGCCGTGACTACTCACAAGGTCCGGAGGTCTACTTCCGCTTCTTCACCGGCTTGCGGATGCCGAAGACGCGGATCTTGTGCACCAGCGTGCGGAGCGGGATGCGCAAGCGGCGGGCGGCTTCGGTCTGGTTCCAGCCGGACTGCTCCAGCGCGTCGGCGAGGAGGTGGATCTGATAGCGCTCGAGGCGGGTGCGGAAGTCCAGGTCCTCGTCCCCCGGCTGGGGCGGCAGCGAGGGAATGGCCGGCAGCGAGGTCGCGCTGCCGCGGCCGCGCACGCGCTCGAGCAGGTCATCCTCGTCGATCTGCGTGCCCTGCGCGACGAAGGCCGCGCGGTGGATCACGTTGCGGAGCTCGCGCACGTTGCCGGGCCAGCCGTAGCGCAGGAGCCACGCGGCGGCGGCCGGGGTGAGCCCCTCGAGCTGGCGGCCGTGCAGCTCGTTCGCCTCCTCGAGGAAGCTCTCGGCCAGCGGCCCGATCTCCTCGGGGCGCTCGCGCAGCGGCGGCACCCGCAGGGTCATGGCGTTCAGCCGGTAGAGGAGGTCGCTGCGGAAGGTGCCCGCGTGGCACATGGCCTCCAGGTCCTGGTTCGTGGCGGCGATGACCCGCACGTCCACGTCGATCTCCTTCGTCCCACCGACCCGACGGATGACGTGCCCCTCGAGCGCGCGGAGCAGCGCGACCTGCGCCTTGGGCGGCAGCTCGCCGATCTCGTCGAAGAAGAGCGTCCCGCCGTCGGCCTGTTCGAAGATCCCTTTGCGCTGCTCGCTCGCGCCGGTGAAGGCGGCCCGCTCGTGCCCGAAGAGCGTGGCCTCGATCAGCTCGGGGGGAATCGCCCCGCAGTTGAGCGAGCAGAGGCGTCGCGCGCGCCGCGGTCCGGCGCGATGGATCGCGAGCGCGAGGAGCTCCTTGCCCACCCCCGTCTCGCCGGCGATGAGCACCGGAATCCCCGTGTGCCCGAGCCGCTCCGCGGTGGTGAAGAGGTCGCGCATCGTCTCGTTGTGAACGACGGGAGCCCCCACCCCGCCGAGCTCGAGAGGAAAGGCGAGCCCCGCCTCGGCCGTGTCGGCGACGGCGACTACGGGCAGAGCCAGCGTGGCCCTCTGCACGGCCGACCAGACGTGGTCGATCAGTGCCTCGATGGTGCGCGCCCCGTCGGGGTAGATGCCGAACCCGATCTGCAGCGACGGTTCACCCTCGAGGCGTCCCGCGAGAATCGCCTCGGTGAGCGTCTGCACCTGGCTGGCCCCGGACTCGGGCAAGAGGATCTCCATCACGTCGGGTCCGTAGAGACCCACGCGATCCACCGAGCGGAGGAGCGCCCGTACTCGCGGGCACCAGCGACAGAGGTGCCCTTCGCCCCCGCGCGCCGCGCGCACCATCAGGAGCGCCATGCGGCGGTTGAAGACGCGGCACCTTTGCGCCTCCTCCTCCAGGCGGCTCAGGAAGCGGTCGTGGCTCGGGAGCCCATAGAGCGCGCTCTCCTTGGGCGACAGCGCGTGGACCAGCACCACCACCGACCCGAGCATCAGCTCGTCGCCGGGGCGGGCGCGGCTGCGGCTCACGCGGGCGCCGTTGATCCAGGTACCGTTCGTGGAGCCCAGGTCCTCGATCCACAGCTCGCCATCGATCACCTCGAAGCGGGCGTGCTGACGCGAGAGGCTGTGGTCCCGGATCGGCACATCGGCCGGCGGCTCGCGCCCGACGATCTTGCCGAGCCCCGGCGAGAGTCCAACCACCTGCGCGCCGTCGCGGTGGTAGATCACGAGCGAGGTGGCTCCCTCGTGGCTGCGGGCCTGTTCGAGCAGTCCGAGGAGATCGTCCGGGATGCGGACCGTCATCCCCGTCGGCGCAGGTGTGGCGTCTAAGTCGTCTCGGCTCACGTCGTCGTCTCCCCCGGAAGCGCTCACAGACTCTCCATCTTAACCCGCCTGCTCGTCGACGTCACGAGCTCGCAGCGCCGCTTCGGCCCGCAGGCTGTCGCGCCGCACGAAGGGCGCGGCGGCGAGCCAGAAGAGCCCGCTCACCACGATCACGAGCGCGGTGTAGCTGAAGGCCGTGCCGAGGTCGCTGCGGTCGGCCACGCGGCCGATGAGCACCGGCGAGGTCATCTCCCCGAGGGCGTGTACGATCAGGGTGTTGAGCGCGAAGCCGGTGGCGCGCAGGCGCGGCTCGACGACGTTGGCGAGCACCGTATTCGCGGGACCCGTGTTCACGAAGAGCAGCAGCACGGCGACGGCCATGGCAGTCCAATAGATCATCGGCTGCTTCGACGCGGTCAGTAGGTAGAGCAGCGGAAAAGCGCCGAGGGTCGCCACCCCCGAGACCACCGCGTGGGCCCCGGGACGCCGCGCGGCCAGCCGGTCGCTCAGCCAGCCCCCGCCGAGGGTGCCGAGGATCCCCATGCTGACGGCCGCCAGCCCGAAGTAGAGGTCGGCCTGCTCGAGCGTCAGCCCGCGCTCGAGGTGCAGAAAGGTGGGCATCCAGTAGGAGAGCCCGTTCATGGCGAAGCCGTAGGCCGTCATGGCCAGGGTATCGAGCAGGTAGCTCGGGTTCGTGAGGAGCGCGGCATAGGCGGCGACGCCGAGGCGGCGTCCTTGATAGCGGGACAGGGCCTCGGCATCCAGCCCCTCGGCCGCCCCGCGCGTGGGCTCCCGGATGAAGAAGATGAGGAGGCCGCCGACGAGACCGGCCAGTCCCACGCCCGCAACGGCCACCCGCCAGCCGAGGCGGGTCCCCACCTCGCCGCCGATGATGTAGGCCAGCGCGCCACCCAGCGGCAGGGAGGCGTAGAGCACCCCGAGGGCGCGACCCCGCTCCTGCGCCGGATAAAGATCGGTGACCAGCGTCGGGGTGATGGTGCTATAAGCGGACTGTCCGAGCCCCACGATGGCCCGCGTGACGAGCATCTGGCGGAAGCTCTGCACGAGGCCACCGGCCGCCGCGGCCAGACCCCAGGTCAGCATGCCTGCACCGAGGAGGATGCGGCGCGGCAGGCGGTCGCCGAGCACGCCGAAGAGGGGCGAGCTGAGCATGAACACCAGCAGAAAGGCGGGCATGAAGTAGCCGAGCTCCTCCTTGCTGAGCGGCGCGAAGGTTTTCTCGAGCAGCGGCAGGAGCGAGGCCAAGAGGTAGCGCCCCACGTACGTGATGAGATTCAGACCAAAGAGCAGCGACAGAATCACCCTCGGGCGAGCCAGGGGGTGTGTCGAAAGGGGAAGGGTCATCGGGCCTCGTCGCTCCTCGTCGGTCCCGGCCCCGCTCCCCCGCGCGGGCGCCGTCTTCGTCGGACTCGTGCTGCTAGCCGGCCTGCTCGCCGGACCGCTGGCCGCGCCGGCCCACGCCGCCAAGCCCGACCAACTGAAGCCCAACCGCTACGAGGTCGGCGCCGTCCCGGCCCTCGGCGGGGACACGGACGTCGGCTTCGGCTTCGGGGCCGTGCTCTCGCTGGCTCGCTTCCAGGCCGGATACTACCCCTTCCGCTGGCGTCTCGAGCTCCAAGGTTACCTTACCGTGAAGGAGCGCCCCGAGGGAGGCGTCGAGTGGCCTTTTCACGACCACTATCTGAAGCTGGACCTCCCCGGGCTGCTGAGTCCGCGCCTGCGCTGGACCTTGCGCGTCGGATTCAGTCGCTTCGTCACCGCAGGGTACTACGGCCTCGGCAACGCCGCACCCGCGGTGTCGCGAGCCGACGCCTTCGACCCGACGCTCCAGCCGCGCGAATACAACGAGGCCCTGCGCTACCACCAGTTCGACCGCGTCTTCCCGCGAGCGCTGGCCAACGTCCGTGTCACCCTGCGCAAGGAGTTGCAGCTCTTCTTCGCCGGCACCGCGGCCTTCAACGACCTGCGCCTCTACCCGGGGAGCAAGCTGGCCGAGGACGTGGCGAGCGGCCCTCCGGCGGTGCGCGGAATGCTCTTCGGCGCGTCGCGCCACCTGACCCTGCAGGGCGACGCGGGCGTGCTCTGGGACAGCCGCGACCACGACATGGTGCCGAGGTCCGGCGTCCTGCACGAGGCGTCGCTGCGGGCCGGGACCTTCGAGGAGGGGCGGGTCTACGGCGGCTTCAACGTGACCTTGCGCTTCTTCCACGCCTTCTTCCGCGACTACCTGACCCTCGCCGCGCGCGCGGTCTTCGACCTGCTCTTCGGCCAGGTCCCCGTCTACGAGCTGGCCCGCTACGGGGGGCTCTTTCCCGACTATGGGCCGGGAGGAAGCACCTCCGTGCGAGGCGTCCCGGGGCAGCGTTACCACGGCAAGCTCAAGCTCGTCGGAAACCTGGAGCTGCGCAGCAAGTGGCTGCCCTTCACGGTCCTCAAGCAGCGCTTCAACGTGGGGACCGTGGTCTTCGCCGACGCGGGCCGCGTCTGGGCCGACTACACCGAGCGGCCGGAGCTCGACGGTAAAGGCCTCGGCTTGAAGGTGGGCGCGGGCGGCGGGGTCCGCCTGCAGTGGGGCGAGGCCTTCATGATCCGCACCGACGTGGCCTGGTCTCCGGACGCCTCGCCGATCGGCTTCTACGTCGACATCTTCCATATCTTCTAGTCGGCGGAGCCGCGGGGCGCGCGCCGCGCGACAGTGACGACTTCGCCCGTGTCGGGCGAACCCTCGTCGAGTATCATGGCTTCATGCGTTGCCTCGGCTGCGACCTCTCGTGCGACAGGCGCCTCGCGTGCACGTGACGGCGGGAGAGCTCGTCGCCGGCCGCTACCTTCGCCGCGCCCTCCTCGGAAAAGGGGGGAGCGGCGAGGTCTGGCGCTGCCGGGATCTGGTCCTCGAGCGCGAGGTCGCGCTCAAGCGCATCGACCGCACCGGCCCCGGCGCGAGCACCGAGGCCGACCAGCTCTTCTACAAGGAGGCGGCAGCGCTCGCCTCGCTCGAGCACGACAACCTCGTGCGCGCGCACGATGTGGGGCTTCTGCCCGACGGGTCGCGCTACCTCGTGCTGGAGTACGTGGAGGGGATCTCGCTCGGGGCCGTGGGACGCCGCCAGGGGGTTCTGCCGTGGGACCTGCTCGGCGCGGTGGCCTGCCAGATCCTCGCCGGCCTGGCCCACATGCACGCCCGCGGCATCCTGCACCGCGACCTCAAGCCCGACAACGTGCTGCTGAGCGAAGCGCCCGGAGGGGGCCTGCGCGTCTCGGTGGTGGACTTCGGCCTCGCCACCCTGCAGGACCCGTCGCTCAACGACTTCCGCATGGACGAGCTCGCCGAGGTGCCGGAGGGAGCGGGCGTCTTCCTCACGCCCCCCTACGCGGCGCCGGAGCAGATCCAGCGGCACCCGCAGCTCCTCGGACCGGCGACGGACCTGCACGCGCTGGGCGTGATGCTGCACGAGTACTGCTGCGGCGAGCTCCCCTACCGCGGCGCCACGCTCGAGGACCAGCTCCGGCTGGTGCTGCTCGCCGCGCCGGACCCCTTCCACCCGACCAACGGCGCGCCGGAGCGGGTCGGGGAGATCGTCGCGCGGCTGCTGGCCAAGCAGCCCTGGCGTCGTTACGAGTTCGCGGCCGAGGTGCGGCGCGCCTTCGACGGGCTGTGGGACCCTGCCTCCGCGGCGACTGCCTGGCACGAGCTCCGCGCGAGCTGGCCCGAGGGCGAGGTCCGACGCGGCACGGGGCCCGTGGCGCCGGTCGAGAGCACCGACGGAAGCGACACCACCCTTGAGCTCGCCGCGTCGAGCGCCGCGTCGACGAACAAGGGCCCGCGCGCCGCCGAGCCGGCTACCGAGCTGGGCCTCGCACCCCCGGCGCTCCTGCCGCTGCAGGTCCCACCGCTGCGTGGCCGCAAGCGCGAGCAGGAGGAGCTCTGGGCCGAGGTGTGCCGCGTGCTCGCCGGAGAGCGGCGCATGATCCTGCTCTACGGCGAGGCGGGGGTGGGCAAGAGCCGCCTGGCCCACTGGCTCGCCGAGCAGGTTCACGAGCGGGGCTGCATGGTCACCCTGCGCGCGTCGTTCGGTCGCACGCGCGGCACGATGCAGGGGGTGACGGGCGCGCTCGAACGCTATCTCGGCCTCGGCCCGATGGGAGGCCCGGCGATCGAGCAGATGCTCGGCCGAAGGTGGGGCACGGACCCGGCGAGTCGCGAGCTCGCGGGGGACCTGGCCGCGCTCCTTCGCCCGCTCCCGGCCGGCGCCGCCGCGAAGACCAGCCCGCGTCCGCAGCTCGATCGCCCCGAGGCGCGGGTCCAGGTGCTGCTGCAGGCCATCTCGCGCCTCGTCGAGGGACGCCCGCTCCTCTTCTGGTTCGACGACCTCGGCCGCGCGAGCCCCGAGGAGCAGACGCTCGTCGAGGAGCTCCTCAGGCGTCCCGAACCCGTGCTCGTGGTCGCCACCGTGCGGCACGCCGGCCTCCTCGAGGCGCGGCCCCCTGCCCCGCTCGAGTCCTTCGGCCACCGCCCCGACGCGCACTGCGTCCCCGTCGAGCCGCTCGACCCGTCCGGCCTGCACCACCTGCTCGAGGGCGTGATGCCGCTCGAGGCGGGCGTCGGTCGCGCGCTGCACCTCGCGAGCCGCGGCAACCCGCTCTTCGCGCTGCAGCAGCTCCGCACCTGGAGCGAGGGGCACCAGCTCGGCTGGGACGCCGCCCATCACTGCTATCGCGTGGACGAGCAGGTCCTCGCCCGCCCGGCCGCGAGCGCGCGCTCGCTCTGGGCCTCTCGCATCGCCGCGCTCCCCGAGGAGGCGCAGCTCGGGGCGCTCGCCGCCACCACGCTCGGCTCGACCTTCGCGCGGGACCTCTTCTACGCGCTCCTCTCCGCGCTCGCCCTCGACGCCGACCGCGTGGTGCTGACGCTCGTGCAGCACCAGCTCCTCGTGCCGGACCGCGAGACGCTCGGCTTCTACCACGACCTGCTCGAGGAGCATCTCGTGGACGAGCTGCGCGGGCGCGCCGACGCGCGACGCATCTACCTCGCCGCGGCCGAAGCGCTCGGAGCGCATCCCCTCGGCCGCACGAACGCGCTCGTGCGGCTGGCGGTGCAGAATCTCCTCGCGGCGGAAGAGCCGCGGCGCGCGGCCGAGACGCTGATGGCCTTCCTCCCCGAGGAGTGGCGCACGCGTCGCGACCCGCTGCAGGTGATGGAGAGCCTACGCCTCCTCGAGGGTCAGCTCGACCCGGAGTTCGAGGCCGACTGGTGGCGCTGGAAGGCCGAGGCCGAGATCATCCGTTCCCGCGACACCGAGGCCGAGGTAGCGGCCCGCGCGGCGCTCGCCGCCTACGAGCGTCGCGGAGATCAGCCGGGCGCGGCCACGGCACTCCGCCTGCTCGGCGAGGTGGCGAACGCGCGCTGCGACTACGTCGAGGCCGAACGCGCCATCGGCCAGGCGCTGGAGGCCTGCCGCGCGCTCGAAGACTACGAGGGGCAGATCCGCGCGCTGCTCTGTCTCACGCGCGTCTATTACTCCCAGAGCCGTCTCGCCGAGGCCGAGAGCGTGACGCAGGAGGCGCTGGCGATCGTGGACGGCATGGGGGGGCTCGTGCTCCCGGAGCCGTGGCTCTTCATGGGCTTTATCAAGATGGCCGAGGCGCGCTACGCCGACGCGCGCGTGTGGCAGGAGCGCGCCATCGAGGCCTTCCGCGCCCAGGGCGAGGAGTTCGGCGAGGGGGAGTCGCTCTTTCTGCGCGGCTGGGTAGCGCTGCAGCAGGAGGACCTGGCCGAGGCGGATCGCTGCCACCCCGAGGCGCTCCGGCACTTCCGTCGGGTGGACGAGTGGTGGTGGATGAACGTCTGCCTGCTCCTCGAAGGCTGGGTCCACTGCCATCGAGGCGCAGCCGAGCCGGCGCTGGCGCTCGGAGAACAGGTCCATCGCTCGTTCGTGGAGGGCAACCTGGCCCACGAGACGGGGCAGGCGCTGCTGCTCATCGCCGGGGCCCACCAGATCGCCGGGCGCGAGCGGGAGGCCGAGACGGCACTCGACGCGCTGGCGGCGCTCGAGCGCCCCGAGCCGATGGTCATGCAGCCCTATCACCTCTTGCGCGCCGACCATGCGCGGCGCACGGGCCGGAGCCACGATGCCGAACGCGCGGTCGAAGCGGCGCTAGAGAGCCACCGTGCGCTCGGCCTCACCTCGTTCGCCGTACCGTGGGCCCTGCGCCGGGCCGTGACCCACCTTTGGCCCGAGGAGCTCGCGACCGAGCTCCGGAGCTGGCTCGCTTCGCTGAAGGCCTGATCAGTCGACCGACGAGGCCGCGTGCACGCGGTGCCTGAGCGCCCGTCGCACCACGTCGGAGAAGATCGCGTCGCCCACCGCGTCGGCCCGGGCTTCCGGGTGGAACTGGTACCCGCGGACCTGGCCGCTCAAGGTCTCGACCGCCTCGATGATGCCGTCCGGCGCTCGCGCCGCCACGCGCAGCCCCTTGCCGAGCCGCTCCACGGCCTGATGGTGCCGGCTGACGCAGAGGACGCGCCCCACCCCGGTGAGCTCCCCGAGCCGCGTGTCCGGGTCGAAGGTCACCGCGTGCTCCACCTGCGCGCCTCGACCGCGATGCGGGGTCGTCGTCGCTCCGTCGAGGATCAGGTCCTGAAAGAGCGTGCCACCGAAGGTCACGTTCAGTAGTTGCTGGCCGCGGCAGATCCCGTCGATGCCGAGCCCGCGGGCCAGCGCGCGCCGGATCACCTTCTGCTCGTAGCGATCGCGCGCGTCGAGAAGCTGCTCGGCGTGCGTCACCGGCCGCCGGTAGAGCTTCGGGTGCACGTCGTCGCCCCCCGCGAGAACGAGATGGTCGAGCGGCGTGAGGAGACGGTCGATCTGGCTGCGCGCCGCGCCCGGAGGGAGGAAGACCGGTTGCCCGCCAGCGCGCGTGACGGCCGCCGCGATGGCTCGCGCTCCGGCCTTGTCGGCCTTGCCCCCGACGAGCGTGCGGAGCTCGTTGAGCTGGATGCCCACCAGCGGGCGCCCCTCCTGCTTCGCGAGCGCGAGCACCCCTTCCGGCTGCGCCCCCGCGAGGCCCTGCCCCCACGCCGCGAGCGCGCCTTCGGCACCCGGGTAGATCCGCCGACGCTCGAGGCCGGCCACGTACGAGCGGACCGCCGCCCGCGCCGAGGGGCCCATGAGCAGCATCGGGCCGAGGCCCGGAATTTCGACGACCTGAGGCTGGTGCCGGGACCGGGCGTTGGCCGACGGCGCCGCGAGCAGGAGCCCGAGCGCCACGGCCAGCGCGAGAGGGCGGAACAGATGGGGTCTCAACCTCATGCGCTGGTTGTAAGGCAGGAAGCAGGCCAGCGGTTAGGGGGATGGGGTGCCGTGCGGCCGGGGGGTTCCGGTGGTGCTGTGTACCGGGGGACTGGCTCCTCCAGCCTCCGGACGGCCGAGTACCGGAGAGGGGGCCCTGGGAGGGAGACGGGAGGTGGGCTGGCGACGGGGGGTGGGCGAGAGCGCGGGCGTCCGTGGGCGCACGCCGGCGGCGGGGTGGATCGGTGCGGCGGGGAGGGGGGCTTGGTTGTTGTGCTTGTCTTGGAGGTACGAGGACCTGTCCTCTTTGTTCGTGCAAGAAGATCACTTGACGTCAGGCCAGCGCTTTGCTACTATTAGCCTTATTCATGCTGGTACGCAAACGCAAATCCTCCCCAGGAGATGACCGAACTTCGGGCACACGTATGCTGGGGGGGTCTGCGAAACAGCTCCCGTTGCCTATGCGGGAGGCGACGGGATGGGGCGGGAAGCGCGAGGGTGCGGGGCGCAAGAAGCAGCCGGGGAGCGGACTGCCGCATCGGGCTCGACCGCTCCTCGCCAGCCGGTTTCCGGTGCACGTCACGATGAAGGTGGTGGAGGGGCTACCGAACCTGCGGAGCAAGACGCAGCTCCGCGCGATCGAAAACGCCTTCGTGCAGTCGGCGGGGCGGTTCGGGATGAACCTCGCCCACTACTCGATCCAGAAGAACCACCTGCACCTCGTGACGGAGGCCAAGGACCGGGGCGTGCTGATGAAGGGGCTGCGCGCGCTGGCCATCCGCCTCGCGCACGCGCTGAACCGCACGGTGGGCCGCAAGGGGCGCGTCTTTCGGGACCGCTACCATCAGCACATCCTGAAGACGCCGAGTGAGGTGAAGGCGGCGTTGGCTTACGTCCTTCAGAATTCGCGAAAGCACGGCGTCGCGCGAGGCAAGTGGGTCCCGAGGCGCGACCTGGATGCGTGCAGCTCGGGGCGGTTCTTCGACGGGTGGAAGGACCTCACGCCCGTGCCCCCCGACGGAGACCCACCCGTGCTCGAGCCACGGACCTGGTTGCTCAAGACCGGCTGGAAGCTGCGGGGGCTCATATCAACGAGTGCGGTGCCCGGATAGCAGAACCAGCCTCGATGGCAAACCAGTCGCCTGCCCTCCGAGACAAGTCCCACACGAAACGAACTCTCCCAACGCAACGACGCCCACGACCGCCCGCGTGCGCCCACGGCCGCCCGCGCTCTCGCCCACCCCCCGTCGCCAGCCATCCTCCCCGACGCACCGATCCACCACGACCGCCCGCGTGCGCCCACGGCCGCCCGCGTTCTCGCCCGCCTCCCGCGCTCTTCCACCCTCCTACCGCCCGCTCCCCGCCCGGTCCACGCCGAAGCCGTAGGCGTTCGGGACCGAGAGGGTGATCTCGCGCCCCGTGGGCGTGCCGTCGGGCAGGTAGGTCGTCTCCATCAACGGGTGACGCCAGGTGACGCCGTCCCCGACGAGCTCGGGCGAGAAGAACGCGGGCCGCTGATAGGCGTCGGCGCCCGCCGCGTCCACGAAGATCCCCGTGGTGCGGAGCGCGTGACGCGGGCTCGTCGACTCCACGTTCTTGAGCAGCGCGGTGGCCATGCCGAAGCCGAGGTAGTTCGTGCTCTGGTAGTCGTCGGCCCCTCCTCCGTTCACCAGCACGCCGAGGGACTGATTCGACCCGGTGCCGAAACACTGCCACGCGCCGCGATAGGTATCCTTGCCTCCGGCGTCGGTGTGCCAGCCGATCGACAGGTCGTGCGCGAAGCCGTGCGACA
Organism: Deltaproteobacteria bacterium; assembly: GCA_020848905.1. NCBI lineage: Bacteria > Pseudomonadati > Myxococcota > Myxococcia > Deltaproteobacteria bacterium. The sequence goes on from JADLHG010000009.1 coordinate 253,353, forward strand.
GCCCGATCAGCGGCAGCTCCGTGCCGTACGCGTCGTCTCCGGCCGCGTCGTGAAAGATGCCGAGGCCGAAATGCACGGCGGAGCCGGCGGTGTAGATGCGCCCGTCGTAGCGGTCGTTGCCGGCCTCGTCGAGGAGCGCCCCCACGCCGAACCAGTAGCCCGTCCCCTGGCAGAACGAGCCGCAGCGATAGACGTCGTCGCCCGCAAGGTCGAAGAGGACCCCCGCGCCCCCCGAGCTGTGCACGCCGTTCTCGAGCCCGTCGATGGGATAGTCCGCGCGCCGTCCCCAGGCCGCGCCCTGGTTGTTGCCGTGGCCGTAGATCGGGTCGTCTCCGGGGAGGCGCTTCTTCTCCTCCACGTAGAGGTCCCCGGTCTGCGCGACGTAGCGGTCGTTCCCGCCGAGGTCGGCGAGCAGGCCGACTCCCTTGACGTAGGCCGCGCCCTGCATGGCCGAATACCCCTCGTAGCGGTCGTTCCCGCCGCCGTCGAGCAGAAGCCCCACGCCGAAGTGCCCCGAGCCTTGCGAGCCCGCCTCGGCCCGATAGGTGTCGTCGCCCCCCTGGTCGAAGAGCACCCCCACGCCGAGGATCCCCGCCCCTTGCGAGAAGCGCAGGCTCTCGTAGGTGTCGGCTCCCTCCCCGAGATCGAAGAGCATCCCCACGCCCAGGTTGCCGTACCCCTGCCGCCCCTGCTCAGAGAGCGAGACGGGGATCTGCGCGTGCTGCAGCCGCCCGTCCTCGTCGGAGACGAGGCGCCCCTTCGCGTCCTTCGGGTCGGGGCGCTTCGGATAGCCGTAGCTGTCCTTGCCGCCGAGGTCGAGCGCGAGCGCGACGGGGTTTGTGCTGCTGCGGGTCGCGCCCACGGGGAGTTCGTAGGTGTCGTCGCCGCCCGCGTCCACGAGGAGCAGGAGGTCTCCGCGATAGGCCTCGTCGTCGCCCTTGTAGCTCGTCGCATGCCCATCGGAGATCACGATGCGACCGAAGGGTGTGCTCTGGTTGAAGGCGAAGGTCCGCTCCGGCCCTACGGGCGTCAGTCTGGCCCCCTCGACCGCGCGCGCCACCGTCGCGGCCGCCTGGAGCAGCAGGCCGTAGCCCAGCTGGCGGAGCAAGAAGCTCGCGTCCGGCTCCTTGCTCAGATCGACCGCCGCGCCGGAGAGGCTGCCGCTCTTCTTGCGGTAGAAGAGCGCCATCGTGTTACGGAAGAAGCGCTGCGTGAGCGCGTCGGAGTGGCCGATATACGAGATGGCGCGCTCGCGCAGCTTCACCGCCTCGGCGAGCGCAGCCACGATCGGGGCGAGCTGCTCCTTCAGCTCGACAGGGAGATCCTTCGCGTCCTCGGTCACGCGGTCGAGCGCGGCCCGCCTCTCGGCGTCGGTGTGCACGCGATAGAGGGCGGTCACGGCGGCCTCGAAGCTCGCCGGCGGCGCGAGCGGCGCGGCGACGACGTGCCGCTCGTCCCAGAGGCGTCCGGCCACGGCCAGCGCATCGGAGACGGGGGTCGCGCTCCCTTTGAGCGAGGCCAGCTCGCGGCGCAGCGCTGCGACGAAGAGGGGGATCCCCATCGGCGCGTAGTAGAGCTGATTGTAGGTCGTGAGGCGCAGGGCGTCGTTCGCGAGGCCGTCTCCGTAGAGTCGGGTGAGCTCGCCGAAGCGGTGGCCGAGGTCGCAGCGGTCGCGCTTCACCGCCGAGAAACCGGCCGCGAGGGCCGCCTCCAGGTCCGCGTCGGCGAGACGCGCGAGGCACGCGCAGGCCGCGGGGAGGCACACCGCGCCGCTCCGCGAGGCCACACTCCCGCAGAAGGCCCCCGCGCCGCAGTCGGCGTCCGTGGCGCAGCCGCGCGTGCAGAAGCGGGCCGCGAGCGCGTTGTCGGCGGAGACGCAGGTGCCTCCCGGCAGCACCGCGCTGCAGTCCCCGCTCGCGCAGGAGGCGCCGACGCCGAGCGCGTTGCGCGCCTTGCCGCAGCTCGCTGAGCTCGTGTCCACGAGGCGGCGGCAGGTGCGCACCCCCTTGTCGTCGGAGGCGCAGTACTTGAAGCCCGTCGGGCAATCTCCGGCGCTCTCGCAGCGCCGGCTGCAATAGCTCGAGGTCCCCTCCGTCACGCACTCCGCGTCGGGGGCACGGCAGGGCCCGGCCGTCCCGGGTTTGCACGCGAGCCCGGTCACGTCGCAGCTCCCCCAGAGCGGATGGCACTGCGAGGCGTAGGGGCCCGTCACGCCGTCGGCGGGGCGGCACTCGAAGCCGTCGGGACACGGGCTCCCGTCGGAGCAGGCCCGCGCGCAGAAGGGTCGGTCGGCCTTGTCCTTGAGACACAGGTCGCGCTCGTCGCCGCAGTCCTCGTCCCGCTCGCAAAAGGCCGGCTCGCAGAGCGCGCGACCGCGGCGCACGCACTTCTTCTGCGCGGCGCTGCAGTACTCGTCGGGCAGGCACGCGCTGCCGAAGCACGAGGGCGCGGCGTCGGTCGCGTCGGGGCGCCCGACGTCGGGACGAAGGTCGGGCCTCCCCGCATCCGTCGGCTGGTAGGTGCTGCCGCTACAACCGAGGAGAAAAATCGTCACCAGGCCCGCGCCGGCCCGCGCGCCGCGAGCAACGCCCGCCCGGGCCCCGGCCCGAGGCCGCATCCTGACGTCCAAGGGAGGTGTTCCGGCTTCGCCATGCATGCGCGGCAGTGTACCCGGTCGTGGGGGGTGGCCGCATCCGTGGGCCGGACCGTCACCCGGCGTGTCAGGAAACGGCCCGCTCGAACGTCTGGAGTGTGGAGGGGGTGCCATGTACGACGGCTGGTCCACGCTCGAGGCTCTGGAAGGACGCTGGCTCGTGGATTTCACCGCGCTCGGCCCAGCGTGGACCTGGCTGGGAAATCAGCCGCTCGAGCTCCTGGACGAATGCGGCGTCCCGCAGCGCCGGGTGGGTTCCCTGGCCCTCTCCACCCTGGCCGAACGCCCTCCGGCGGGCGCTGGGCGCGGCAGCGGACCCACGGGACCCACGGTGCCCGTCCGCTTCGAGCACGCCCCGGTGGAGGTGCCCTGGCATCGCCTGCGCCTCTGTCTCCCGCCGCTCCTGCTCTCGCCCGGGACGATCCTGCCCCTCGAGCTGGAGGGCGCGTTGCGGCGCGGAGCCTACGCCGAGCTGGTCGAGACGCTGCTGCGGCGCGACCCCGCGGCGCGCGACGGACGCTGGCGAATCGCTCTCGGCGCCGCGGTGGAGGGGCTCGGCCGCCCCGAGGAGGCGCTCCGACTCCTCGACGAGGCGGGGCGCGAGCCGGGCGCGAACGATCTCTGGCTCGCGGCCACCACGACCGCCGTCTCGGCCCTGCGCCGCGTGGGACAGCCCGAGGAAGCGCTCGCGCTGCTCGAGCAGCGGCGCCCGCGGCTCGCGACCCTCTCGCCGATGGAGCGCGACCGCTTCACTCTGCTCGAGCTCGTGACGCAGTTCGAGGTGGAAGGCCAGAGCCCGGACCTCACCTCGGCGGTGGAAGAGGTCGTCACGCGCCTGCGGACCGCCGGCCCGACGCGTCGGGCCGAGGCGCTCCTCACCGCCGGACGCCTCAGTCTGGACCGCGGGCTGCCCGCCCGCGCTCGCGCCGAGCTGGAGGAGACCTTGACGACGCTCGGAGAGGTGCCGGCACTTCCCCTCGCGGGGCGCATCTTCGCGGCCCTGGCGAGCACCTGCAGCGCGCTCGAGGCCGAGGCCCACGCGCGAGGCTACGCTGCCCTCGCGGTCGCCTGCTTCCGCCGGGCCCGCTGCGACGGCGAGCTGCTCGACGCCCTGCAGCTCCTCGTGCGGCTCTCCCCCGATGACCCGGCGGTCCCCCGACTCGAAGAGGAGCGGGACGGGCTCGCCCGTGGCCTGTCGCTTCCCTTCGCCCCGTGGGCCATGCCCGTCGGCCAGCTCCTCTGCTCGGCCCCACGCGAGCACCTCTCGCTCGCGGCGTGCGCGGCCCGCGACCTCCCTCTCGCGCTCCACGCACCGGTCGTGGGCGCGCTCGGTTCGCACGCGCAACGCCTCGGCCTGGAGCTGGAGCGGCTGATCGCCTTCGCCACCGACGGCGCGCGGCTCTACCACGCCGCCGTGCGTGGCGGCCGACCCGGGCCAGGGGCGACGACCGCGCCCCTCCCCGCGGCGCATCGCACGCGACTCCACGCGCAGCTCGCACCCGACGGCGCCCACGCGGCAGACTTCCGCGCTCTGTTGGAGGCCACGCTGGAGCGCTGGCCGGGCCTCTTCGAAGAGCTCGCGCGATCCCTCTGCCAGGAGCTCCTGACGACCCTTCCTTGGGGCGGCCGGGAGCCCGACCGCGCGGAGCTGGCCGAGTTCGTCGGGGCGACCCTCCGGCAGGGCTTTCGCGTGGAGCAGGCGTGCGACCTCGCCTTCGCGGAGCTGCAGCACGAACGCCTGCAACGCGCGCTCCCCTGGCCGCGCGATCAGCTCTGCTTGTGCGGCGCCGACCTGCGCCCCTTCGTCTACTGCTGCGAGCCGGAGGCGCCTCTCGACCTCTCTGACCGGCTCGGCGAGCTGGCCTCGGGAGCGTCTCTCTTCAGCCCTTGCTGCGGCACCGAGCTGCACGGCTTCCGCTGCCTGGCCTGCCACCAGCGCTACACCTGGGAGCTCGGCGTCGTGGCTCGCGCCGCCTGAAGCGCGCGCTTCGACGACGCGCGTTCGACTACTGCACGAACTTCGGCTCGTCGGGAGCGCGCACCGAGACGCCCGCCCGGAAGGCTTCGCACTCGCTCGAATACCTGCGGCCGTTGCACCCTCTCACGGGGGCCCACGCGTCGGGACAGCTCGACGGGCGCGCCACGCAGAACCCCACCTCGCCGCACCCGTCGTGCGAGAAGCACAGCTCGCCCGTGGCGCAGTCGCTCGCCGTGCGACACGGCAGCGGCGTGCCGATGACGAAGCGCCGTCCCCAGGAGAGCTCGGCCCCTTTGGCGATGCAGGTCTGCAGCACCACCCGCTCCCCGGAGGTGTAGACCTCGGCGAAGAGCTCGGCGGCGGTGAGCCGCTTGCCGCTACCGAGGTCCACGAAGTCGGAGGTTGCGCTCGTCGGGGTCAGCGCCTGGAGGTCTCGCACCTCGGCCACCGAGAACGCCGTCGGCGTGTGCCCCGCCCCTTGGTTAGCCAGGGTGAGCCGCACCCGGTCCCCGAGCCGCATCGTCAGAAACGAGGCGCCGGCGAGGAAGTTGTGGGCGAGCAGCCCGAGCGGCGCGGCCGCAAACTGGGTGACCTCGTCCTTCCTGGCGGAGACGTGCCCTCCGAGAACGCAGCCGGTCCGGTCGCGCGGCTGCTGCACCACGGGGTGGGAGAAGAGCTGCGTCGTGGACCAGAGCGCGCCCGCCCGCTCGCCGCGCACTTGCGTGGCCGGGATGGCGACGGACGGGGTGGCGCAGCCGGCGGGGACGCGGTCGAGCGACTCCTCGCGTGGCAGCTCGCCCTCGAGCCCGCACGCCGCGGCGAGCAGCGACGAGGCCAGTACAGACAGGTTTCGCAAACGTCCGGGTTTCATGTCGAGCGGCACCTCCGATGGGGGGTCGAGATCACCGCCCGGAGGCATCGCAAGGCTCGGGCCCGGGGGCCGCGCGCGCGAAGCCGGCGTTTCGATGGATGGTGCCCCCTGTCGGCCTCATCGAGCCTCCAGAGGCCTCTCCGAAAGGCGCAAAGGCCTGTCTTTACCCCATCTTGTCAGCATCGAACGTTGGACGGACCGCGGCCGGGGCTCCTCTCGGATCCGCTCTCGGGCCCACTCTCCGAGGTAGCCACTGCCTCACCGCCGGCGCCGCCGCCTGCCGGTTGCGCCGCCGCCGAAGCTCGCGAAACAACGCCCGCCGAGGAACGGCATGGCTGTTGCTCGTGAGGGACCGAGGACCTTCGCATGCCCGTCGGCGCCTACCTGAGCCTCCTCGCCCACGCCCTTCGCTCCGTCGACGATACGTCGACCGACGCGCGCTCCCTGGACGAGCGGTTTCCGCCCGGAGCGCTCCTCGGACGCGGGGCCTACAAAGAGGTGCACGCGGTGCTGGGGAACCCGAACCTGGCGCTGGCCCTCTGTCGAAAGGAGAGGCCCGAGGGGGCCGGCGAGGGCTGGAGCCCCGCCCAGCACTTCGCGCGCGAGCGCACCGCGCTGCGTCGCCTGCGGGCCGCAGGCGTGGCCACCGTCGAGGTCGTCGCGCGCGGCGTCGCCTCCGACGGAGCGCCGGGCGTGGTCTATCGCCGCTACGCCGTGGGCTCCAAGGATCCTCTCGAGCGGCGCCTGGCCTTCTTCAACGAGAGGTCGGCTCGCGACCTGGCGCGCCTCACCGCGGCTCTCGCGACGGCGCGGATCCGCGTCGTGGATCCGCAGGTCCTCATCGGTGACGACGGGACGCTGGTGCTGGCCGACCCGCAGGAGCTCCTGCCGAACCCGCGACGGTTACCGCAGACGTTTTATGGGGTCTCGGAGCTCGTCGAGGCCTACGACGACGCGCAGGCCTCTATCTATCGCAGCGTCTGCTGAGAGCTCGCAGCCCGGTCGGTACTCTGGAGTGAATGAGGAGGTCGAAGCGTGGGCCAGGTAGGGCCCGAGAGAGGCTATTCGCGCCCGCCGCCGCCGCCGCCACCCGGCCCGCCGCTCCGCTCGCCCGGCCCGCCGCTCCGCTCGCCCGGCCCGCCGCTCCGCTCGCCCGGCCCGCCGCTGCCCCGCGCTTCGTTCCGGCGCTTCGACCGACGACGACGACGCTCGGCCTCGCGCGCCTTGCGCCGCTTCCGCACGCTCGGCTTCTCGTAGTGCCGGCGCCGCTTCATCTCGCGGCCCACGCCCTCTGCCGCCACCTTGCGCTTGAGCTGCCGCATGGCGCGCTCGAGGCCGCGCTCATCCACCGTGACCTCGAGAGGCCGTCCTTCGACGGTCTTCGACGGAATCGCGGCGTTGACGTCCTTGCTATCCGTGGTGCTCATTCCTTCGTCCTTCGCATCGTCCGGGCGCCGCGCCGGTCTGTCGCCGCGCGCGGCCTGGGGCCCGTCCACCGTCTCCGGCGGGCCTCCTACTTACTGGCTTTGCCGGCCCGACGCAAGAGATCTATTACAGATCGCCCCCCAAAAACAATGGATCCAAGGCCCCGAATCCACGGCCTCGAAGCCACGGCCTCGAAGCCGCGGCCCGGGCGCCTGCCCCGGACGCCTACCCCCGGACCTGCCCCGTACCAGTCACCACGTATTTGTAGGTGGTCAGCTCCTCGAGACCCATCGGCCCCCGGGCGTGGAGCTTGTCCGTGCTGATGCCGATCTCGGCCCCCATGCCGAACTCGCCCCCGTCGGTGAACCGGGTGGAGGCGTTGATGTAGACCGCCGCCGAGTCCACCTCGCGGGTGAAGCGCGCTTGCGCCTCGCGGTCCTCCGCCACGATCGCATCCGAGTGGCGCGAGCCGTAGCGCTCGATGTGCGCGATCGCCGCGTCCAGGTCGGGCACCACCCGCACGGCCAGGATCAGCTCCAGGTACTCGGCGAACCAGTCCTCCTCGGTGGCGGCCTTCATGGCCGGCACGAACTCCCGCGCCCGCGCGTCCCCCCGGAGCTCCACCCCGCGCGCGAGCAGGCGCTCGGCCACGCGCGGCAGAAAGCTGGGCGCCACCGCCTCGTGCACCAGCAGCGTCTCCATCGCGTTGCACACGCCCGGCCGCTGGCACTTGGCGTTCTCGCTGATCGCGACCGCCATGGCCAGGTCGGCGCTCGCGTCCACGTAGGTGTGGCAGACCCCCTTCGCGTGCTTGATCACCGGCACGCGAGCCACCTCCATCACGGCGCGGATGAGGCCCTCCCCGCCGCGCGGGATGATGAGGTCCACGCGCCCCTCGAGCTGGCAGAGCTCCCGCACCGCCTCGCGGTCCGGCGTCTCGACGAGCTGGATCGCCGCCGGGGGCAGGCCGTGCGCCTCTCCCGTGCTCTGCAGCGCGCGCGCGATCGCCTGGTTCGTGCGCAGGGCCTCGCGTCCCCCGCGCAGGATGACCGCGTTCCCCGCCTTCAGGCAGAGCCCCGCCGCGTCGGCGGTCACGTTCGGCCGGGCCTCGTAGATCATCCCGATGACGCCGATCGGCACGCGCACCTTCTCGAGCACGAGCCCGTTCGGCCGCGTCGCGCGCGAGAGCAGCGTGCCCACCGGGTCGGGGAGCGCAGCCATCTCTCGCAGCCCGCGCGCCATCGCGTCAATGCGCGCCTCGTCGAGCGCGAGCCGATCGAGCAGCGCGCCCGAGAGACCGGCGGCCCGGCCCTCCGCGAGGTCGAGCGCGTTCGCCGCGCGCAGGCTCTCCCGCGCGGCGAGGAGCCCCTCGGCCAGGGCGAGCAGCAGCGCGTCCTTCTGCGCCGACCGCAGCCGCGCGAGCGCGCGCGCCGCGACCACCGCCCGGTCTCCCAGCAGCACCATCTCGTCGTGGAGCGACATGGGCTCGAGTATGCCACGGCCCGGCGGGCGCTTGGGGTTGTCAGCGCCTGGCGCCGTGTCATATCTCCGGGCAGGATGGGGCCCAGGATGCACGCACGAACGCTCGTTCCATCGCTCGCCCTGCTCGTCGGCGTGGCCTTGCCCGCCGCCCTCCACGCCAAGGAGAAAGGCATGCTCTCCGTCGGTGCCAAGGCCCCGAGCTTCCAGACGAAGACGCACCGCGGAGAGCTGGCCAGCCTCGACGAGCTCCGCAAGGCCGGGCCGGTGGTGCTGGTCTTCCTGCGCGGCTTCAGCTGACCGTACGCGCGCAAGCATCTCGGGCAGATGCGAGACGACTTCGGCAAGTTCACCGCGCACAAGGCCACGATCCTGGTGGTGGTCAAGGACAGCGCGGAGAACGTGCGCGCCTACTTCGACAAGGAGAAGCTCCCCTTCGCCGGGCTGCCGGACCCCGAGGCGCAGGTCGCGCGGCGGTACGGCCAGCAGTGGAAGCTGCTCAAGCTCGGCCTTATGCCTGCGCTCTTCGTGATCGACCGCTCGGGCACGATCGTCTTCGACCACTACAGCTCGAGCATGTCGGACATCCCCGCGAACACGACGGTCCTGAAGGCGCTCGACGGGGCCCGCTGACCGTCGTTCCCACCGACGGGGCCGATCGCGGCCAGGCGGGCCACGCTCCGACCAGAACCCCGCTCACAGCGGCGAACGCTTGCGTTGAGGCGCCCGCCAGGCAAGGAGCGCGCGGAGCAGCCTTTTTGGCGCTGTGAGCACGCACCGCAGCGAGCGACGCCGCATGGCGGGATGGATCGACGCAAGCGTCAGCCGCTGTCAGACCAGCACCAGGTTGTCCCGGTGCACGACCTCGTCGTCGTGGGGCCGCCCGAGCAGCGCGCCGAGCTCGTGCGTGCGGCGCCCCTTGATGCGCTCGAGGTCGGCGCTCGCGTACTCGGTGAGCCCGCGCGCCACGACGCTTCCGTCGGGGCTCTTGATCGTCACCACGGCCCCCACCTCGAAGCGTCCCTCCACCGCGCGAACCCCCGCCGGCAGCAGGCTGCGCCCCCCCTTCTGCAGCGCCTGCACCGCGCCGGCGTCCACGACCAGCGCTCCCTGCGCCTTGTGAAAGTAGGCGATCCAGCGCTTGCGCGCGGTGAGACCACCGTCCCGGCGGGCGAAGCGCCCGATGAGCGTGCCGACGTCCTCGCCGGCGAGCACCCGCGAGATGGTCCCGGCCCTGCGCCCGTCGGCGATCACGGCCACGCCGCCCACGCGGGCCACGGTCTGCGTCGAGCCGAGCTTGCTCGCCATCCCCCCTGTGGAGAGCGCGCTCCCCTTGCCCGAGGCCAGGGCCAGCGCCTCCTCCGTGACCGCCGGCAGGTAGGCCACGCGCCGGGTCCGCTTGCCTACCCCCGGCGCGCGCAGCCCGTCGGTCGTCGAGAGCAGGAGCAGCAGCTCCGCGTCCACGAGCAGCGTCACCAGCGAGGCCAGAAGGTCGTTGTCCCCGAACTTGATCTCGTCCACCGCCACCGCGTCGTTCTCGTTGACGATGGGCACGATGCCGTGCCGGAGCAGGGTCATCAGGGTGTTGCGGGCGTTCAGGTGGCGCACGCGGTGTCGCAGGTCGTCGTGGGTCAGCAGCACCTGCGCGATGGTGCAGCGCTCGGCCGAGAAGAGCTCGTCATAGTGGGCCATCAGTCGCGACTGCCCGACCGCCGCGGCCATCTGCAGCTCGGGGAGCGCGGTAGGACGGCTCTTCAGGCCAAGCGTGGCCATCCCCGCGCCGATGGCCCCCGACGAGACGACGATCACCTCCCGCCCGCCGCGCCTCACCGCCGCGATCTGCGCCACGAGCTCCCGCATGCGGCGCCGATCCGGACGGCCGTTCCGCCGAACGAGCACGCGCGTGCCGAGCTTGATCACCACGCGTCGCGCGTGCGAGATGGCCTCCCGCTGAGCGGCCGCTTCGTGCTTCAGCTCGACGGACATGAAGGGGCCCTTACGCCTCGTCCACGTTCTGCTCGGGCACCAGCACCGCCTCGAGGTCCCACTCGTGCTGGCCCCCCGAGAGGGCCGCGCCGCAGTAGCCGCAGGTCGTGTCGTCCGAGTTCGCGAGCGGCCCGCGGCAGACGGGGCAGTCGAGCGACGCGATCCCCCGCTGGGTGGTGGCCTGGCTCGAGCGCGCCAGCACGAGCTGGTGCATCATCCCGTAGGGCTCCTTGCCGTCGACGGATGCGCTCCAGCGCACCTCGGCGTAGACCCGGTCGCGCCCCGCCGCGCTCCCCGGCTCCACGCGCGTGATCTCGACGCTGCCGACGGCGATGTCGGTGAGCTTGGCGGCGTAGATCGCGAGCTGCTGCCGCGCCTCGGGGCGGTCCAGCTCCACGGCCACGAAGCGGCGGAGCTTCTCGAGGTTGCCGGTCGCGCAGGCCTCGAGCCACTTCCACAGCACCACCGAGGCCCGATCCTCGAGCGCCTGCCGACTCACCGCGCGGTCCCGCTGCTCGAGCTCCGCGAGCCCCGGGATGGCGTCCTCGGCGGCCTCGAGGTTCCACTCCTCGGGCTGCGTGATCTCCGCCAGCACCCAGTCGTGCTCGCCCGAGTTCAGGACGGCCTGGCAGTAGTCGCAGCGCACCGTCTCGGCGAGCGGCAGATCCGCGCCGCAGCTCGAGCAGCGCCCCTCGAGCGCCGGCGCGCCCTTCGTCTTCTGACCCCGCCGCCGGATGAAGGACCAGACCTCGTGGTAGCTCGAGAGCTCTACGCGGGAGAGCTTCTTCGCCGCCTCCTCGGGGCCCATGGCGAGCGGGACCTCCGCGTCGCGCGCCTCGCCCACCACCTTGCAGTGCACCGTGTCCCAGTGGCCGTCGGCCTGCGCGGCGAGAAGCTCCACGTTCTTCACCGACCAGTCGGCCATCGCGTTGCGCAGCCCCTGGGCCCGCAGCAGGCCGAGCTGGGTCTGGAAGCGCAGGTACACGCCGTCGGAGAGCAGGCGTCGCGCGGGGGTCATGTCCCCGCCAAGCCAGGCCTCGTTCACCTTGGCCATCGTCTCGCGCGTTCGGGCGGCGAAGGCTGCCGGGTCGAAGCCCTCGTCGCGCTGCTGGAGCGCCTCAATCCCGCGCTGCTGCGCGCCATAGTCCACGGCGATCTTCGCCCGCTCCGGCTTGCGGCGCGCGCGCCAGATGAGCAGCCCCACGATGAGCGCGATGGCGAGAACGGCCACGATGAAGACCACCGTCCCGGCCGAGCTCTGCGAGGAACGCGCGTGCGCCCCGTACGGAGACGTCACGACCACCGGTCCATGCACGGGCACCGGCACCACAACCACGCCCCCCGAGGGTGAAGACGGGCGCGAGGGCACCACGGGACGCGGCGCCGGCTTGAAGGGGCTCGAGGTACCCGAGGAACGGTAGGTCGTGGAAGTGCGCGGACTGGTCGAGCTGGACCGATAGCTGCTCGAGCTGGATCGGTAGGTGCTCGAGCCCCGGCTGGGCGAGACGTAGCTGCGCCCTCCGCCGGGGCGCGAGCCCGCATTAGGACTCAGAGCGAGCGCGGTCAGAAACACCACTCCGGCGGCCGTTCGGATCATCGTGTGTTCGCGCATGCGGCTATCTTACGCCGCTGTCCCGGGCGGGCCATGGGAAATCCGCCCGCACCGGGCTACACTCGGACGATGCGCATATCGAGGACGAAGCGACGGCTCGCCGTGACGGCGCTGCTCTCTCTGGCCTGCGTCACCTGCAACGAAACGCCGAGCCGCACCGACGGCGCCGGAGGCCTCGACGGCCAGCAGCTCTCGGACGGCGCGCTCCGCGACGGAGCCCCGCAGGACGGCCCCGCCACAGACGGCCTCGCCCCGGGGGGCGACGGGGCGCAGCCGGGCAACGATGGCGCCACGCCCCTGACCGACGGTCCCCGCCGGGATGGTCCGCGCCGCGACGGTGCACCGAAGAGCGACGGCCCGCGCCGCGACGGCGCTCCGAAGGCCGACGGGCCGCGCCGCGACAGCGCACCGAAGAGCGACGGCCCGGTCCCGCCGCCCCCCGTGGCCGGGGAATGGACGCAGCACGCGCACGACGCGCAGCGCACGAGCTTCACCTCGCAAGAGGTCGCCGCGCCGTGGCGCTGGAAGTGGTCCTGGAACGGTCCGAACGCGAGCGGCGGCATCTCCTCGGGCAAGACGGGCCTCCCCCGCAACGTGCAACCCGTCACCGGCGCGGGGCGGGTCTACGTGGCTCGCGGCGCCGACGGGATCACCGCGCTCTCCGAGGCCACCGGGGCCGAGCTCTGGAGCGCGAAGCCCGGCGGCTCGATCCTCTCCACCCCGGCCTACGATGGGGGCTCGCTCTACGTAGCCTCGGACAACGGCACGCTCTACCGGCTGAACGCCTCCTCGGGCCAGGTCACCGGGCAGTACGCCGCCGGCGCGGCCCTCGCCACGCCCCCGGCGCTCGCCGGCGGGCGGGTCTTCGTCTCGTCGGGAAACAAGGTCCACGCGGTGGACGCGGCTACGATGGCCGTCGTCTGGACCTACGACGCTGGCTCGCCCGTGCAGACCCCGCCCGCCTACTCGCCGAGCAAGAATCGGGTGGTGGTGGCCACCGCCGACCTCTACGTCCACGCCATCGCCAACGGCAGCACCCCCGTCGCGACCCGCGCCTGGCGCGTCAAGCCCACCACGCGCGCCCCGGGGAGCCCCGTCGAGTACCTCTGGGGCTGGCCCGTCGTGGCCGAGGGGCACGGGCTGGTCCTGATCAAGCTCCGCCTGGACTGGGACACGATGTGGACCTGGAACCCCTGGCCCACGACCAACGCGCAGATCCGCACCAACCTGCAGGGCAACCCGGGACAGCAGGCCCTCTTCGCGCTTAAGCTCGACGACGGCAGCTCCCCCTTCATCTGCAACGTGGGCCACGGCGGCTACGGCGACGGCGGCTACATGCCCATGGGGCCGCAGCCGGTGGTGAAGCGCTTCGGCGACGGGAGCGAGGTGGTCTACACGGTGGGGCGCGGGAGCAGCACCACCGACGCGCGCTGGGACTCGGTCTTCGTCGAGCTCCTGCTGGATAGCACCACCGTAGCCGGCTACGGCGGAGGCGAGGTGCGTTTCATTCAATACAACCACAACGTTCTCACCGACGAGCAGCCGAATCCCGTCGTCTCGGGGAGCCAGCTCCTCGGCGGGCACTGGATGGCGGGCTACGCGCTCGAGCTCACCGACCGCAGCGCCGCCCGCGGGGCCTTCGGCAACCGCATCGCGAGCCGCGATTTGCCGCATATCACGACCTCGGCGTCGAATTGCGGCTATAGCACCGGCCACTATTGCGCGGGGGGCCTGATCCAGGACAGCGACCCGCGCGCCTATCCTGCCGGCTTTTACATCTATTACAAGGCCGGCCAGGTCTACGACGCCTACAACGGCGACTACGCCACCTGGGTGGTCTCGAACAGCACCGTCTACTTTCGCAGCTGCGACGGCGCCATCGTCGCGCTGCAGGCCGGGACGCCGCTAGTGGGCCCGCCGCCGCCGGGACCCGTGGGGGTGGACAGTGTCCCCGGGGGACGCATCCCGAACCCGGGGGCCAAGCCGCGGCCCGCGCGAGGACCCGCGGTGATCCCCTTCACCGAGGCCCGCGAGCACCCCGGCGAGCTGAAGATCGTCGAGGGCACGGTGCGTTATATCTTTAATAACGGCAAAGCGGTCTATTTCGGCTTCGCGTATCCGCACCAGGGGGTCTTCAAGGCCAAGGTGCGACGGGCCGCCTGGCCGCGCTTTCCGGGCGGCCCCGAGCGGCTCGTCCGCCTCGGCAGCCGGGTCCGCGTCCACGGTCGCATCGCCTGGTATCAGGGGGATCCGGTGATCTACCTCGAAGGACCGCGGGACCTGACCGTGGTTCGCCGGTAGGCTTCTCCGTCGGGAACCGCACCGCGGAACGCGGCCGGCCTACGAGAGGGGCCGCGGGGGCAGGAGCTCTCCCACCAGTCGCCGGAACTCCTCCAGCTCGAAGGGCTTCTCGAGGCAGGGGTTCGGCGTGCGGTCCAAGAACTCACGCGCCCGGGGCGTGAAGGCGCCCCCCGTCAGAAAGACCACCCGCCGCGCCTGCTCGCCGTCCAGGCGCTCGAGCTCGGCGAAGAAGTCCATCCCCGAGAGCACGGGCATCATCAGGTCGCAGAGCACGAGGTCGAACCGCTGCCCGCTGCGAAGCCGCTCGAGCGCCCGGAGCGCGGTAGTCTCGGTCTCCACCTCGAAGGCCTCCGTGAGCATCCGCCGCACCATCACGCCCACGAGCGGCTCGTCGTCGAGGACGAGCAACCGGTAGCGCTGCGCGAGGGGGGCCGCGGCCACCGCCGCGTGCTCTCCCGAGGGCGTTTCGTCCGTCGTGGGAAGTCGCACCGTCACCCGCGTCCCCCGCCCTTCCTCGCTCTCCACCCGCAGCGCCCCTCCCAGGTGCGAGACGATGCCGTGGCACATCGACAGGCCCAGGCCCGTGCCCACCCCCACCGGCTTGGTCGTGACGAAGGGGTCCATGACCCGGTTGAGCAGCTCGCGTGGAATACCGGGCCCCGTGTCGGCCACCACGACCTCCACCCACCCCTCCTCGGGCACCGACGTCGCGAGGCGGATCTCGTGTCGATCCGCCTGGCCGTCGGGAAGGGCCTGCGCGGCGTTCAGCACCAGGTTCAAGAAGACCTGGCCGAGACGGGCCGAGTTGCCCATCACGCGCACCGGCGGGCCGAGGTCTCGCACGAGCCGGGCCCGGTGCCGGATCTCGTTCTCCGCCAGGCGCAGCGTGGCGTCGAGCACCGGCGCGAGCTCCACCGGCACGCGGCGTTCGTCGTCTCCACGCGAAAAGAAACGCAGGTCTCGTACGATCCTCCTCACGCGATCCCCCCCCTGCACCGCCTCCTGGACGAGCTCGCTGAGCTCGTCGAGCTGCGCGGCCAGCTGCCCCGCCACCCCGGAGGCGCCGGCGCCCGCTTCGTCCGCGGCTTGCCCGCGACGGGCGAGCGTGGCGAGCTTCGGCAGGCGCTCCGCCAGGAGCCCCAGATTCCCCACCACGTAGGAGAGTGGGTTGTTGATCTCGTGCGCCACTCCCGCCGCCAGCGTGCCCACCGAGGCCAGCCGATCGGATTGCATGAGCTGCGCCTGGAGCTGTCGCCGCTCGGTGACGTCGTGCATGACGAGCAGCCAGGCGGGCTCGCCCTCGAAGGTGACGTCCAGCGTGTAGGCCTCGACGGTCGTCTCCCCCACGTCGACGCGGCGCAGGCGCAGATCGAGGAGCGGCGGGTCGCCGCGCCCGGGCCGCTGCGCCGAGATCGCGCTCTCGAGCCGCTGCCGGTCCTCCGCGTGCACCAGCTCGAAGAGCGAGCGCCCGAGCAGCTCCCCCGCGTCGGCTCGACCGAGCAGGCGCACGGCCGTGGGGTTCGCGTAGCAGACACGCTCCCCGCGATGGACGAGCACCGCCACCGGGCAGCGCTCGATGAGGTTGCGGAAGCTGGCCTCGGTGCGAAGCTGAGCCGCCTCGGCGCGGCGCTGCCCCGTCACGTTCATCGCCACGCCGAGCACCCCCGCGAGCCGACCGTCCTCCCCGCGCATGGGGCCCCACCAGCAGTCCCAGTCGAGATCCAGGCCGCGTAGGTGCACGAGCCCGCGCTGCTCGCGCCCCTCGAGCGCGCGTCGGCAGCTCTCCGTCACCTCCGGCTCGTCGCCGAACGCCTCCTCGAAGCTGCGCCCCACGACCTGGCCCGACTCGAGCCCGAGCGCGCGCAACCCGCCTCCCTCCGAGAGGGTGAAGGTCCCCCGCTGGTCGTAGGCGAAGACCACGACCCCGGCGTTGTTCACGGCCTCGCGCATCAGCCCTCGACCCTGGCGGATGCCTTCGTGCACGCGCTCCGCCTGGTACACGGCCGCCACCAGCGCGAGCCGCAGTCGATCGCTTCCCGCGCCAGTGGGGAGCCAGGCCGTGACCCCCGCGTGGAGAAGAGGCTCGACGGCCCCCGGGGTCGCGTCCTCCACGAGCGCCATGATCACCGGTTCCAGGCCGCGCGGATGCAGTCGAAGCTCCCGGCAGAAGGCCACGAGGTCCAGCGCAGGGGGCGTGTGCTCGGCGATCACGAGGGGGAAGAGCTGATCGCGCTGCAGAGCGAGCGCGTCCCCGGCGTCATGAACCACGCGCACCTCGTGCCCGAGGGCCCGGATCTGGGCCTCCAGCACACCTGGGGCGCTCGAGCGTTCGCCGCACAGAAGGAGAGTCCGCATCGCCACCGCCCGCCGGTCCATCTCTGCCGCCCCCCCGGACGGCCACCTTGCAGATCCGTCGAATACGCCATGCAGGGGGTTTTCGCAAGCCGCTTCTGGTAATTCCCGCGGGACAGAAAAATCCGGCGCGCCCCGCGAAAACCCCCTGTCCGGAAGCCACGGACTCAGGCGGCGAGCGGATGCCCGGCCGCGAACCCCACGAAGACCGGCTCCGCCTCGAGGGTGACCCCGAAGCGGCGCAGCACCTCGGCCCGGAGCTCTCGCGCCAGCGCGACCACCTCGCGGGCCGCGGCTCCACCGCGGTTCACGATGGCCAGGCAATGTTTGCTCGATAGGCCCGCCGCGCCGGCTCCGTAGCCCTTGTGAAAGCCCGCACGCTCGATGAGCCAGGCCGCCGGTAGCTTGCTTGACCCCGGGCCGGCGGCGAAGCGCGGCAAGGACTCCCCGTCGCCGAGGAGCCCCGCTGCTCTCGCGCGGGTCTCGACGGCGCGCGCCTCCTCGTCGGTCACGATGGGGTTCGTGAAGAAGGACCCCACGCTGCGGCTGTCGGGGTCGGCGGGGTCCAGCACCATGGCCTTCTGCCGCCGGAGCCCGAGCACCGTCTCGCGCACGCCCTCGAGCGCCGGAGCCCCGTCGCGGGCCGCGAGTGCACGGGCGAGCTCGGCGTACCGCGGCGGCGCCGGCGGGCCCGGACGCAGTCGGAAGGTGACCGACAGGACCGCGTGGCGGCCGGCGAGCGTCGTCTTGAACACGCTCGTCCGGTAGGCGAAGCCGCAGGCCGCGGCGTCCAGCTCCACGATCGCGTCGGCGCAGCGGTCGTAGCTCCTGACCGCCACGATGCAATCGCGCACCTCCTGGCCGTAGGCGCCCACGTTCTGGATCGGCGTCGCCCCCACCAGCCCCGGGATCCCCGAGAGGCACTCGAGCCCCGCGAGTCCCTCGGCCACGCAGCGCGCGACGAAGGGGTCGAACGGCTCCCCGGCCGCCACCTCCAGCTCCACCGCGTCTTCTCGCTCGGCGCAGCGCCGCACCCCCCGCAGGCCCCCGAGCGCGACGACGCAGCCGGCGACCCCCTCGTCCGAGACCACCACGTTGCTCCCGCCGCCGAGGAGCACCGTCTCCTCCCCGGTCGCGCGGGTCTCGCGCAGGAGCGCGCAGAGCTCCTCCTCGCTCTCGGGCTGCACGAAGCGCCGCGCGGGGCCCCCGACGCCAAGGGTCGTCCAGTTCGATAGGGGTTCGTCGAGGCGCTCGCGCATGGGGTGACCCATCGTACCGGGCAGGACCCTCGGAGCGCAAAGAGCACGAGGGACCGGGTGCGCTCCCCCGTGGTACAAAGGACCTCCAGGGGGGTGGAAGAGAGGACAGGGTGGCTGCGGAGCTGCATGACGATCTCTGGTTTCACGATGCGACCGACGACCCGGCCGAGCAGGCCGCCGCCGACAGCATGGTCGCCGCCGTGGCGGACCTCATCGAGCTGCGGCCCTTTCCCGATTCGGCCGCGCGGTTGATGGGCTTGCTTCGGGATCCGAACTTTTCGGTGCGCGAGCTGAGCCGCATCATCGAACACGACCCGCTGCTCGCCATGCGGGTCCTCAAGCTGGTGAACTCGGCGGCCTATCGTCTGAGCGCGCCCTGCGGCTCGGTGGAACACGCGGTGACGCTCCTCGGCAGCCGCTCGCTGACGAACCTCGTCACCAGCATCGCCGTGCTGGAGATGTTCAAGGACCGGGCCGGCGCCGAGAGCCAGGTGCGCGACCATTCGCTCGCCGCGGCCGGGATGGCGCGACAACTGGCGCAGCTCGCGCGCACGCCGCACGACGAGATCATCACCTGCGCGCTGCTCCACGACATCGGCAAGCTCCTGCTCCTGCAGGTCAACGACCCGGGCTACCCGGAGCTGCTCGCTCCCTCGGCCGAGGACCCCCGGCCGACCCACGAACGCGAGCGCGCCCGCTTCGGCTACGACCACGCGGTGCTGGCCGGGCACGTGCTGCGGCGCTGGCAGATCCCCGAGCCCGTCCCGACCGTCGTGGCGTGGCACCACCAGCCCGAACGGACGCGCACGGCCGGGACCGACCCGGCGCTGGCCCGGCTCGTGGCGCTCGTGCGGCTCGCCGACCTGCTCTCGTACACCGTCGGGGAACAGGAGCTCTCGGACGACACGCGAGCGCGCGTCGACGCCGAGAGTCCGGCGACCGAGCTCGGGCTCGAGACGGACCGCATCGTCACGGCCTGGCCCGAGCTCCGGCAGACAGCCCAGGACTGGATCGGAGCCATCGGCGCGTAGGAGGGGAGTCGAAGCTCCGCGGTCCTTGGCCACGCAGCGGGGCCAGGCACCCCGGAGCTGGTGGGAGTTGTCCCACCGAGACCCGTCGCTTCGTGGGCCCGGCGCCCGCGCTCGGGGGCGCTTCTCGCAGGATGATTCGTCTTTTGCGAGGCTCAAAGCTGGAACGGCTCGTGCGTTATCACTCCCGCCAAGGTCTATCCAGAGGCACATTGCTGCGTGAGACGATCGCGTTGCTGAGGAACGGCGAAGCTACGCTGCGGCACTGCGGGAGGCCCCGGGCCTTCGCGACGCGCGGGGCCTTCGCGCTCGCCTTTGCGCTCGCCCTCGGCGCGTGCAGCGGTCCCGCGGGGGGCGGCGCCGACGGCGGTCCCGGAGACGGCGGGCGAGGAGACGGCCGCATCGGCGACGCGCGCGTCTCCCCCGACCTCGGGGTGGGCTGCGCGCTCTGCCACGGGAGCGCGCTGAACGCGGCGCCCCCCGTCCCCGTGTCGGGGAGCTCCTCCTCGACGAGCCAGCGCGGCGTCGGCGCACACCAGGAGCACCTCGCCCCCTCGACGTGGCGCGCGGCGATGCGCTGCGACGATTGCCACAAGGTCCCCAAGGAGACCGGCGACCCCCGTCACGTGGATTCGCCGCTGCCCGCGGAGGTGACCTTCTCGGCCCTCGCGCAGAGCAAGCAGGCCAGGCCCGAATGGAACGGCGTCACCTGCTCGAACACCTACTGCCACGGCGGCACGATGTCCGGCGGGACGCTCACCGCGCCGAGCTGGACCACCGTGGACGGCACCGCGAGTCAGTGCGGCGCGTGTCACGGCATGCCCCCCACGCAGAACCACCCCTCGAGCACGAACTGCCACATGTGTCACTCGGCGGTAGTGGACGAGAAGAACCAGATCGCCGCGCCGCACCTGCACCTCAATGGAAAGGTGGAGACGGTCGCCACCGGGTGCTGCAGCTGCCACGGGACAGCCTCGGGAACGGCCGCCGGCGGGTGCGCCGATCCGCTCGTGGACCCCGCGCCGCCGAAGAGCGTGGGCGGCGGCACGGCGGCGAGCGAACGCGGGGTCGGCGCGCACGCGAAGCACCTCGGCCCGAACGACTGGCACGTGAAGGTGCAGTGCGAGGATTGCCACCGCGTGCCGACGGCGCTCGAGGACCCGGGGCACGTGGACAGCCCGCTCCCCGCCGAGCTCGTCTTCTCGCCGCTCGCCACCGTCGAGGGGAAGGACCCCACCTGGGACGGCACGAGCTGCGCGAACACCTACTGCCACGGCGGCAAGACCTCGGGGGGCAAGGCCACCTCCCCGATCTGGACCAAGGTGGACGGCTCGCAAGGCAAGTGCGACTCGTGCCACGGCATGCCCCCCGGCGGCACGCACCCGCAGAGCGCGAGCTGCTCCTCGTGCCACGCGAAGGTGGTGGACGCGAAGAACAAGATCATCGCGCCGAACCTGCACCTGAACGGCACGGTCGAGACGGTCACCCCCGCCTGCACCACCTGCCACGGCGTGAAGGACCAGAGCGAGGCGCCCCCCGTCGGGACGACCGGGCAGACCGCGACGAGCGACCGCGCCGTCGGAGCGCACGCGCAGCACCTCAGCACCTCCACCTGGCATCGCCAGGTCGAGTGCCTGGACTGCCACCTCGTGCCGAAGACGGAGAAGGCCCCCGGGCACGTGGATTCGCCGCTCCCGGCCGAGGTGATCTTCTCCGCGCTCGTGCGGACGGGCGGCTCGAATCCGGTCTGGAACGGCACCACCTGCGCCGGCTCGTATTGCCACGGCGCGACGCTGAACGGCGGCACGGCCGTCGCGCCCGTCTGGACCAAGGTGGACGGCACGCAGGCCAAGTGCGATTCCTGCCACGGCATGCCCCCGGGAGGGACGCACCCGCCCGGGAAGAACTGTTCCACCTGCCACGGGCAGGTGGTGGACGCGAACCAGAAGATCATCGCGCCCAACCTCCATATCAATGGTCACGTAGAAGTCATCGCCCTGCAGTGCAACAGCTGCCACGGCGGGGCCGCCAACGCCGCGCCTCCCGTAGGGTCGAGCGGGCAGACCGCCACCACGGACAAGAGCGTCGGCGCCCACCAGAAGCACCTGGCGTCGTCCTCGTGGCACAACCCGGTGCAATGCACGCACTGCCACGCGGTCCCGAAGAACAGCACCGATCCGGGCCACACGGACTCGCCGCTGCCGGCCGAGGTGGTCTTCACCGCGCTCGCCGTGGCGAAGGGGGCCCAGCCCGTCTGGAACGGCACGACCTGCGCCGGCTCGTATTGCCACGGCGGCACGATGACCGGTGGAACCGCGACGTCGCCGGTCTGGACCAAGGTGGACGGCACGCAGAGCGCGTGCGGCTCCTGCCACGGCATGCCCCCCGGCGGCTCGCATCCGGCAAACCCGGCCTGCTCCACCTGCCACGGCATGGTGGTGGACGCGAACCGCCGGATCATCGCTCCCAACCTGCACCTGAACGGCCTCGTCGAGGTCACGACCATGCAGTGCAATAGCTGCCACGGAGGGGCGGCGAACGCGGCCCCGCCGGTGAGCACCACGGGCGAGACGGCCACGAGCGCCCGCGGCGTGGGCGCGCACCAGTCGCACCTGCGCACCTCCACCTGGCGGGCCCCGCTCCAGTGCGCCGACTGCCACGTGGTGCCGACGAGCTCCGCGGCCGCCGGACACAGCGATACGCCCCTCCCCGCGGAGGTGACCTTCGCCGGGCTCGCGAGGCACGGCGGCGCGAATCCGGTCTGGAACGGGGTGACCTGCGCGGGCTCGTACTGCCACGGCGGCACGATGAACGGCGGCACGGTCACCGCCCCGAGCTGGACCAAGGTGGACGGCACGCAGGCCGCGTGCGGGGCCTGCCACGGCCTGCCCCCCGGTGGAACGCATCCGCAGAACTCCGCCTGCTCCTCCTGCCACGGTCAGGTGGTGAACGCCGCGCGCGCCATCATCGCGCCGAACCTGCACCTCAACGGCCAGGTCGAGGTCGTGAACCTGCAGTGCAACACCTGCCACGGCGGCGCCACGAACTCCGCGCCGCCGAAGGGGACGAACGGACAGACCGCGACGACCGACCGCTCCGTGGGCGCGCACCAGGCGCACCTCGGCTCCTCCACCTGGCGGGCCCCGATGCTCTGTAGCGACTGCCACGTCGTACCACCGGCCGTCTCGTCGCCGGGGCACAACGACAGCGCGCTCCCCGCGGAGCTCGTCTTCTCGGCGCTGTCGAAGACGCAGGGCGCGAATCCCGTCTGGAACGGCGTCACCTGCGCCGGGACGTACTGCCACGGAGCCACGCTCTCCGCGGGAACGATCACCGCCCCCACCTGGACCAAGGTGGACGGCACCCAGGCCGCGTGCGGGACCTGCCACGGACTCCCGCCGACGCAGAATCACCCGGCCAACGGCGCGTGCTCGGTCTGCCACGGCCAGGTGGTGGACGCGGCGCGCAAGATCATCGCGCCGCTCCTGCACGTGAACGGCAAGGTGGAGTCGCAGAGCTCGCACCCGGCGGGGTACAAGGAAGGCAACGTGCACGGCCCCGACTACTTCGCGAACCCCGCGAGCTGCGCCACCGCGAGCTGCCACGGCACGAGCCTGGACGGCGCCGCGGGGACGAGCTGCAATAGCTGCCACGCGAACTGGAAGACCAACTGCATCTTCTGCCACGGCGGCACGGACAACCGGACCGGCGCCCCCCCCGCGTCAGTGAGCGGCCAGACGCTGAAGAGCGTCCCGGGCGTGGGAGCGCACACCCGGCACCTCACGGCCTCGGCGACCCACGTGGCCTGGGACTGCGCGCTCTGCCATCGCAAGCCGACCGACGCGATGACGGCAGGGCACGTAGACCCGAGCCCGGCGGAGCTCGTCTTCGGCGGACTCGCCGCGGGGAGCGCCTACAACGCGCAGAGCCACGTCTGCAGCAACGTCTACTGCCACGGCGACGGTCGCACGAACGGCAGCGCGACCTGGACCGGGACGCTGTCGAGCGCGTGCGCCCCCTGTCACGACGACGAGACGGTGGCGACGGAGAGGTCCATGAGCGGGGACCATCACAAGCACATCGTGGACAAGCGGATCAAGTGCTGGGAGTGCCACGCCACGGTCGTGAACGCGAGCAAGCAGATCATCAGCGCGACGCTTCACGTGAACGGCCGGAAGGAGGTCTCGATGCCTTCGGGGACCTACAACGCGAGCACGCGGCTCTGCACCACCACCTGCCACAAGAACCAGACCTGGTGACCTCGCACCGCATGGCTCCCGCTCGCTTCGCGGCTCCCGTCACGACGTTGCTCCTGCTCGCCTCGGCCTGCGACGGAGGCAGCCGCGCGGTGCACCCGGCCGACCCCTGCCTCACCTGTCACGCCGAGAACCGAAAGCGAGCGTTCTTTCCAAATCACGGGGCGAGCGATTTCCCGACCACCTGCCTCGACTGCCACACGCAGGAGGCCTGGAAGCCGGCCAAGTTCGCGCACGCCGACCTGCCGCTCGTCGGCCGCCACGGCAAGCTGGAGTGCAAGGCCTGCCACGCGACGAAGCCCGTGCCCATCGCCTGCGCCGGCTGCCACGAGAAGGACCGCGCGCGCCCGAAGGACCCGAGCCACCTCGCCGCGGGCTTCCCGACGCTCTGCGAGACCTGCCACTTCCCGACCGGCTGGAAGCCGGCCGTGGACCACCGCAAGTTCCCGCTCACCGGGCGCCATTCGGGGGTGGCCTGCGCCGATTGCCACCAGCCGCCCGCGCCGACCCCGGCCCAATGCGTGGGCTGCCACGAGAAGGACCGCGCGCGCCCGAAGACCCCGAACCACCTGCAGGACGGGTTTCCCACGCTCTGCGAGAATTGCCACCTCGCCGCCGGATGGAGCTACTCGCGGAACAACCACACGGCGAAGTTCCCGCTCACCGGCGGTCACGCGCCGCGCACCTGCCTCGACTGCCACGCGCGCGTACCCGTCCCGAAGACCTGCGTCGGCTGTCACGACGCGGATCGCACGCGGGGGATCGACCCCGATCACCGGGCGCCGGGCTTCTCCACGGCCTGCGAAACCTGCCACGGCACCACCGCCTGGCTACCGGCGAAGAAGCCGTGACGCGTCGCCCGCGACGAGCGCGCCACGGGCCCGAAAGCTCTCGGCCTCGGAAGGCTCCCGGCCTCGGTGTAGAATCGATCGCATGTGGCACCCGCGACCGATGAAATGCCTGGGTGGCCTGCTGCTCGTCTGGACCCTCGTCGGCTGCGACAGCACGCCGCGCACGGGCCTCGGCGACGCGGGAGCGCAGGACGGCGCCACCGATGGCGCGAGAGCGACCGATGGCTCGGGCGGCTCCGACGGCCTGCTCGTGGGGGACGGCGGGTCTGCCGCGGGAGACGGCGCGCAGGGCCGCGACGGTGCGACGCCCCTCGCGGACGGGAGGACCCGCGACGGGCGAGCGCGCGATGCCGGGACGCGCGATGGACGGACGCGCGATGGCGGGACGCGCGACGCCCGCTCGGCCGACGGCGCACCTCCCACCGGCCGCTGCACGCCGACTCCCCCCGCGGCCCCGGGCAACTCGGGGGTCACGCTGCACGTGGCTGTCTCGGGCAACGACGCCACCGGCACCGGCGCGGCGGACAAGCCCTTCGCCACGCTCACCGCGGCGGCGAAGCTGGTGAAGGCCGGCGGCACGATCCTCGTGCACGGCGGCACCTACAAGGGGAAGAAGCACACCGTCACGGCCACGGGCAGCGCGAGCGCTCCCATCGTCGTGATGGCCGCGCCGGGGGAGAAGCCCCTGCTCGACGGCAGCGGGCTCGGCCTCATCGAGTCGGACGGCGTCCTGCGGGTGGACTACTCGAGCCACGTGATCGTGGACGGCTTCGAGGTCGCGAACTCCACGGGACGCGGCATCTCGGTCTACGAATCGGACCACGTGACGGTCCGACGCTGCACGGTGCACGACGTCTCGTACCGCGCGCTCGGCGGGGGCGGCTCGGACCTCGTCTTCGACGGGAACGAGGTCTACAACGGCGCGCTCGCCAACCAGGGAGGCGGCGGCAGCGGCGGCTGGCCGGCGATGGTCTCGACCTACCAGCGCGCGAACGGGACGCTCAGCAAGAACATCCAGTTCGTCAACAACCACTTTCACGACGCCTGGGGCGAGTGCCTGGACTTCATCATGCTGGACGGCGGCGTGGCGCGGAACAACCGCATCCACGACTGCTATAGCGTGAACCTCTACTCCGACCGGTCGCAGCACCTGGTCCTCGAGGGGAATTACCTCTATACGACCACCGCCAAGTACGACCGGAAGGACAACGGGCAACGCGCCGTGGGGATCAACCTCGCCGTGGAGAGCGGAGACCACCAGGCCACGCTCGCGACCGACGTGCTGATCGCGAACAACGTGATCGTCGGCACCGGCAAGGGGATCGGCTTCTGGTGGGACGGGGCCAACGGCGCGGCGCAGAACACGTACCAAAACGTACGCATCCTCTATAACGTCATCAAGGACACGCTCGGCCCGGCGCTGAACTTCTCGAAGGTGGGGAGCGGGGCCACGGCCCCCTCGGGCTGCCGCGCGCAGAACAACATCTTCTTCGCGGGCAAGGACGGCACCACCTTCTCGCTCGGCAACCCGGCGGCGTGGAGCCTGTCGCACAACCTCTACCCGGGGGGCGTGCCGGCGGGCTTCGTCGAGCCCACGAGCCTCGCCGGGGACCCGCGCTTCGTCAGCCCCGTGCTGGGCGGCCCGGCGGAGGGCTTCAAGCTCCAGGCGGGCTCTCCGGCGGTCGGCAAGGGCCTGGCGCAGGCCGAGATGCCGCGGGATCTCTGGTGCGCGCCACGGCCGGCGAGCGCGACCGCTCTCGGGGTCCACCAGCCCTGAGGGCCCCGCACGGGCAAGGTGCACGCGCTAGGGACTTGTTCCGGCGCGCCCGATGGAATATTGGAGGGGAGATTCGCGTTTCTCCGGCGCGAACCACGCTGTCCACTCCCGCAGGAGTCTCCATGCAACGACGAGCTCTGTTCCTTGGACTAGCCCTGGCCCTCGGGGCCTGTAGCGAGAACCGCGCCGTGAGCGACGGGGGCCTCGTCACGGACGCGGCGGCGAGCGACATGACCTTCACCGACGGCGCGCGCGGCGATGGGCAGGCCGGAGGGGACGGGACGGTCGGAGACGGTCGCGCGGGGGACGGCACGACGACGAGCGACGGCGGGCCGAAGGCCGACCTCTCCCGCACCGATGGGACCGGTCCCGATGCGCGCCGCGCGGACGGCGGCGGGCCGGGCGGGTGCAAGGTGGACTGCGATTGCTCGCAGGGGCTGCTCTGCGCGACGGGCAAGTGCCTCCCGGGGTTCGCCCCCGCCTACTGCTGCACGAAGCCCGGCTGCCCCTCGGGCCTCGGCTGCACGAACCCCGACGGCTCGAAGGGCACCTGCCCGGCCGCGGGGAGCTTTCAGGCGCAGATCTCCACGGTCTCCGTCTACGCCGACCTCATGCCCGGCCCCGGCGGCGGCGATCGCACCATGGCCTCGCTCACCATCGCCTACGACAACGGCAACGGGAAATCCGACGTGACGGGCCTGTCGGTGACCGACGCGGCCATCGTGGATGCCAAGACGGGCAACACCACCGTCCACCCGCTGGCGCTCAAGGCCCAGGGCACGTTCACCGGCGCCGTGAAGGCCGGACAGAAGGCCTCTGTGGACTACGTGCATCAGCGCAGCACCCAGAGCGTACCGGTGAAGTTCTCGTGCGGCACCGCCGTACGGGTCCGAGCGCGGGTCGACTTCGCCGGCGGCAGCCTCGGCTACCTGACGAAGGACACGACCTTCAACTGCGTGCACTGACCGCGGAAAGCCCTACGGCACGCGGGTCAGGCTGACGGCGTCGAACCAGGCCGTGCCGGTCGCCGTCCCCATCCCGCCCAGAAAGGCCCGCAGCCGTACGAAGCGCGTCCCCGCCTGCGTGGTGAAGGTGTAGCTCTGCGGCACCCATCCCGTCGTGCCGCTCGCGTTCGCCCCGAGGGAAAAGCCGCTGTCCAGCCGGTCCGCGTCCACCGCGCCGCTCTCCTTGGCCGCCGCACCGTACTGCGCCGGAACCAGCCGGCCGACGAGCTGCGCCGAGAGCTGCACGAGCCCGGCGGTGCGCACCTGGTAGCTCACCCGATAGCTGCGCCCCCCCTCGACGGGGAGGAGCGTGGAGTAGGCCTCCGCGTTCGAGGGCGTGGCGCTCGAGAGGCGTAGCGCGCCGCCCCCCGCGTTCTTCGTCGTCGTGTCGCAGACGACCGCGAAGCCGCTCCCCTCCCAGACCCGCTCCTTCACCAGCGGCTCCTCGCAGTAGGCGAGCGGCAGGTTCTTCGTGGCCTCGTTGATCACGAAGGTGTGCCGCGCGTTCAGTCGGTTCGCGACGTAGAGCTGGCTCGTCGGCGCCACGAGGCAGTGCGGCGCCTGGAAGTCGCAATAGAGGTCCTTGTCGGCGCTGAAGTAGAGGTTCGTGGGGACCGGCCGGTCGATGCGGTCGTAGGCCTTGTAGAACTTGTCTTGCGTGGCGCGCGCCACGAGGTCGAGCCCCTGAAAGACCGTGCCCGTCGCGTCCCCCTGCGCGGCCAGGCTCCGGCGGAGCGAGAGGTAGTAGTTCGGGCTCATCCCCGGGCCCGCCCCCCAGTCGTCGCGCCCCGTCTGGCGGAAGCTGTTCTCCTGCACCTGATCGTAGGGGCCGCGGTCCACGTAGTAGAGGCTCACGCAGCGCCCCGCCTTGCAGGTCAGGCCGCTCGCGCAGCTCCCGCCCGCGCCGCACGGCGTGCTCGAGGGATCGCCGTCGCAGCGCCACTTCTCGCGCAGGCGGTAGATCTCGGCGCCCTTGAAGAGCCCAGCGCGATAGTCGAGGTACTCGCGGTGCCGGTACCAGACGTTCGCCAGGTTGTGGAAGAACTCGGTCGGGATCGTGGTCACGCCGTGGAGCACGTAGAAGTTGATCGTGCCGATGAGCCCCGCCAGCGCGCCGAGCGCGTAGCCCGGGTGCGGGTGGTAGTCGTGGTTGTCGAAGAGGTACGAGAAGTCGTGGTTCGCGGGGAGCACGCCGCGGTCCCCTGGGCAGAGGCAGCTCTGGCTGCGCGCCGTCGGGTCCACCGAGGCGGCGCAGTCCTTCA
Organism: Deltaproteobacteria bacterium; assembly: GCA_020848905.1. Taxonomy (NCBI): domain Bacteria; kingdom Pseudomonadati; phylum Myxococcota; class Myxococcia; species Deltaproteobacteria bacterium. Next base: position 281,447 of record JADLHG010000009.1, read on the forward strand.
CCTCTGTCTTGGGGGCGTAGACCGTCTGGATGCCGACCTTGCCCCCCGTGCACGCGGCGCAGGCCTCGTTCGCGTCGTGCGAGAAGACGCGCATCCCCATGGCCCGTGCCCCGGTGAGCCAGCGCCCCGCGTTCGGATAGCTCGCGAAGAGCTTCGACGCGGCGGCGAGTCCGTAGAGCGGGCCCCAGGCGAAGTCCTCCCCCGAGGAGTCCCCGACGTGCGCGTCGAGCAGCGGTGGGTCGGCCGAGGTGAACCAGTCGAAGTGCGCCGCGAGCTTGCGCCAGGTCTCCGTGCGCAGCTCGTCGGGCATGGCGTCCCACGCGAGCTCGGCCATCTTGATGTAGGTCGTCCCCGAGACCGAGGCGTGCGTGCTCCCGCTGTAGGCGTCGTCCCAGGCGCCATGGTTGGCGAGCAGGTAGCGCCAGACCTTGTTTCCCTGGTCGCGGTCGAAGGGGAGCCCCGTGGCGGCGTGGCGTGCGTAGTGCGCCTGCGCGAGGTCGACCAGGATCAGCCACCACCAGCTTCGCGGTGTGGTCCCCTGGTAGTGTGCGACGTGTGTCTGCGTCCAGCGCTCGAGGTTGCCGAACATGCCGATCTCCTCGTAGCTGTCGAGCCAGAGGTGGCCAAAGCGCAGGTTCCAGCGCGCGGTGCCCGCCGCCTGCGCGAGCTCGGGCGGCAACGGGAGCGCTTCTACGTGCAGGCGATCCACGGTCAGCCGCGCTCCGTCGTTCACGCCGAAGCGCACGTAGCGAAAGCGCGTCAGCTCCGGGTCGATGGGCTGCCGGCGGCCTGTCGCGTAGGGCTCGGCGCTGAGCGAAGCCAGGTTGTAAGGAGTGATCCCCCGCGTCTCGTCGTCGAGCTCGGCCCACGCGCCCACGTCGGTGACCCAGAAGACCACCTTGTGCCAGCCGAGTGTGCGCTGGATGCCGGTGTTCATCCACTGGTTGGCGGGGTCCTGCTTGGCCCGCCCCGCGGCGTCCTCGACCCGCGCGCGATAGACGTAGCTGCCCGCCGAGACGTCGGGCTTCACCGCGAGGGCCAGCGTACGCGCGGAGGGATCGTTCCACTTGTCCCCGGGCAGGTTCGAGACGGCGAGGTGGAAATAGGCCGCCCCTTGCGTCGTGAGGTCGTCGTAGAAGTAGGCCGTCACGACGCCCTGCCGGTCGCGGCCCAGGTCCCGCTCGAGCAGCCGCTGCCCCTTCGCAGCAGCCACGCTCTCGAGGCGCACAGCCTGCTTGCCGGTGAAGAAGCGCTCCTTCGTGACGAGCGCCAGGCTGTCCTTGCCGGTCTGGGTCCACCCGGTGAGCGCGGGCTCCTCGAAGTCCTCCACGAGCTCGAGCGAGGGCCTCGAGGCCGCGACGCGCAGGTGTCCCACCTCGTGCCAGTAGGGGCGGTTCTCGGTGTAGAGCGAGGCGCCGGCCGCATCCTGGTGCCCGATGAAGACGAGCAGGTCGCGCTCGAGGAAGAACTTCCCGAGCACCACCTCCCACTCCACCTCGAGCGTCGTGGCGTCCAGCGCGCGCACGGCCTTCGCGCGATACCGCCCGATGCTGTTGGCCGTGGGTGCCGTAGTGTCGGCGAGCGTCTCATCGTGGTTGAAGTAGAGCCACGCGCCCGCGCCCACGGCGTGCCCTCCCACGTCCCAGAGGTAGTTCTTGTAGCAGTGCCGCGGCTCGGGGGTCAGGCCGCAGACCTCCTTCGCCCCCGTGAAGCGCATCCCGTGCTGGACCCAGGAGCTCCCCTGCTTCTTCACCTGGCCGTGCGCCGAGAAGTAGGCGTGCGCGGCGGCCGGGGCGGTGCGATCGATCCAGAGTCCGGCGAGCGCGAGCTGGTCCGCCCCCGCGGCCCAGTGGTGACGGGTCTTCAGCACGAAGGGCTGCTCGGGCTCGACGCGGGCGGCCTGGGGCTCGAGGCCGAGCCCGGCCGGGGGCGCGGGCGGCGGCACGGAGGGAGGAGCATCCGGCCCGCGACCGTCGCCGGCTGTGGGCAGGTCGCGGCGGCCACCGTCACCGAAAACGATGGGCCCGTCCGCGGGGCTCGCGTCCGACCAGGGAAAGCCGCTCTCCTGGCGAAAGCCCCCTTCGCCGGGGCAGGCCGCCGAGAGCGCGGCGCCAAGGGCGAGCAGTATTTTGGAAAAGCGGGGAGAGGGACCTCGATGACGACAGGACATGCGATGCAACCTCGGTGAACCGTCCGGGTCGTGCGCCGCCGCTGCCAGACTTGCGGCGCGGGACCGAGCGGCCACCAGAGCAAGTTCGTGGCCAACGAACGCTGCGGGGGACTTGTATCTTTACGTTTACGTCGTGGGTCAAGCGAATCCGACAGGCAACACAGGCCGTGGCGCAATCCGGGGGGGAAATCTATATATGGCTGTATTTATTTGTTAATATTGTGCGTTCGGCCTTGGCACCGGGGTTGCTCTATCCCCCGTCAGACGGAGGGATGAACATGAAGAAGACCCAGAAGACGAACCGCATGACCAACCTGCTCCTCGGCCTGACCCTGAGCCTGACCGGCCTCGCGGCCTGCGGGACCGACGGCAACCCGGGCCCTAATCCGGGCCCCGGAGTCACGGTGGGCAAGGCCCTGCAGAGCGCGTGCAAGACCGAGTCGAAGTCGGACACGGGAGGACTGGCCTTCGGCGCGTTCAAGGCCGAGCCCCGCGGCGACAAGCTGGTCATCGCGCACACCGACGCGCGCTACAACTGCGCCGCCAAGCTGGACCTGAAGGTCACCGTGAACGGGCACACGATTCGCGTGGAGGAGATCATCCTGAACCCGACGGAGACGGCGCGCTGCATGTGCAACTTCGACCTCAGCGCCGAGGTCTCGGGGCTCCCGAAGGGGCACTACGACCTCGAGCTCATCGACGCCGAGGGCAAGTCGGCCGCCAAGACCACGGCTCTGGTCGGCGAGCAGGTCCCCGCGGTGGGCGCGACCTACCAGAGCGCGTGCAAGGCCGAGACGAAGAGCGACTCCTTCGGCGCCGGCCTGAAGACCGAGCAGAAGGACGGCGAGGTGATCGTGCGCCACGAGGACGCGCGCTACAACTGCGCCGACAAGCTCCGCATGGACGCCGAGCTCTCCGGCGACACGATCACGGTCCGCGAGGTGGTGACCTCCACCGAGAAGGCGCTCTGCATGTGCAACTACGACCTGTCGGTGAGCCTGAAGGGGCTGAAGGGCGGCGCCTACAAGCTGAAGGTGGTGGACGCCGACGGCAAGGAGATCGGGCAGACCACGGTGACCCTGCCGTAACTAACGGTCGAAAGCTCCTCTCCGTCGCTCCCGCCTCGCTACCCCCGCCCTTCCGAACTCGCCCCTCACGCAGCAACCCTCACGCGGCGACCCTCACTTGGCGACCCTCACGCGGCGACCCTCACTCGCGCCGCGTTCTCCGCGTTACGCCCGCCAGCGCGAGGAGCAACAGCGCCAGCGCGGGCCAGCGCACCGGTCCCGACGCCACGTTGCAGCCGCCCTTGCCGTCCCCCTCGCCGCTCGTGGTCGGGTCGGCCGCCGCGCCCTCCGGACCCGCGTCGGAGGTCACGAGCGAGGCGTCCGACGGAAAGATCTGCGCATCCACCACCGGGCCCGCGCTCGCGTCCGCCGTGGGCGCCGGGCCCACGCCCCCGTCCACGGTCGGCGCGCCCGTCGAGCATTCGCGAGGGAACGTCCCCGCCGGATCGGCGTCCTCGACCGTGCCGCAGGTGTAGCGCCCCTGCTTCTTGCTCCAGCCGCACTTCGGCGTGGAGCCGCTGCAGGTGCGCGTCTTCTGCGTCCCCTGCGCGCAGTAGGTGAGCACCGCTCCCGTGCAGCAGCCCTTGGTGAGGTTCGCGCACGCCCCGCTCGCACCTCCGTCGCGCCGGACCCCGCCATCTCGCGACTTGCCGCCATCCGCGGCATGGGCCGGGCTCGCCAGCGCTGCTCCGAGAACGAGACCGAAACCGACCGCCCGGAAAGTCAGGAGGCTGGCCAGAACTACTCGTGCAGGGATCGTGGTCGAGGCGCCCGACTGGCCAGGCGCGAGGAGGGCGCATACTCGTCGGTATGTAACCGACGCGCAACGCAGCCAGCCGGGATGGATCGGCCGCGAGGATGCACAAGTAATTCTGGCCAGCCTCCTTACTCGCTGCATTCACTCTCCTATGGCTAGGGCCGCCACGCTGCGTGACGACCGGTGGGCTCCTCCGCGTTCGGAACCCCCTGACAGAGCAGGAACCGTTCCACGCGCGCCGTCGGAGCCGCATCGCGTCAGATGCGCGGAATCACGAGGCAGCGACGGACGCCGTGGGCTTGGTTCGGCGGGGCGACCCGTCCTCGCCTGGGGGTGGATCCTCCAGCGGGGTAACCTTTCCCCCCCAATCGCGGCGGGCCTCCTCCGCCGCTCGCGCCGCTCGGGCCTTGGTCGCGCCGCTCGGTCCTTGGTATGGTCGCGCCGCATGCGTGCCTCGGTTCTCGCACTGCCCCTGCTCGTGTTCGGTTTCGGCAGCGGCCGTGCGCGCGCCGGCGACGTCTGGACCGACCCGTATCCAGGCATCCGCTACCTGCACCGCAGCACCAGCGAGCCGAAGGAGATCCACGCCGCGATCATCGATCTGTCGCACCCGGGCATCACCGTGCGCGCGACCAAACCCGACGAGAAGGGCCTCGTCCCGACCGTCTTCGCGAAGAAGGTGGGCGCCGCGGTCTCCGTGAACGGCGACTTCTACGCTGCGGGCTTCGTGCCGAACGGCCTCGCCGTGGGGGACGGCGTGCACTGGCCCAAGAGCGCGGACGACAGCTACGCCTCGTTCCTCGCCTGCACGGCGAGCAAGCAGTGCCAGGTGGATACGACCGGCAAGGCGGTCCCCCTCGACCCGAGCTGGAAGAATGTGGTGGGCGGCGTGAACGGCGGCCTCGTGGCGGGTGGGCAGGTGACGCAAACGGTGGCCAAGGACAAGAGCTGCGGCGCGTTCTGCACGACGGACCACCCGCGCACGGCCGCGGGGCTCGACGCGACGGGCTCGAAGCTGATCCTCGTGGTGGTGGAGGGCCGGCGCGCTCCGGTCAGCGGGATGAGCCTGAACCAGCTCGCCGTGCTGCTGCAGGAGCTCGGCGCGCACGACGCTGTCTGCTTCGACGGTGGCGGCAGCACGGGCATGGTGATCGGTGGCCAGCTCGTCAACCAGCGGCCGACCGGCGAGTCCGGCGAACGCGCGGTGGCGAACCACCTGGCCGTGCTGCACGACGGGACCCAGGCGCCGAGGCAGGACGCGGGACCCGCCACCGATGCGGGCGCGCCGACGAGCCCGAGGGACGGCGGAGGCGGCTCGTCCTCCGCGACCAGCGACGGCACGCAGCCCTCGCTCGCCGACGGAGGCGGCAACCCCTGGGCTTCGGACGCGGGGGCCACGGCGAAGGACCCGTCACGCATGAACGGGAGCTGTGCCACCGGCGGCGGCTCGGCGAGCGGGCCGGGCATCCTCGCGGCGCTCGCAGCGCTGCTCCTGCTCGGTCGCGCAGGGAGGCGGGCTCAGGCCACTACTCGGCGCCCACTGGAAACCTCGCGCGCACCGCGCTGTAGAGGCGCGTCGTGCCATTCGCGAAGGTGATCGTCAGGTCGTCTCCCGCAGCAGGCGCGACCGCCACCACGTCGCGCAGCCCGCTGTCGGAGAAAGCCACTTCGTGTCCGTTGACGAGCGGGATGAGGGTCACGATGGTCACGTCCCCGACGCGCTGGACCATAGGCATGTAGGTGATCACGATGTCACCGGGCTGCCCCTTGTAGACCCAGAGCTGCTTCTTCGTGGTCTGCGCGACGAGGTCCCCGCGCACGGAGAACACCTTCACCGCGCTGTTCCCGATGTCGACCCACTGCTGCTTCTCGGCGGCCCACAGGTAGATGTCCCCGTCGTCCTGCACCGCCACGAGATGGTCCGCGTAGGCCAGCACGGCCCGCACCCCCCAGGAGTCCTTCACGTAGGTCCCGAGGGCGGCAGAGTCGGAGGCGGCTTGCTGAAAGACACGCCCCTTCTCGATGAAATAGAGGAGGTCGCCGACGCGCGCGAGCTGCTGCGCGCCCCGGTCCTGCTCGAGCTCGGCCAGGGAATAGACCCGGCTCGGCGCGGGAGCCTTCTGGAACAGTCGCCCGAGGAAGTTGCACTTCTTGGTGAACGGATTCCAGCCCAGCCAGCCCCCCCAGCAGTCGCTCGGCTGCTCGTCGTCCCCGCCCGAGATGCGTCGCACGCCGAGACCCTGCGCCTCGAGGGTGCAGCGCTCCACGGCGGCCGGATCGCCCATCGCGCCCTGCGCCCGCTCGAGCGCGGCCTGCTCGGCGCAGCGCGTCTCCACGTCCTTCTCCCCGCAGCCCGAGGCCAGCGCCGCGAGCACTGCACAGACCCGAACTCCCCGCGAGCGGACGATAGCTGCTCGGCGCATGCAGGCTCCTTCCCCTTCCGGTCTCCGGACGCACGAGGCCCATCTGGGGATAAAGCAATGCACGTGCCGGCAGCAGCGGCCGTTCGGCAGCGCGCACTCGCCGGCAAGTGCGTGAAATCGGACGAGGCCCGCGCGGTGCCCACCACGCGCGGCCGGCCACTCCAGCCGTCCCGGTGGCCACGAAGGTAGGCCCCCTGCGACCCGCTCCACGCCCTCCGCGACCCGCTCCACGCCCCCCGCCTGAGGTAAGATGCCGGTCTCTTCGCGTCCGAGGCGAGCATGGCCAAGACGATCAAGTGCCCGAACTGCGCCGGCCCGCTGACGCCGCTTGCCCAGCAGCCCACCGTGCGCTGCACCTACTGCGGCTACGAGGCGAAGAACACGATCTACGTCGCGCCGCAGGCGCCGCCGCCGCCCACCACGCAGCCCACTCCCGAGGAGCAGGCCGAACGCGTGCGGCAGACGCTCGGGCAGGTCCGCAAGCGCGGCAGCCGCTTCCTGATCGTCTTCGCGCTCGGCTGGGTGGTCCTGGCCCTCGGCATCGTGATCCTCACCCGCAGCGCCGGCCGCCGCGTGACCGAGCTCATCGGCTCGCGCGTGGCGGACACGAGCCGGCTCATCCGGCGCCTCGCCAGCGACGACCCGCTGCGCGAGAAGGAGCCCGAGGTGGACCAGGCGCTCCGAACCAAGCTCGTCCCGTATCGGAGCTGCGTCGCCGACCACAGCGACCGCGTGCTCGATTCGCGCCGGCGCTACCTCGGCTGGGTGAAGAACGTCGAGGCCGGCCCCACCTGCAAGGGCACCGTCCACGGCCTGTACGCCCTGAACCCCATCGCACACTGCCTCGACGAGCTCGGCAAGGTGCAGGGGAAGCCCCCGGCCCTCCCCGAGCTCGACCAGACCACGCCCACCTGGATCGCCACGCTCCGCGAGCTGGACCCGCTGCTCAAGGAGCTCGACCGCTACTACGACCAGAAGGACTACGAAGACGACAGCTGCAAGAAGGGGCGCGACCGCCACGCGCGGCTGATGGCGCTCTTTGCCAAGTTCAGCGCCGCGGACACCGTCCTCGACCGCGTGGTCGAGCGCGAGTACTGGGCCCTCGAGGAGCGCTTCCTCGGCCTCGTCGAACGCGAGCACGGCAAGGGGCTACGCGCACTCTTTCTGCGAAGCGCGCTCGATGCGCACGCCGTGCTCCCTCTGCTCAGGCCGCCCGGGGGGGCGCCGCGGCCGACGAACGAGCAGCTCTTCGCGGCGATCGACCGCTACGCCGCCTCGCTCGAGGCGCTCAGCCGCGCCGTGGACCAGGCCGGGCAGGCGAGCTCGAACGTCCACCTCCTCACTTTCTACCAGAGCAACGCGAGCGAGTACCTCAAGGCGCTGCGCGAACTCCGCAAGCGTCGCCAGAGCGGCAAGCCCTACGACCGCACCGAGCGCGGCTGGCTGGCGAGCGGGTCGGGCTGGCTCGTGCGGGGGAGCGTGCTGCGCGTCGAGTACTACGCGAAACGCCTGCTCAGCAACGTGGACCGGGTGCGCTTCCCGCCGCCGGCGGAGAAACCGTGAGAGAGGCTAACGACCGCGCTTGAGCTCGGTGAGAACCAGTTTGGCGACGGCCTTGAGCGTGTCGAAGACGCCAAAGCCCGTCGTGGCCACGGCCTCGAAGTCGGGCACGTTGGTCGGGTTCAGCACCTCGCGCAGCTCCGCCACGGGGACCACGTTCGGCAGGTCGCGCTTGTTGTACTGGACGCAGTAGGGGAGCTTGTCCAGGTCGTAGCCCTGCTCGAGCAGGTTGTGGCGCAGGTTGTCGAGGCTCTCGATGTTCGCCTCCATGCGCTCGACCTGGGAGTCCCCGACGTAGACCACGCCGTCCACCCCCTTCAGGATCAGCTTGCGGCTCGCGTCGTAGAAGACCTGCCCCGGCACCGTGTAGAGGTGGAAGCGCGTCTTGAACCCGCGAATCTCACCGAGCGAGAGGGGCAGGAAGTCGAAGAAGAGCGTGCGCTCCGTCTCGGTGGCCAGGGAGATCATCTTGCCCTTGGCCTCGGGATTGGTGCGCGCGTAAATGTACTGCAAGTTGGTCGTCTTTCCACACAGGCCAGGCCCGTAGTAGACGATCTTGCAGTTGATCTCCCGCGAGGAGTAGTTGATGAACGACATCTATCACCCGCACCAGTGGCGAATCGAGCTAGTCCTTGAAGAGGTTGTCGATGTCCTCGTCGGTGATCTCGGAGAAGATCGACGGAGCCGTCGGTTGATTCACCTTGGCCATCAGTGAGTCGAAGATCTTGGTCAGCTCCTCGCCGGCCTTGCGCACGCGCAGGCGCACGAGACCCAGGGACGAACGTTCGTCGAAAAGGATCACGAGGATCACCCGCTGCGCGACGAGCGAGATGTGCACGTTGGTGTGTTCCCCTTCGTGAAACTGCCCGGTGAACTCCTTCTCCTTGAGCAGCTTCGCGATACCGCCCGTGGCCGCCACGTTGCCCGCCGTCAGCGACGAGAGGGACGTCGTGTCGAGCTGCGACGTGTCGCCAGCGTCCGCGATCATCTGGCCGTTCTTGTCGATCAGCAGCACGGCCTTGGCGTTGGAATCGCGGTGGAGTCGCGTACAGACCCCTTGGATCTGCCGAAACTCGTCCTCGTACATGACCATGTCTTGGTTCACGCCGACCGCTCCTTGAGGTGAGACGCGCGATTTGACCTGCAGCCTTGAATATCAGTTTCTTTCCGCAGGCTCAAGCCTTCTCTCTCCGTCTGCGGGAGCCCACGTTTCGGCCCGGTGCACGCGCAGGTCCCACTCGGCGGCCCGACGGAGCTGAAGCACGGCGAGCGCCGCGTGGACCCGCAGCGTGCGCTCGGGACGCGAGAGCGCGGCCCGCAGGAGCGCGGGATCCTCGGCCTGATGCCGCAGGACGAGCGTCCAGACGAGCGGTTGCAGGGTCGTGCAACCGCTCGCCAGCGCGTCGAGGAGGAGCTTCCGTCGAGAGCCCGCGTCGAGCGAGCGAGCGAGGACCGGCAAGACCACCGCACGGTCGGGACAGCTCCCGCGCGCTCCCTCGCCGAGCGCGAGCAGCGACGCGGTCCGGCCGAGGCGCGCGAGCCCGACGTGCGCGGCCAGACGGACCGACGCCGCTCTGTCCGCCAGCGCCGCCTCCAGCCGAGAACGCGGCGGCTTCGGCAACCCGGCGAGCTGGGCCACGGCCTGCCGGCGGAGCGCGGCGTCCTCGGCCCCGAGCGCCCGCTCGAAGAGGGGCACGAACGCGGATCCCGATGCCCCGGCCACGAGCGCGGCCTGCAGCGCGGGAACCTCCTCGTAGAGCGCGAGGAGCGCGCGCGGCGCCCCACGGCCGAGCGCGGCGACGAGGGGCGCGATCAGGCCCGGCGCGGTCGCCGCCCCGCGCACCAGCCGACCGAGCTCGGCGCGCAGCGCGGTCACCTTCGCATCGCCGCGACCGAGCAGCGTGAGCGCCCGCAGCTGCTTCGTCGCCTCGTCTGCGGAGAGCCAGGCCCGCACGAGCCGCAGCGCCTCCCCGTCGCCCACGGCGAGGAGCGCCGAGAGCGCGGCGTCCGCCACCTCCGGCGCCGGATCGCGCAGCGCGCCCCGCACCTGGGCCCGGTCCGAGGCGCTGCCCCGCAGCCCGAGGAGGCCCAGCGCCGCGCCGCGCGTCACCGCGCTCCGGGAGTCTCTCTCCCCGCGCGCCCCCGCGAGCGCCGCGGACGGCTGCCGTTCGTGCCAGCCGAGCCACGCCAGCGAGGCCGCGCGAGCCGAGGGCCCCCGCCGTTCGCGCTCCAGCACCTCCTCGGCCACCGCGCGAAGCCCTTCGGCGTCCCTGGCCTGCCCCACGCGCGTCCCCCAGTAGTCCGCCCCGTGGTCCGCGAAGCGCGTCTGGTACGCGACGGGAGGCAGGCCGAGGTGCAGCCACCCCGAGCCCAGCCGCTGGCCGAGCTTGGCCACCACCTCCGAGCCATCCTGAAGGCGCCCCGTGAGGACCGGCCGCAGCTCGCGACGCTCCTCCTCGGTGAAACGGGCGTGTCCCTCCACCCAGCGCGGCACGAGTCCGAGCGCCGCCACGCGAAGCCGCTCCTCGAGCGCGGCACGGGTCTCCGCGTCCGACGCCCCGGCCGCCTCGCGCGCCCCCGCCAGAGCCGCCGCCGGACCGGACCCCGCCTTGCCGACCGACGAGAGCGGCGACAGCGCCTGCCGCAGCCCCTTGTTCAGCTCTCGTTCGGCCCGAAAGAGCGCCTGCTGCGCCTCGAGCGTCGCCTTGCGCTCGAGCGCCCCCTCCGCGCGAAGGAGGGCCGCCCGTGCCGCCGCGAGAGGCGACTGCTCGAGCAACCCGCGACGTGCGGCTGGAGCGAGGACCGCGAGGAGCGCCCGCAATTTTCCGAGCCAGGGTTTGAGCCCCCCCGCGTCGTCTTGCGTCGGCTGCGTCGCCGGGAACGCGGCACCCTTTCGCGGCGACGCGGGACTGCCCTTGGAGAGCGCCTGGCTGAAGGCTACGAGGTGCGGCAGATCCGGCGCGCAGCGCGCGAGCTCGCCGATCGCGGCCCGCGCGGCGCCCTCCTCGCCGCGCAGCGCCAGCCGGCGCGCGTCCTTCAGCTCCTGCAGCCGCGTCAGCCCGAAGAGGATCGGCAGCTCTTCGAGCGCCTCGAGGTTGTGCGGCGAGACGCCCCAGCGCGCGACGGCCACGCGGTCCGGCGCCCCCAGCCGGAGCTCGACGCGAAAGAGATCCTGCTCCTCTCCCTCCGCGGGGGGCTCGAAGACCAGGCGGTAGACGAAGCTCGCCGACTCCTGGCGCCGCGTGAGGTAGAGCGGTGCGTGGCGCCTCCGTCCCCCTTCGACGAGCGCCACCTCGGAGAGGTCTCCGTCGAGCTCGGGGAGGGGCACGGGGCTCCGGAGCTCCACCAGCGCCCGCCCGAGGTTCGCGCTCAGCCAGCCCGACGCCTGCTCCCGCGCCGCGGTCGGCGCGGCGACCACCGCCTCGAGCAACGCGAGCTGCGGCGGATAGAAGGTCGCGAGCAGCCCCTCCCGGCCCTCGACGCGGGTGAGGAAGTTGGCGCGCGCCTCGCGCAGCACGCGGGCGAGTTGCCTCACCTCGGCGCTGGAACCGTCGCTCTCCGGCGGCTCGGGACAGGGGTCCTCGCCCGAGGTCTCCGTCGGTGGCGCCTCGGTCACCGGGGCGGAGGGCTTGACGGTCGCGGAGGGGGCGCAGGCCGCGAGCAGCGCGAACCACGCCGCGGTCGCCCCGGCCCGCCTCATCGTCCGAGGTCGCGCCGGAGCTGGAGCCGTTGCGTGCGCCGCTGCTCGGCCTCGGTGAAACGGCGTCGCTCGGCCTCGGTCGCGGGCTCGACGGGCGGCACGACTCGGGGCTTTCCCTGCGCGTCGACCGCCACGAAGGTCAAATACGCGCTCGCGGCGTGGAAGCGCTGGCCGTCCTTGCCCCCCTCACCTTCCACGCGCACGCCGATCTCCATCGAGGAGCGCCAGGCGCGGTTCACGGAGGCGTAGATCACCAGCACGTCGCCGAGCTGCACCGGATGCACGAAGCTCATGCTGTCCATCGAGGCCGTCACCGCCACGCCACCGCAGTGCCGTCGCGCGGCCACGGCGGCGGCGACGTCCAGCCACTGCATCACGCGACCGCCGAAGGCCGTGCCGAGGGCGTTCGTATCCCCCGGCAGGACGATCTGAGTCATCTCGACGCGGGAGTCGGTGGGCGTCCGGGCAGGCGCGTCGGACATGCCGACCTAGTAGCAGCGCGTGGCGTAGTTCACGCAGTACCGCTCGTTGCTGCAGCGCTGGCCGTAGACCATGCAGTAGCCGTTGCGGTAGAGCGTGCAGCTCTGGAAGCAGCGGTTGCGATAGCCCCACGCCGCGCACTCGGAACGGCAGCGCGACTGGTAGCCGTGCGGCTGATGGTGGTAGTAGCCCGGTCCCGTCCGCACGAGGCAGCTCGAGAGCGAGAAACCGGCGAGGACCAGGGCGAGCACCACGAGCAACTGACGCATGCGTATCTCCTGATAAGAAGGTTTCGCTCGAGGAGTCTAGCAAGAGACGTGGAGCCGCTCCATCGGATTCACCACGCCGACCACCGCCGTGCAGCAGGAGGTGCGCCGAGCGTGGCCCGGGTCACGCAGCGCGAGGGGGTGTCCCCAAGCTGTTAGACCTCGCGGCGGCCCTCGATCGCCCGGTGCAGCGTGATCCCGTCGGCATACTCGAGCTCGCCGCCGATCGGCACGCCGCTCGCGATGCGCGTCACCTTGGGCCCGAGCGGCTTGAGCAGCTTCGACAGGTAGAGCGCCGTCGCGTCCCCCTCCACGTTCGGGCTCGTGGCGAGGATCACCTCCTGCACCCCGCCCTGCGCCACGCGCGCGAGGAGCGGCTGGATGCGGAGCTCGTCGGGGCCCACGCCGTCGAGCGGCGAGAGCAGGCCGTGCAGCACGTGGTAGCGGCCCCGGTAGCCGCCGGCCCGTTCCACGGCCAGCAGGTCCTGCGGCGTGGCGACCACCATCACGAGCTGCGCGTCCCGCCGTGCGTCAGCGCACAGCGCGCAGGGATCTTGCTCGGTGAGCTGGCAACAGATCGAGCACTGCCGGAGCTTCTGCCGCACCTCGAGGATCGCCTGCGCCAGCTGCTCCGCGTAGCTCTCCGGCGCGCGCAGAAGGTGGAACGCGAGGCGCGTCGCCGTGCGCTCGCCCACCCCCGGAAGCTTGGCCAGCTCGCGTACGAGCCGCGTGAGCGGATCGGCCATTAAAGGATGTCCCTAGAGCAGGCCTTGCAGGCCCCCGAGCCCCGGCAGCATGCCGCCCGTGACCCGCGCGAGCTCCTCCCGCGCGAGCTCCTGCGCCTTCTGGATCCCCTGGTTCACGGCGGCCACGACCAGGTCCTGCAGCATGTCGAGCTCCTCTTGCTTGAGGAGCTCGGGCTCGATGCGCAGCGCGACGAGCCGCAGCTGGCCGTTCACGGTCGCGACCACCATCCCGCCGCCCGCCGAGCCGTCCACGCGCTTGTGGACGAGCTCTTGCTGCACCCTCTGCATCTCCTGCTGCAGGTGCTGGGCGGTCTGAAGGAGCTGGCTCAGGTTCGGCTGTCCTGCGTCGGTCATCGTGACTGCTCTCCGTCGGCGATCACGTGGATGTGTTCGATCTGGGCACCGCACCGCTCGACGAGCGCACGGACGATCGGATGGCCCCGCGCTTCGTCCCGAAGCTGCTCCGCGCGACGGGCCCGCTCGCGCGCCTCGGCCTCGAGCGCCGACTGCGCCACGACGTCGGGGGCGCTCGCCTCCTCGGGCCTCAGCGCCCGCGCGGTCACCGCGAGCTCGCGACCCGCGGCCTTAAGGCAGGCCTGCTCGAAGGCCGAGCGCTTGTCGCGGTCCTGAGCGAGCCGCAGCTCGAAGGAGCCCGGCGGGTAGCCGAGCTCGACGCTCTTCCCGTCGAATGCGAGCAGCCGACCCGCCACGTAGACGCTCGCTGCCACGGGCTGCGCCGCCTCGACCTGGCGGAGCAGCGCCTGCCAGCCCGCGAGCGCCTCTCCGCCCTCGGCCGAGAGCACCGGGCGCACCGGCGTCGGAGCCGGCACGAGCGCCACCGGGGACGCGGAGACTGCCATCGGAGCGGACACGGCAACCGGCGCGGACGCGGCAACCGGCGGGGACGCGGCAACCGGCGCAGGCCCTTTGATCGGCACGGGGGCGGCAACCGGCGCAGGCCCTTTGACCGGCACCGGGGCTGTGACCGGCGCCGACGCGGGTTCCGCCTCCGCCGGAGGCGCGCTCGCCGCGAGAGCCTCGGCGCGCTGGGCCCAAGGGGTCGCCACCGAGCTACCCTGCGCGCGACGCGGAGCGGGGGCGGGCGCAGGACGACTCGGCGCGGGGGCGGACCCACGAGACTCGGTCGCACCTCTCGGACCATAACCCGTCACGCCGCGTGGCCCTGCGCCCCCCACCGGGGACGAGGGGCTCGGGCCTGCCCCGCCAAGGCGCGCTTCGAGGTCCGCTAGGCGCTGCAGGAGGTCCCCGAGCGGCACAAGCGGCTCGGCGTTGACGAGCTCGATCAGCACGAGCTCGAGCAGAAGGCGCGGAAAGGAGGACCGCGCGATCTCCTGCGCCGTGCGCGCGAAGCGGTCGAAGTGCTGTTCGAGCAGCTCCGCACCGTCGCCCTTGGCCTGCCGCACGAGCTCCTCGAGCTCGGCCTCGGTCACGTCGAGCAGCGGCCGCGGCTCGCGACACGAGCGCACCACGATCAGATCCCTGAGGTGCGCGAGGAAGGCCTGCGCGAACTGCGAGAGGTCTTGCCCGTCGGAGAAGAGCCGGTCCACGACCGCCAGCGCGCGATCCGCCTCGCGGGCGAGGAGCGCCGCCGAGAGCTCGAAGAGTACGCGCCGGTCGGTCACCCCGAGGAGCTCGGCCACCTTCGCCGCATCGATCGTCTCCTCGCCCACGGCGTAGGCGATGACCTGATCGAGAAGGCTCAGCGAGTCGCGCACGCTCCCTTCCGAGGCGCGCACGATCAGCGACAGCCCCGCGGAATCCACCTTCACGCCCTCGGTTGCGGTGAGCCGTTCGAGGTGCGAGAGGAGCATCGGCCCCGGCACACGCTTGAAGTCGAAGCGCTGGCAGCGCGAGAGGATCGTGGCCGGGATCTTGTGCGGCTCGGTGGTGGCGAAGATGAAGACGACGTGAGGCGGCGGCTCTTCCAGCGTCTTCAAGAGCGCGTTGAACGCGCTCGTGGAGAGCATGTGCACCTCGTCGATGATGTAGATCTTGTTGCGCGCGCGCGCCGGCAGGTAGCGCACGTTCTCGCGCAGCTCGCGCACGTCGTCCACGCCGGTGTGGCTCGCGCCGTCGATCTCGAAGATGTCCACCGCCCCCGAGGCGGCCTGCTTGCACGAATCGCAGGCCTCGCACGGGTCGGGAGTCGGGCCCTTCTCGCAGTTCAGGGCCTTCGCCAGAATGCGCGCCACGGTGGTCTTGCCCACCCCGCGCGAACCGGTGAAGAGATAGGCGTGGTGCACGCGCCCCGCGCGAATCGCGTTCTGCAGCGTGCGTGTGACGTGCTCTTGCCCGACGACCTGCTCGAAGCGCGCGGGCCGGTGGCGGCGCGCCAGCACCACGTAGGCCTGGCCACGGCTTGCGCCCCCCGACTGCACCGACTCCGCCATGGCTACATCGAGATCAGCGCTCCCCGCGGCTTTCTACCGCGGGGAGCGCCGAGAGAAAGAAAGGGCCCCGGACACCCGGTTATCCCAATACCGTTGCTCCCTTCCGGGCCTGGCGGGGTTCGCAGGCATCCCGTCGCCCGGGGCCATAAACTCTTGGAGTGCGCTCACTCCGGCGGAGAGAGGGGGATTCGAACCCCCGGTACCTTTCGGTACACACGATTTCCAGTCGTGCACCTTCAGCCGCTCGGTCATCTCTCCCGACTGCTCGTCGTCCTTCGCGTCGCGTCTCCCACAGCCGGCTGCCGGCTGCCGTAGCGGAGAGAGAGGGATTCGAACCCCCGGTACGGCAAGCCGTACACCTGATTTCGAGTCAGGCGCCTTCGACCTCTCGGCCATCTCTCCCGATCTCTTCCGGGGGCCGCCGCGCGGAGCGCGCTTCGGACGACCCGTCGGGGGTCGATCAACGGCGCGCAGCATAGTCGGTGAGGGGGGGCTCGTCAACGCCCGCTCTGCGTTCTGTCAATGGTCAGCGATTCTGTCCGCCCTTAACTGTTCAGCCAAAATGTCCGCCCCCCTGGGTTACAGGCGGAGGACAGCGTCTCGAAATGCTCGGCTGGCCACGGGACGTTTCCGCACGCGCTTTGGGGCGAGTTCTTCGAGGTCGCTTGGAGGCGCGGTAGCGATGAGCGTGTCTCGGTGATAGATGCGCCACGAGCCGTCGAGGAGCTGTCGCACCTCGGCGCGAATCCCTGCGTAGGTGCGCTTACCCGGTCCAGGCGGGATGTCGATGATGCGTCCCGCAATCCTGACGGTATTGTCCTTCTGCACGGTTGCCTCGTAGTAGAAGCTGAGCAGCCGGTCCAGATCGAGGCTGCGCACCACGGGCCGCCAGGCCGAGGCCGCCTCTGACGGGGGGACGGCGAAGCGTGTGTTGTGCTCTGGCCGGTAGCGCGCGAGCACGAGGTTCGCCTCGGCAGCCGTCGAGGCGTTCGCGAGGCGGAGCTCGGAGGTCAATCGGTCTTGCGCCGTGCCCCAAAGGCGCTCGACCCGCCCCTTCGCCTGCGGGCTCAGAGCGTCGATGCGCTCGATGCCGAGGGCTTCAAGGGCGCGTCCGAGCTGGGTGGGGTCCTGCCGCCCTCGGAGCTCCTCCTCGAGCGTCCAGGCGTCGTCGTTGCGCCGGAAGATGCTGTGCCGGTCACCGTAGCAGCTCCACGGTAGGCCTGGCCCGGTGGCCAGGGCGCGAAGCACCCGCAGATAGGCCACGCTGCACTCGTGCTCGACGAAGTGCGCACCCGGCAAGAAGTCGCTCGTCGCGTCGTCGATGGCTCCGACCAGGCACAGCATCGGCCCACGGCCCTCAAGCCAGTCATGTCGGCTGCCGTCCCAGAGCACCATCTGCCCCGCCTGCGGCTTGCGGTCCCGACGTCGCCGATGCTTCGGCGGGCGCCGACGGCGGGCTGCGCCGATGCCTTCTGCTCGCAACCACCGCCGCACCGTTGACCGGCTCACCTTGACCCCCTCGACGCTTGCCAGCTTCTCCGTGAAATGCGCGTCGTTGAAGCCCGCGTACTTCTCACGGTGTAGCGCCATCACGCGCCGCCTTTGCTCCTCCGACCGGCGGTTTGGCGCGGCCCGGCCACAGTTGCCGTGCACCAGCCCCGCCTCTCCCTGCGCCTCAACCGCCCGGCAGATCCGCCGCATATGCCGCGTCGTGACCCCCACCGCCTGCGCCGCTTCGGCCATCGTCCACTTCCCCCGCTCGACGCGTCGCACGGCTTGCAGCCGCCTCCACCCTCGGTTGCTCAGCAAGATCATTCCCTCGTATGCACGAGGGCGGACATTCTTGCTGACCCGTTAGGCGGACATTATGGCTGACCTACGACA